>CAUWLJ010000190.1:0-1577 GCA_963559585.1 uncultured Eisenbergiella sp. | reverse complement strand
GCCCGCATGGTTTTGACCGTGCATACCGATCTGAGCTGATGCGCCGCAAAAGAAGCTGCATAGCAGCGGAAAGCCCCGGAGGGGCGTTTTGTGGAGCAGCCTGTTGCTGCTCCGTGGGCGCGGGCTGAACTTTTACATTTTTTCCATTAAATAAACAGGATAAACGCATGATTTTCTATCTTCTATCCAGAAGAAAAATCTGCTACAATGTATTTAATAACGGACAATCCAGGCACAATCGTGTACAATTCTATGAAAGGAAGAATAAAATTATGGGTAAATTTGAATTTAAAAGATGTGGAAATATTGAAGGACTTTATGAAATCCAGCCCTATATTTTTGAGGATGCACGAGGTTATAACTTTGAAGCATATAACGAAAAAGATTTTGAAAAAGCCGGATTAAAGATGAAATTTGTACAAGACAATCGTTCGACATCTCGAAAAGGAGTTTTAAGAGGTCTTCATTTTCAAAAGAAATATCAACAGGGTAAACTTGTCAGTGTAATACAAGGAGAAGTATTTGATGTTGCTGTCGATATACGTTTTGCGTCTAAAACATTTGGAAAATGGTTTGGAGTAGTGCTAAGTGCTGAAAAGAAAAATATGTTATATGTTCCAGAAGGGTTTGCTCATGGTTTTTTGGTTTTATCTGATATGGCGGAGTTTTCTTATAAACTTTCTGATTTTTATCATCCTGAAGATGAAAGTGGTATATTGTGGAATGATGAACAACTTGAAATAAAATGGCCAGTTGCTGACGATATGCAGATTATTACTTCGGAGCGAGATTCCTTACATTCTCCATTTTCTGAAGAAATTGCTTTGAAGCCAAAGGAAATTTTGTAATTATCGTACTCAAACTTCACATATTATTTTTCGCTATGTACCTTGATAATTCAATACCTGGCAGTAATTCGATTGTCAATATTTTGGGATTAAGATCCTTATCCTGGGGAAAACGGGAAAGGGGAATAAGGCGGCAGGATGGGAAGGAAGCGGGTCTGCCCCTTCTGCTGCAATACCAGTATCTTCCGTAAAATCCTGCACTGGTTTAAGGAGACCGGCGAGGACATCTATTTTGGCATTCAGGTAACCAACGAGGATCCCACCTTCAGCGTGGGCCGTCAGACGGTGGTGCTGAAGAACTGCAGCATGGACGGTGGCCTTCTGGCCAAATTCGATACAGACGCGGAGTACCTGGAAGAAGACATGGACTTTACCTTTGACGATTGGGAAATTTTGTTGTGTTCTTGGAAATTACTTGACACACGTGTTGATACGTATTATGATAAAGTCATGGAAGGGGGAGATAATGAAAGCATCGGAATTAGTTAAAATGCTTAAGAAAAACGGTTGTTATCTCGTAGAACATGGAAAAGAACATGACAAATGGCATAGTGATGTTACTGGAAAAAATTTCATGGTTCCACGTCACGGTGGGAAAGAAATAGCAACTGGAACAGCGAATAGGATTTTAAAGGATGCGGGGCTGAAATAGCCCTGCATAGAATGAATATATTCTAGGTAATTGCGAAACAGTTTTGCAGGCTTGATTCCAGCAAGGTCAAGATCCGA
>CAUWLJ010000189.1:0-1599 GCA_963559585.1 uncultured Eisenbergiella sp. | reverse complement strand
AACCATGCGAGCATGGTTTTGACCGAACAAACCGATATGGCTGAACTGTTACTACCTTTTTTCTTAAAATCGAAAACAGCATTGACATCTTTCTCAAAGAGTGCTATGCTGAACAAACCATAAACCGTTGCGGGACGGTTGGCGTCTGCATTCTCAGCAGGCGGATCGTATTTCAGATCTTTTAAAGTTTCTGTAGAATTCCTACATGGTTCCAGGCACAACAAGCTCCGGGAAGTATTTCCAGGAAAACACACCGGGAAATGAATATGGAAAATTCGTTTTGGCTCTTTCTGGAAGGAAGGCGGCCTGATGGCAGGCTCTGCTTTCCGTGCAGTTATGCGCGAGGCGCAGATAGGAGCGTAGAATGAAAAAAGAAGAAAAAAACAGATGGGCGGAGGAGCGGAAGGAAACGGATGCTTTCTGGGCTTCTTCGGAAAACAGGAAGCTGTTGGCGGCGGCAGCAGGGCTTCTGGTACTGCTGATCCTGATTCTGTGCGGAATTTTGTTCATCCGCAGTAAACGCTACGGCGGGCAGGAGGAAGAAGCGGCCTCCTCCGGCTGGGAGAACGGATGGAGCAGTATGGAGCAGTTCATGAAGGAAAGCCTGAAGAAGGCCGGTTTTGATTTCCTTCCTGAGGATGAGGCCGCATTGGACAGGGCGGTGGACGAGACCGCTTCCCTGCTGGAGCGGCTGCAGACCGAGAATACGGACAGGGAGACAATGGTTGAGCGGGTAAAGGAATATCTGGCGGGCCTGGGCTGGGAGCTGGATGAGACACAGCTGCAGGAGCTGTCTGAATGGCTGGTGGATATTTACCTGGAGAATTACGAGACGATCCAGTCAGAGCTGGGGAAAGAGGACATTACTGCCATGGGGGATGCGCTTATGGATCAGATGGGCCAGGATCTGGACAGTATCTATGAATATCTGGATCAGCTGGACACTTCTGTCGTGCATAATAAAGAAATTCTGCTCTCCTTTACCCAGAATGACAGCTATGAGAAGCTGAAGAATGAACTGAATCAGCTTGGAAAGGGAACGCTGACGCTTGATGAAAAGGTGTCCCTTCTGTTCGGACAGCTTGAACTGGTACAGAATGGAGTGGCTCTTTCTAAGGAGGAGATCCGGAAGCTTTTGGATGAAATGAACGGAGCGGATCTGAACCGGCTTCAGGAGCTGCTGGAGAAATTTTCTGAGACGAATAACCGTCTTTCCAATGTGAGAGACGATATGAATGCTGCACACGACAGTCTCAAGGCCTTAACGGAAGCTGTAAAAAGTGGTTCACAAAAGGAGCATGCCCAGCTGCTGGCGGTCTTGAATGAGATGGAGCAGTCTTTTTCCGAGCAGAATAACACCAATTATGACACGCTGGTGGAATCTTTAAAGGCACAGACCTCTGATCTGGCTGCAATGTTTGACGCCATGCACCAGAAAATGAACCAGAACCAGCAGGTACTTTCCCAGAATGTGCAGGAAGTGGGCCAGGGAGTGGCCGGTGTAGGCCAGGAGGTTGAGAAAGTAGGCCAGGGAGTGACTGGCGTAGGCCAGGAGGTCGGCAAGGTGGGCCAGGAGGTGGCCGGTGTAGGCCAGGAGGT
>CAUWLJ010000188.1:0-1726 GCA_963559585.1 uncultured Eisenbergiella sp. | reverse complement strand
ACAGACGGGAAGAAGGTCGTCAGGAAGGGCTTGAGGAAGGCCTTTTGATAGGCCGTGAGGAAGGGCGTCAGGAAGGTATTAAAGAAGGTGAACTGCGTATACTCATCAAATCTATCAAGGCGTTAATGAGCACAGCCAAGGTGGATTTTGACAATGCCTGCGAAATGCTTACTATTGCAGTGGAGGAGAGGTCACGCTTGAAGTCATTACTTTAATATCGGCGTGCCTGTTACCTTTTCTAAGGATGCTTTGGAGATCCCGATGGACCTGAGCGTTTTTGCCATTGGGGGAAGAAGGTATGACAGCCATCCTGATACAGGCAGCTTCTGGGGAAGAACTTCTAAAAATATGAATTACAGATTAAAGGACGTAGTGGATGTGGGAGATTCTTTCCTGTATGAATATGATTTTGCCTCGATGACAGAATTGGTTTTGAGCGTAAACAGCAGTCATGAGGGAGAGAAAAAAAATAATGAAATTGTCATTTTATCCCGCAACAATCCGCCGAAGCTGATGTGCAGCAAATGTAAATGCAGGGAAGCAAAGTGGGTTTCTCCTGATGGGTACTATGGCGGGGAGCCTTTCTGGTGCGAGGAATGCCTGAAGGAGGAGAATCGGGAGGAAGGCGAATATGAGGATGAATTTGAAGACGAATATGAAGATGATTTTGAACCGGATTTCTTACTGCCGGTCTGCAATTCTCCCAGAATGGGTGTGTGCGGATATGAAGGAAGTGACACCTACCCGGATCAGCAATAAGGGTGCAGGAGTGTCCTGCCGGCCGGATTTACATAACTGAAAGCTATTGGAATCTATGAGAAAAACGAGTCTTATATTAAAATATCTTTTCCTGTTTTTGTATCTTTTAATCATTCTGGCTTTTACTTTTCTTGGCCGTGAACCGGAGCCGGAGCGGCAGCTTTGGACGACCCTTTTCGGCTCCTATCACAGGGCCTGGGATGAACAGCATGATTTTATTTTCTGGGGAATCGTGGCAAACGTGGTCATGACGATTCCCCTTGGTCTGTTGCTTCCGTTTGGAGAAAGGAAGGTTCATTTTGTCAGGCTCATGCTCGTATCAGCGTTTTTTTTTATGCTGATCGAGGTGCTGCAGTACATCACGCGCCTGGGATATTTCGATGTGGATGATATCTGGAACAACCTGTGGGGAACGGCGATTGGGTGCGGCTTTTATGCAGGAATGACGGAGCTGGTGAACGGTTTTCGCCGCCATCGCAGGGTGAGCGGTCTGAAGGTCATTGCCGGAATGCTGCCATTTGTTGCTTTTTTATTGTTTTTCGTTTACTTTCTGATGAGAATGGGAGGCGAAGCTGTGTAAGGGAGGGGCAGTCAGCGGCCGACTGTGTTCTCAAATCTGCCGTCGTTCTGCTTTTTTCTGCCCAGCATTTCTGAGGTGTTGTAATCCCGTAACTGATATGCTAAAATTTATGTATCGTAGGAGGGTTGTGCATGGCTGGTGCAAAAGATCCTGTAAAAGTTAATCCCAAGTTCAAAGACCGCCTGTTCCGTATGATCTTTGGAGCAGAGGAGAACAAGGAGTACCTTGTTTCTCTGTGCAACGCTGTGAATGAGATTTACGGAGACCCATCTGTGCCGCTGTGTACCGGTGTTGACGATATTGAGATTACGACACTGGACGATGTGATTTACATTAAGCAGAAGAATGACGTCTCGTTTCTGTTTGACAGTGAGATGAGCCTGTACG
>CAUWLJ010000187.1:0-1735 GCA_963559585.1 uncultured Eisenbergiella sp. | reverse complement strand
GAATAACGGAATTGGAGACAGGGAAGGCAGACGGTGTAGAGCCGGTCTGCCTTTTTTATCGGGAGAGGGGAAACGAAAATGTGGCTTATATTTGCTTTTGGCTCCGCGCTGTTTGCGGGAATTACTTCCATTCTGGCAAAATGCGGGATACAGAAAACGGATTCTGCTGTGGCAACGGCAGTCCGGACGATGGTTGTGGTTATTTTTGCCTGGCTGATGGCTTTTCTTACTGGAGGATGGCCCCGGCTGGGTGAGCTTGATGCAGCCGCATGGCTTTTTCTGATCCTGTCCGGCCTGGCAACAGGCCTTTCCTGGCTGTGCTATTTCAGGGCGCTCCAGATCGGCGATATTAACAAGGTGGTTCCGGTGGATAAATCCAGCACGGTCCTGACCATGCTGCTGGCTTTCCTTTTGCTGGGAGAGCAGATTACTGCGGTCAAGGGTGTCGGCATGGTTTTAATTGGAGCGGGCACTTATCTGATGATCGAAAAGAAAAAAGATACAAAGGCAGAAAAGGCGGGAAGGGGCTGGCTGTGGTATGCGTCAGGTTCTGCCATTTTTGCAAGCCTGACTTCTATTCTGGGGAAAATAGGGATGCAGGGGATTCATTCCGACCTGGGTACGGCCATTCGTACCACGGTGGTGCTTTTGATGGCCTGGCTGATGGTGGCGGTGGAGGGAAAAGGCGGAGAGATCAGAGAGATTTCACGAAGGGAGCTTGTGTTTATCTGTCTGTCAGGCGTGGCCACCGGGTGCTCCTGGCTGTGCTATTACAGAGCGCTCCAGGAAGGCCCGGCCAGCGTGGTGGCTCCGGTGGATAAGCTGAGCCTGGTGGTGACAGTGCTGTTTTCCCGGATCGTTTTCCATGAGCGGCTGTCTGCGAGGGCGGGAATGGGGCTGACTGCGGTGGTTGGGGGGACGCTTTTGATGGTGGTGTGAGTATTTTGGGGGGGGGCTTCATTGCACAATAAAACTTTGAGCGGGCCTTTTCTGTGCAGGAGAATGCGTTGACGCTGAAAAAAATGGTCAGTATAATGAAAGCATAGGAGGAGGTGCTGTAATGAATATAGCGGCATTGGATGAATTAGTAGATGGAATCCTTTCTATTTTTCATAACCAGGTTATTCGGATTGTGTTATACGGTTCTTACGCAAGAGGAACAAATACTGCAGAATCGGATGTAGATGTAGCACTGCTGTTGAATGGAAATCTGAATGGAAGCACAGAGGAGAAGCTGTCGGATTTGGTTGTAGATTTAAATTTGAAATATGATAAGGTATTTTCTGTCATTGATATTGATTATGCTTTTTTTAAAAGATGGGAAAAGGTAACCCCCTTTTATAAGAATATAAATAAGGAGGGCATTGTTCTATGGAAGGCAGTATGATTGATTTATCAAAGTATCGTTTTCAGATGGCAGAAGAGGATTTGGAAACAGCGCGTCTGCTCCTGAAAGGCGGAAGATTTAAGGCTTCTGTTAATCGTTCCTATTATGCTATTTTTCATGGCCTGCGTTCCATCACAGCCCTGGCAGAATTTGATTCCAGTAAACATTCAGGAGTGATTGCGTTTTTTAATAAAATGTATGTAAAAGAGGGAGTTTTTGATAAAAATATATCTAAGCTGATTGACACAGCATATCGTTTGCGGGAAAAGGCAGATTATCAGGATTTTGTTGTTATAGCCAAAAGCACGATGGAAGACAACAGACCTGTATCCAAAGCGTTGGAACAGG
>CAUWLJ010000186.1:0-1768 GCA_963559585.1 uncultured Eisenbergiella sp. | reverse complement strand
GAATAGCGGAGCTTTTCCGTGAATAGCGGAGCTTTTCCGTGAATAGCGGAGCTTTGATGTTGACAAAGGAAAGCGCAATGCTATAATCGGCTTATAAAACGTAAGTAGTAAGTAACCGGTATCGGCGGCGCGGGACGCCTGCTTCTGTCACATTGCAGATAGGAAAGTAAATATGCGGTTTTGCACCGCAGACGGAACCAAAAGCGTTCCGGCAGGGAGGAAAAAATGAAGGAGCTGTCACTGATTCAGGAGTATTTTGTCTGTGCGGTCAATGAAAAGGGAAAGCTGTCCGCTTTCAGTATGGAAAGGCAGGTCTGCCTGGTGGCGGCAGGGCTTTTGGAGCTGAAGCTGGAGGGCTGTATCGGGATTGAGAATAAAAAGGCGGCGGTGACAGGGGAGCTGCCGGAGGACAGAGGTTATCTGAAGCCCCTGTATGACTACCTGAACCAGGGAAAGCCGGTGAAGCTGGAGAAGGTGGTGAGCGATTACAACGGTTCCATGACGGGCAGGCGGATGAACGAGCTGGTGGACGCGGTGGGCGGCTGGCTGGCGGGAGAGGGCGCGGTGCAGGCAGAACAGGCAGGAATGTTTGACGGGTGTCAAAGATATGTCCCAGACAGGTATGCGCTGGAGCGGACCATTGAAAAGCTGCGGGCGGAGCTTCTGGGGGAAGGGGAGCTGAGCGGGGATACGGCGGCGCTGGTGCTTCTTCTGGAGAAAGGAAAATGCCTGAAGGATTATTTTTCCAGATATGAGCAGAAGCAGATGAGGGAACGGCTGGCGGCTGTGATGAGCTCGGAGGACGGAAGGCTGGTGAAAAGGCTGGTGGAGTCAACGGATGATAATCTGGTCATAACCATCGCCACGCTGGTGTCAGATTTCATGTAGGGCAAGGAGGTAAAAAGGGAAAATGGAAAGAAAGGCAGTCCTTATCTTAAAAAGAGGATTATTGATCGCGGCAGTCCTGCTGGGGGCAGGAATGGCCGGTACGGGATTATGGTTCTGGAATCGGAAAAAGGAGGGGGAGATGGTGAGTATGAGTGTGATTATAGGAGGCGCAGACGGGCCAACCAGTGTTTTTGTGGCGGGGAAGCTGGATCCGTCGGGAATTCTTCTGGCAGCAGGGGGGATCCTGCTGGCAGCGGCTGCAGTTGCTGCAGCCGCTGTGGCCTGGAGAAAGCGGAAACGGCGTTGAGAGAAAAACAGCATTGAGAAGCGGAAGGATATGCAAAGATGGTGGAGATTGAGAGCTATACAGGCAGGCTGCTGGAAAAGCTGAAGGGGCATTTTGGCCGCAGGCTGATCTATCTGGGCCTTCAGGGGAGCTATCTGCGTGGTGAGGCAGGAGAAAACAGCGATATTGATATTATGGCGGTTTTGGATGGACTGACCCTGGAGGATATGGATGCCTACCGGGCGATGGTGGAGGAAATGGAGGAGAGCGGCCGGGCCTGCGGTTTTATCTGTAGCAGGGAGGATCTGCTGAACTGGAACAGGTGTGAGATCGGCCATCTGCTGCATACCACCAGAGACCTTTACGGCAGGCTGGAGGAGCTGACGCCGGATTACAGACCGGAGGATGTGAAGGAATTCATTCGTATTTCAGTGGGCAATCTGTACCACGGGATCTGCCATCCCTACATCCATTCGGCGGAACCTCTGAACGGGGACAGGCTGGAGGCTGCCTTTAAACAGGTCTTTTTTATCCTTCAAAACAAGCAGTATCTGGAGAGCGGCCTTTGGGGAGGAACGAAGAGGGAGCTTCTGG
>CAUWLJ010000185.1:0-1793 GCA_963559585.1 uncultured Eisenbergiella sp. | reverse complement strand
GGGGCTGTGAAAAATAGGAGTTGAAAACTCCTGTTTTCGCGGCCCCTTTATATTGTAGAAAATTTCAAATGGGAAATACGAAAAAAGGGTACAACTCCCCCTTACCCCCATAAAAATGCATTCTTTTCAGGATCATGCAGCTTCTGAGATCCTCTTCTGCTTATTGTGAAATTTATAAAGATTATGCCCTATAGACACCAGAAAAAGCTCTAATTGTACGGAATCCAGGCCTCTTCTCACGATTCTCTTATACCAGCGGTCATATTTCAGAATGCCGAAAGTCCCTTCCGCCTGAATCGACCGGTTCATTCGCAGCAATGCTCCATGTATGCTTTCCAAATTTTCCACCACCTCCTGATGCATGGAGCTTAGTTCCTCGTTGATTCGGATTGTCCGGTTCTTATCTGTTTTTTTACATTTCTCCGCATAGGAGCATCCGCTGCAGTCTTCGCAGGTGTAATACTCTTCCTGTCTGCCATACTGATTCCCTTTTACCGGCTTTCTATAGGCAAAATGAAACTCTTTCCCATTTGGGCAGACCAGCTGTCCCTTTTCATTTGTCTTGAAGTTTACCGCCCTGAACGGATCATTATGATAGCCTTCATCCTTTGTTTCCTTCTTGTACATGGGGAATTTCATGAATTTTTCCATCCCGTGTTCCTGGCAGAAAAGATAATTGTTGAAGGAGCCATATCCGGCATCTGCAATGGGATATTTGGGGTAAAAGCCGTATATTCCATGAAATTTTTCCATTAATGGGACAAAACAGTCCATATCAGACCGGTGCTGCATCACATCTACCACCGCGATATACTCATCCGCCACCCCGATCTGGATGTTATATGCCGGCAATAACTGGTCATTCCCCATGTAGTCCTTTTTCATCCGCATAAAGGTGGCATCAGGGTCGGTTTTGGAATAACTGTTCCGGTCTGGCCCACAGGTCTTGAGTTTAACTGCATATTCCCCCAGTTTTTCGGTATATTCCTTTAGTTTCTCATAATAACGCTGCTCACGGCTCTTCCTGTGCCCCCTTCCCGATACGAATTCTTTTTCGTCCACATGGCAGGAAAATAGGTATCTTGATAAAAGCGTTTCCAGACCGTCTGGTGTGTATTCGGTATTGGTTTCGATTTTCAGCCCCGTATATGCCAGTGTTTCGTTCATGTCTGTCAGCAGTTCCGTGATTTTTGCAAACAAACGGTATCTGGACTTCTCCGTTGCTTTTTTCCATACCCAGGTATATTTATTTGCATTCGCCTCGAATTTTGAGCCGTCAATATACAGATGCTGCAGATCGATCCCGTCTGTTTGTTCAATATAAGTCATAATGGCCTTGAAAATATCCTGGACGGATTCACTGATCTCTTTGTTAATGAAGCAGCTGAAGGCACGGTAACTTGGTGTCTCGTAATCCATCAGGTACATGTACCGGATATTTGTTTTGCACCGGTCTTCCAATTCTCTCAGGGAGGCATACCCTGTGTCCATAAACCCGAATAAGACTGTTTTCAGCATGTTGACACGATTATATCCCGGCCTGCCGGGCTTGAATGCCGGTTCGGGTCTCAGATATTTTTTTATTTCAATCTCCTCCATGATTTTGTCAAATGCTAATACCGGATCACAGATATCAAGAAAATCTGTAATAAAGAGTGGCAATCTACCCTGTTTTGGACTATAATAGTTTTTGGTATGATTCATAGCAGAATTATTATACCAGATGAAAAAGAACGCTTCCAGGCATTAGCCCTAAAAGCGTTCTTTTTTTACGGGACTTTTTTCACAGCCCC
>CAUWLJ010000184.1:0-2008 GCA_963559585.1 uncultured Eisenbergiella sp. | reverse complement strand
GCGCTCATTTGGGGCAAATCTCCCACAAATTGGGACGCACATCTGGCAGAAAGCAATTTTCAAACACGCTCTGGTAGGAAGGATTTTATTCTGACGATGAAAAGGATCATGCTCACGGTGGCCTACGACGGCACCAATTACCATGGCTGGCAGCTCCAGCCAAACGGCATCACCATTGAACAGGTCTTGAATGAAAAGCTTGCCGCCCTTCTGGGCGAGCCCATCCAGGTCATCGGGGCAAGCCGCACCGATTCCGGCGTGCATGCCTGCGGGAATGTGGCCGTTTTTGACACACAGGCCCGTATGCCCGGCGACAAGTTTTCCTATGCCCTGAACCAGAGGCTCCCGGAGGACATCCGTATCCGTGCCTCCCGGGAAGTCCCCCTGAGCTTTCATCCCAGGAAAACGGACAGCATCAAGACCTACGAATACCGCATTGTAAACGAAGCCTTTCCCAATCCCATGCGCCGCCTTTACACCCATTTTTCCTATATTCCCCTGGATGAAGGAAAAATGGATCAGGCCGCCCGGTATCTGGTGGGAGAGCATGATTTCAAAAGCTTCTGTTCGGCGGGCGCCCAGACGGAGACTACCGTCCGCAGGGTGTATTCCTGTACCGTATCCCGGCAGGGAACGGAGATCGTCATCCGCATCAGCGGGGCGGGATTCCTCTACAACATGGTGCGCATCATCGCAGGAACCCTGATGGAGGCCGGGGCAGGAAAGTACCCACCCGAAAGGATTGCCCGGATCCTGGAGGAGAAGGACCGCTCCGCCGCAGGCCCCACTGCCCCGGCCTGTGGACTGACGCTGTTATCCTATGAATTTCCCTGTCTGGAAGGTGTCTGAAGCGCTGCTGCCTGCCGGCAGGCCGGTCAACAGCAGCATTTGCGGGGCTGTTGAAAGTCTGTGCCGCAGGAGAGGCCCGCTCACCCCAAAATCCCCTGTTTTTCGGCATTTTTTAGGCAAAAAAGATATTGACACACGTGGAGCCGTATACTATAATAACCCAATGTGGCAACGTTGATAAATGTCTTACCAATGCCCCGGAAAGACATTTTCATAATAAAGTTAAGACATGGATGGCTCCATTTCCCAGGGCTGACCGTGACAGATGTTTCCAGGAACGTGCAAAACGATGGAGGTACACAATGAAGACATTTATGGCTAATCCGGCTAAGATTGATAGAAAATGGTATGTGGTAGATGCAGAAGGCCAGACACTGGGCCGCCTGGCATCCGAGGTTGCCAAGATTTTAAGAGGAAAGAACAAGCCTGAGTTCACCCCTCACGTTGATACCGGCGATTATGTGATCGTAATCAACGCAGAGAAGATCCAGGTTACCGGCAAGAAGATGGATCAGAAGGTTTACTATCATCATTCCGACTATGTTGGAGGCATGAAGGAGACCACCCTGAAGGAAAAGATGGCCAAGAAGCCCGAGCAGGTAATCGAGCTTGCAGTTAAGGGCATGCTTCCGAAGGGACCCTTGGGAAGACAGATGTACACCAAGCTTCACGTATATGCAGGCAGCGAGCACAAGCACCAGGCTCAGAAGCCCGAAGTACTGACATTTTAATCCAGGGATTCTAATAAGGAGGAAATAAGAAATGGCTAACGCAGCAAAATATTACGGAACTGGCAGAAGAAAGAAATCCATCGCAAGAGTATATCTGGTGCCTGGAAACGGAACCATTACTGTAAATAAGAGATCCATTGACGAGTATTTCGGACTGGAGACCCTGAAGATGATCGTTCGTCAGCCTCTGGCTGCTACCGGAAATGACGGCAAGTTCGACGTTCTGGTAAATGTAAAGGGCGGCGGATACACCGGACAGGCAGGAGCGATCAGGCATGGTATCGCAAGAGCCCTCCTTCAGGCTGACGGAGAGCTTCGTCCTATCCTCAAGAAGGCTGGCTACCTGACCCGTGATCCTCGTATGAAAGAGAGAAAGAAGTACGGTCTCAAGGCAGCTCGTCGCGCGCCTCAGTTCAGCAAGAGATAAT
>CAUWLJ010000183.1:0-2075 GCA_963559585.1 uncultured Eisenbergiella sp. | reverse complement strand
CTGGCGCAGAAGCTCCTGATGGGTACCCCGCTCCGCAATGCGTCCATGATCCAGAACCAGGATCTGATCCGCGTCCTTCAGAGAGGAGATTCTGTATGCAATGATGAAAATGGTGTGCGCACCCTCCAGGTTTTTAAGCTGTGTCTGTATGTAGGACTCCGTCTCCATATCCACGGCGGAGGTGGTGTCGTCCAGGATCAGGATGGCCGGATCCTTCAACAGGGCGCGGGCCAGGGAAATACGCTGCTTCTGTCCGCCGGACAGACCAACGCCCCGTTCGCCCACGATGGTATCATACCCCTCGGGCATGGACTGGATGAAATGGTTGGCGTCCGCCGCAATGGCAGCTTTTTTTACCCTTTCAAAAGGACAGTCCGGCCGTCCGTAGGCGATGTTGCCCTCGATGGTGTCGGAGAAAAGGAATACGTCCTGCATGGCCATTCCGATGTTGTCCCTCAGGTCGTACAGATCCAGGTCTCTCACGTTCACACCGTCCACCAGGACCTCTCCCTCCGTGGTGTCGTAGAAACGGCACAGCAGATTCATGATGGTGGATTTTCCAGAACCCGTAGGCCCCAGGATACCGATGGTCTGACCGGGCTTCACGGAGAAGGAAACGTTCTGGATGATGTCCACGGCCTCATCCTCAGGCTGATAGGAAACGTTCTTGAATTCCACGCTTCCCTTCATATGCTTCTTCTCAATGGCAGGATCGGGACGGAATACGTGGGGATCCTCGGAAAAGGTGGCGTAGATTTTCTCAACGGAGGTGACGAAGCGCTGCACATCGTTGATGAACCAGCCTGCCATTCTCAGAGGCATGTTCAGCATCCACAGATAACCGTTCACCGTCACCAGGCTTCCCACGGTGATCTCCCCCCGGATCACCATCAGCCCGCCGTACAGGATCAGCACCACGGTGAGGATGTTGGAGAAAAATTCAAACACAGGCACGTATTTTGACCAGATCGCGGAAGCCCCCAGCTCCGCCTCCCGGTATCCGTCGTTTTCCACATTGAATTTTTCGTGCTCAAAATCCTCCTTGGCAAAGGCCTTCACCACCCGGTTTCCGCTGATGTTTTCCTGAACGAAAGCGTTCAGACTGGAAAAGCGGGTACGGATGTTGTGAAAGGCGGGCTTTACCCTCTTAAACTGTGCAATGGTGGCAAGCACAGTGAAGGGCAGAATGCACAGCATCACCAGCGCCAGCTTCGTGTTGATGGTAAATACCATGGTCAGTGCAAACACGAAGTACAGGATGTTTTCATAAATAGAAGAAATGATGTTGGCCACGAAATGACGGATGGCGTCCATATCTCCCGTCTGACGGCTCATCAGGTCTCCTGTGCGGTTCCGGTTGTAGAACGCGAAATCCTCCATCAGAAGCTTGCGGTACACCGCATCCCTCATTTTGTAGAGGACGCCCTGGGAGCAGATCTCAAAGTTATAGGGAACGAAGAAACGCAGGACGCTGCGGATGGCCGTGACTACCAGCAGGATTCCCACCAGCAGGGGGAGCTTGTCGTACTGTCCCCCGCTGATCACATCGTCTACCACCTTACCGCTTACCACAGGATTGATGATGGCCAGCGCCGCCAGAAACGTAACCAGGATCAGCCCCAGAAAGATCCGCGGCCGATAGGGCTTGATAAAGCTGTAGAACCATTTCATAGGTGTCATGTCAGGTACCTCCCTCTTTTATCTGAAGCGGCCTGAAGGACACATACCTCCGGCCGGGCTTCAAAAAGATATACTTTTAATTATAATAGAAAAATAAGCTGAAATTAAAATGTATTTTCTTGGTTTGTTTTTGTCTTATTTTGGTGACAGTCCGGCCTGAGGCCTCCTGTCCTTCAGGCACGCTCTGGTTACTGAACAGAAAGAAAATCCGGGATTGACAACACTTCTCAGTGGCCTTATGATATTTTTATCAAATCTGACATTCTTGACGTGTTTTTCATGGCGTTTCTGCCGTTTTCACTCTGATGTTGGACAAGAAGGGCGGCAGGGACTTCCAGATCCAGAGATCTGAAGAAGCGGCTGAAAAACGGAGCCAGCCTGCGGATCCTGGGAAT
>CAUWLJ010000182.1:0-2117 GCA_963559585.1 uncultured Eisenbergiella sp. | reverse complement strand
GGCCAGGGAGTGACTGGTGTAGGCCAGGAGGTCGGCAAGGTGGGCCAGGAGGTGGCCGGTGTAGGCCAGGAGGTCGGAAAAGTAGGCCAGGGAGTGACTGAAGTGGGTCAGGGAGTAGACAAAGTAGGCCAAAAGGTGGCCGAAGTGGGAAAGGGAGTGACAGAGAGCAGGATGAATCTGCTGGAAAGGCTGGAAGCTGTGGAAAAGAATCTGACAGCAAAAATCGGAACTGTAACACAGGGAATGAGCGGTTCTCAGACGGAACTTCTGGAACGCCTGGCTCAGATAGAGAGCAGCAGCAATGCCAGGTTTTCCGGATTGGATCAGGCGGTACAGTCGGTTTTTCAGCGTGTGAGTAATGGAAAAAAGCTTTTGGCATCCGCATTGCTCACGAAGAACGTCACGGTGGACGAGGATGCCTCCTTCCGGGAAATACATGATGGAATTCTTAATATCAAGCAGCAGATTGTGATTGGTACGGATCAACTGCCTGGAAAGATTGAATATGAATATCATCACCATACAGGAAGCCCCGCGGACGGCGGTGGATGCTATACCGTGCCCAACATCCATCAGCATGTGGGAAGCTGTTATGTGGTCTGTCAGGTGGATGAAAGCGGCTGCCACAGTGACGGTAACTATAACGATAATGGGATGATGCACTGTCCCAAGACGGTCAGGCACAGTTACTGCTGGAACGGGGAAACAAGATGGAGCGAATGGGTACATCCGGACGATGGAAGCAGCCATGTGGATGAAGACAGGCATTCCGAGCATCTGGTAACGGTATGCGGAAAAAATGCAGGAGTCCAGGAGGGATGGAAAACGGGCTGTGGTCTGAGTGACGGGCAGATTATAGGCGCACATATTGTATATGACGCCAAATTGAAGCCGAAGCAGTCAGATGAAGCGCTTTTTTCCACAGGCGGCAAGGATCTTCCGCCAACACCGCTTCCTGAAGAAGGACAGCCGCCCAGGCAGGATGAAGCGGCAAAACAGCCCGAGAGCCATACCGGGCAGGATAAGGAGGAAACCACAGAAGAAGGCAATGGAAGCGATGCTCAGAGTGATGTAAAACCTGAGAAGCCAGACCAGAACAGCGGGAAACCAGAAGAAGAAAACGCCGGTCAGGCACAGACAGAGACGGAATCGGAGGAACCGCAGGGACCACAGGGAGCGGGGGCCGAAGAAACCGAGACAGAGGAACCGGAGAGTGGAAAAACGGAGAGTGGGGAGCCGGGGAATACGGAACCGGAGAGCATGGAATCAGAGAGTATAGAAGCAGAGGATATGGAATGAGACGGCGCGGAACCAGAGAGTAAGGAAAGGAAGGAGATGACAAGTGAAGAGACAGGCCGATGTGTGTTCTGCGGCCTGTCTCTGCTGAGAAATGGTTTACCAGCTCCAGAGCGTGCCGGCGATCCCATCTGCAATGGCACGGGCGGTGGCGTCAAACTGGCTGTCCAGGAGAGCGTTATCCTTATCATTGTTGATAAAACCTACTTCAACGAGAACTGCCGGAATATCGGTTTTTCTGAGAACGACCAGATTGGGGCGGGCATTTACACCCAGATTTTTATACCCGATCCGTTCTAACTGCCGGTTAATGTTGGTTGCGATCGTTCCGGCGGGAAGCCATTCATTGTAGACGAGACTTTCTGTCCCCTCATATCGATTGGGATAAACGCTGGAATTGCGGTGAATCGAGATAAAAACATCGGCACCGGAGGAGTTAGCCTCCGCAGCCTTCTGATAGGGAGACTCATAGACATCCTCTGTTCGGGAATAAATCACATGAAACCCATAGCCTTTGAGAATATCCCCCACGGCCAACGTAAGATTAAGCGCATCATCCTTTTCCTGACGCCCCTTATACACGGCGCCCGGATCACTTCCGCCATGTCCTGCATCCAGAAAAATCGTATAAACAAAACCATCCGTCATAATGAACTCACCTGTCTGTTTCTTGTTTTATGATATGACGAATGGGCGTGTCAGGTGCGTCGTAAGGAAGGAGAGCACCGGAAAGAGATTCTCATAGGCTCTGTTGTGCTTCCGGGCCTGGAGCGTGTTTGAAAATTCATTCCCGCCATCTGCACGCCCCACTTCGCGGTATA
>CAUWLJ010000181.1:0-2238 GCA_963559585.1 uncultured Eisenbergiella sp. | reverse complement strand
CAACCCCTTTCTGCTGGCAATTATAGTATATGCTATTTGCACGAAGAAAACAATATTTTGCACGAATATTTAACAACAAATTCATTCAAGGAGGTTTTCGGCTTTATAAAAGAAACCATTTATGAAGAACAACAAGACTGAACCTACCCCGTCATGGATTACCGCCAGTACCGCAGATGGCGTTGTCCCCAAATGCCAATCGGCTTGTTTTCTTGTTCGGGCGGTTCCAGACAGGGCAGAAAATAATCACCCTGCTTTTCGTACCAAAGACTGTTTTTTTATCGTGAATGTGTTTTTCATTATGTAATCCTCCAAATATAATGATTCTTCTGCAAATTCAATCAATCTGGCTGATTACAAAGCCGAAGGGAGAAGCCACTTCCTTGTGCAGCCTCTCCCTTCCAGCCTTTTCTTATATTACTGTTATGACTATTTACCGGCAGGCCGGTAAACAGCAACTTTCTTATCCATAACCAATCAGAAATACATCCCCAGATACCCCTTCGTATTCCCAATCATCGTATCAAACAGCTCCCTCGCCTCTGTCATACCCAGATTCATATTGGGATCCATAAGGAAGGCCTGGAAGGCCAGCTCCAGATTCCTGGTGAGGGCCGCCTCTACCACCATCTCCTGAATGCCGCATACCTTACCCACCATAGGGATCACGGAATCCGGCACAGCCCCGGCGAATACGGGCCTTACGCAGTCCGCACAGAAATGGGCGTTTGTCTCCACCACCGCGTCCATGGGAAGGTTTGGGATCTGCCCCCTGTTGGGAATGTTCACATTGGTCACCAGGTCGCGCAGGCCCAGAAGGGCGCGCATCTGCTGTACCCC
This sequence comes from uncultured Eisenbergiella sp., assembly GCA_963559585.1. Taxonomy (GTDB): domain Bacteria; phylum Bacillota; class Clostridia; order Lachnospirales; family Lachnospiraceae; genus Eisenbergiella. The sequence continues at coordinate 1,398 of CAUWLJ010000181.1, read as the reverse complement.
CTCCTCCCCGGTCTGGTGGATTTCCGGCGCTTCCTCCCCGCTGTAGAGGCGCTCGCTTCTGGCCAGCCGGTTCTGCAGATCCTGCTTCCGCCAGGATACAGGCGTCAGGTTAAAACGCCAGGCATGTACGGTATCGGGATCCTTCAAATACCAGGCCCCCGGACAGAACTCCGCCAAATGCCGGTCTCCCGCCGCCGCAATCACGCCGAATCTTCTGAAAAGATCCAGCTTCACCCTCTCACGGCTGTCAAAATAGCGGTTCATCCAGTTTTCATCCGCCTTTTCTCCAAAGCCCTCTTCCCAGTATTTATCGGCAAACTTCCGATAGAGAGGGAACAGATCCTGATTCCTGTACTGGGCCTGGGTCAGCCATGTGAAATGGTTCAAACCCACCACATTGACATGAATCTCATCCCGCTCCACATCCTGAATCCCTTCCATATCGCCAAGCATCCGGGCCAGCAGCTTCTGCGTACCGAACACCTCATGGCAGCACCCAAAGGCCTTGATCTGAGGAAATACCCGGTACAGGGTTCTCACGCACATGGTCATGGGATTGGTGTAGTTGATGACCCATGCGGAGGGGCAGAAGTCCCTGACCGCCGCGCCGATCTCCTCGAACATAGGAATGGTGCGCAGGCCGCGCATCAGGCCGCCGGGGCCCGCTGTATCGCCCACAGACTGGTAGATCCCGTATTTTTCCGGCGCATGAACATCGCTTTCCATCTCGTCAAAGGTACCGGGCAGAATGGAGATTACCACAAAATCCGCTCCGGTAAGCGCTTCCCTCAGGCTGTCTGCCGCCGCATACGTCCAGACGCTCCTGCTCTCTTCAAGATCCTTCATCCGGTTTCCGATGACTGCGTTCTTCTCCGCTGCCTGTCTGTCGATGTCGTAAAGCGCCACACTGCCGCTCATATCGTCCACCGCCGCCAGGTCGCTCATCAGCCCCCAGGCCCAGCCTCTGGAACCGCCGCCGATGTAGGCGATCTTCACATCCTCCGCCCTGTTTCCCACATATCTCATGCCGTTTTCCTCCTGTTTTCTTTTTCACTCAGCATTTCTTTCATTCTATTTTTGATTTCCTTCGCGTCCGCGTCGGAATCCGGCAGTGCAGCACTGCCCTTCTGCCTTTAATCTATCACACAATTTTTCACTTTTATAGTTCAAATCATGCCATATCAGGAGAAAAACGTTTAAATATTGCTTTTCTGTTTTCAGGCTGGTACAATCAGAAAGAAAACAGGAGCATTAACGTGCACTAGAGCGTGTTTGAAAATTGCTTTCTGCCAGATGTGCGTCCCAATTTGTGGGAGATTTGCCCCAAATGAACGCGGCGTAGCGGGCTACGGCAAGTGAATTTGGGGCAAATATACCGCGAAGTGGGGCGTGCAGATG
>CAUWLJ010000180.1:0-2286 GCA_963559585.1 uncultured Eisenbergiella sp. | reverse complement strand
AAAAACAAAGCCTTATTTTTGTGCATTATATATATTTTTGTTTTTCAAACAGCTATAATGAAAAGGCTTTTTTGGATAGTTTGTTAGATTTAATTGTTTTTACATATTATATGAAACGTATTTATAATATTTTTTATTCAATTCAGGAAACCGATTTCAAATCAGAGTCACAAAAAGCAGACTTGTTCCGCAGATATTATGCCTGTCACCGTTCACCGGCAGGCAGTAACGTATATTTCTTTTCAGGACGCCGTTTACCGGGCGCGCATACGGCAGAAGCCTGCGAAATACGCAGGCTCCTGTTCTTCTCTCTTTACTTTTCCTCACCGCATTGCAGCGCAATACATCAGACAGCCTGGTTTTCCCAGCTTTCACCTGGCCCAAGCTCCACCCGATACTCCCCATCCCACAGACACAGGATAAAGGTACGGGCCGTATCCTTCAGATTGGTCAGCCGGAAGCCGTCGTCCTTAAGCTCATACTCCAGGCCGTAATGCTCCCCCTCCATCCTCACCTTACCGGAATGGTTCAGAAGCGGTTCAATCCTGAAATCCGCTTCCAGATCGGGCCGTATCCCCAGATAGCCCTGGATTAAGTTCCACAGGTACACATTGGGGTATTCATAATAATGGGCTGCGCCGTGCCAGTTGATATCGCTGATATAATACACATAGTTCATATCATACCGCTCTCCCATCAGGTAATGATCCAGCCTGGCCTGGCTGCACAGTGCCAGCAGCTGCTTCTCCAGAATATCCCGGCGTCCCATTTTGGCCCAATAGGCAAAATCCCAGCACCAGTAGCGGCCTGCCGCGCACAGGTCATAGGGAACTCCGATCTCGGAGACGGTATAATCCTGAATCCTTGCAGACAGGAAGGTGGGGAAGCGCTGGAATTCATCAAAGTTCTCCTCCACCAGCCGTTCCACCGCCTTCCTCTGGTCATCCCGGGCATAGTCAAACAGCACGGGAAGCTCATTGGCCAGCAGGTGGATATGGTCGTGCGCCGCTCCGCTTCTGTCCACCCAGTCCACAAAACGCTGTTTCTCCCCGTTATAAAAGCCCCGGGGCAGCTCGTTCACCAGCCCGGCCGCAAGGCGTTCCTTCAGCTCCTCATAATGGGGAGCCCGCTCCGGCCTGCCCGCCAGGCGCTCCAGCACCGCCATCCGTCCCATGGCGTCTGCCGCCAGAGCCGCAGACATGGTCTCTCTTCCGTCCTTGATCACCTGATCCTCATAGTAAACGTCAGACCACAGCCTGCCGTACCTGTCCATGCAGTCCTCCACCAGAGTAAGGGAATTTTCAAGCCCTTCTATGTTCCGCTTCAGCCAGTCCAGATCCTTCGCGGCGGCCACGTACAGGGCGGCGGACTCGATGATCTCAATATTGCCTGTCACCAGGAACATGACGGCATTGGTCTGGCAGTCGGCGCTGTCCCGGCGCACATGGTATTCCCTGGTTCCGTCCGGCTGGACAGCGCAGGGATCCCGGAACAGCCCTTCAGGATCCTCCGCCATCATGCGAAGCTGCAGCTCCAGCATCCGCCTCACCAGCTCCAGTTCAAAAGCTCCGCCCGCCGCAATACGGCCCCGCACCTGGAATTCGTGATCCACGTCAGGATAGGTTCCCGCGTACACCTCCTTTTGCAGGGTACTCACCACATATCCGTCCCTGTCAGGATAAGCTGACGCCTGCGTCCGCTCCACAACGCAGGGAAGCAGTGTCCTCCAGTAGAACTGCCAGGCCGTCTCCTGCAGCTCGCCGCCGTTTTCAAACTCCAGGCTCATCCGGTTCCCCTGGATATCGCAGTGGGGAACCGTGGGGTACTCTGTGACGGAAGCTTCCGTCCCTGCCTCCACGCTCACCGTCTGCCTGTCCTCACTGAAGGATACCTGGAAGGGCTGATCCGACGTAAAGCGGAAGGATGCGTTCCCCTCATATTCCCCGAATGGAAGCACAAAGCAGTCTGACGTCCTGCTGTCCCCGCAGTGCCAGTCAAAATTGTGCTTCAGATATTTGCTGCCGTTCTCCTCCGTCAGATAGAAGATGACCGGCCTTGCATCCTGATACTGAACCTTCTTTGTCCACATGGCATACTTTCTCCTTCTTCCTTTTTGATACAGGCTGGTCACAGTTCAGCCGCGTCCGTCCGATGGTATGGTTTTCTTAACTTTCATGTATATCCGAATTTCCCTGTTCCAATCCGGTCTGCCTGACAAATTCCTCCGTCGATCCGGCTTTCGCGGCAGCCCTGTGCCACTGGCTCAGAATTTCTCTGTCCTTTTCC
>CAUWLJ010000179.1:0-2342 GCA_963559585.1 uncultured Eisenbergiella sp. | reverse complement strand
TATCATATACAATTTTTCGGCGGAAAAATCATATGAATAGACACCTGGTTTTTCAACATTTCTATCATTCATAAAAACTACTACTGGAAAAGAAACTTTAGCATCAATTGAAGAATATAGTCGCTTTAAAAAAAGAAAGAATTCCTTTATAGCGCTTGTTTTTATTGTAAATGTGTCAAGTTTAACATCCGAAACATTTACCGTATCAGCTCTACATAGTTCAATAAGGTTTTTATCTATACAATCAGTAGTATTAAATTTATCTATAGTTTGTTGATGGTATTTTAATGTACTAAGCAGAATTCTGTCATCAATATAATATTTTATGAATTCATTCCAATAGTGATTACTCATAACAATCACAATACCCCCAATGATATGCTATATCTTTTCGTACAGAGCCATCTTGTAAATTTAACTCTGCAACTTCGTCAATTAAATATGTATCTGATGTATTAAGCAGATATTTTGTTAATAAATAGACAATGTATAAGTAGGCCGATTGAGTTAATGGAAGATTAATTTCAAATCTAATATTTTTTGCATAAAATAGGTCAATAATTGTTTGAAAGCTTATTTCTCCATTATCCTCTCCTCTGAGTGTACTTTCAATCGAATAAAAAAAACATAGAGGACAAGGATTATACCAAGTTTTTCGGTGATAATTAGAAAAGTAAATTCTATTGTTATATGAAAATATAAATTTACATATTATATCCTTTTTTCGAACAATTTTATAAATCTCCACAAGATAATCAAACTTAAAGGGATTTAAAAAGACTATTAGCATATCTGTTATGACAGTTTGGTATGCTTCTAGTTCCTTTTTGTTAACTATTATAATTTCATAAAGATCACCTATGTTATAGCTCATAGAGTCTATAAATTTTGCATCATTACTTAATACAAGAATTTTGTTGAAATTAATTTTTTGCTTGATTTCAGGAATGAGTATCTTTTGATTTACCAGAAAATCTGTGATTTTGTCTGCGTTAATTCCCCAGAATGTTTCTATTTCTTGTCTACTTATTTCCAGTTTATTTTCTTTTTCTAAGGCAATTAGAAAGTCACTCAGATCCTTATTTCTAATTATCACAGTTGAGTTTTGAGTTTGAAAAACTATTTGCTCATCTAATAATTTTTGCCAGATAAAAGGTTGAATTTTGTACATGTTTTCTCCCGTTTAAACAGCTAACGGCTGCTATAGATTTTCAGGATATATATCAGAAATTTATTTATAGCAACCGTTTGCTCATAAAGTTATCATGTAGTTACTTATTTTCTACATCAGCTGCGCCTGATGAACAGCAGCAGCAACAACAACAGCAACAACCGCCACCATCTTTGCTTTTAACGCGATTCCCCAATGTACTGTTATTAGCACCAAACCCTAAATCGGATATTCCGGTGAAATCTTTGCCGACGCTTTTGGTTGCAGACTTCTTGCTTTCAATTTTTTGTGTTCTCATATTTTTTCGCCTTTTCTTTTTTTGATATACAGCTACATATCATGTTTCAGATCTTACACCATTCGACTGGTTTTGTCTCAAAATATACGGCAACAGGACGTATATTCCAAGTGAAATGCAAAAAGAGCAAGTCGAAATACCATTAGTATCTGATAAATAAAATGGGGGTGTCGGTTAATACCGATTTTTAATCCCTGACATGCAGGAAAGAGACAATCCCGGAGAATTCAGGCTTATTTAAGTCCTGAATCCTCTGCGGAACTGTCTCTTCTTTTTTGTCTCCTATTTTAGGGCGCAAAAACCCCTTGGCTGGATTTTCGGGAGTGCTCTGCCGACTAAGCTGCTTTCTGCTCCTTTTTCCCTTCAAATTTTTCAATTTCATCTTGTAAAAAGCGGTGATATTTCATGATATTCCTGCCAATCGCATACAGCAAGAATTCTTTATACATTTTCTCCTTTGATCGATAGTTAATACGCCGGAAATTTTTGTTCTCCTTGATATCCCCGAAGTGTCCTTCCGTCTGGATCGATCGTGTCTGCCGTTTCAGGATCCCTTCTTCGCTCTGTATATTCGCATTGGACTCTTCCCGCAATTCTTCCCATCGTTCATTGATCTTCATGACCTTATTCTGGTCCGGATTTTTTTCAGCTTTGTATTTATAGAGACATCTGGTTTTGTGTTCACAGCCGCTGCAGTCTGCGCACCAGTATACTTTCACTGTCTGGGTGTAGCCATCCTGCTCTTTGCGCTCTGTCCGGATATGCCGCAGTTCCCTTCTGTCATGGCAGATGTAATAATGCTCATCTTCAAAGACAGCGTAAGATTACTGAAAAGAGCGGTGTCATCACAGACTATTGGACGAACAATCTTTT
>CAUWLJ010000178.1:0-2743 GCA_963559585.1 uncultured Eisenbergiella sp. | reverse complement strand
GGCTATTTGTGCCGGAGCGTCACAAATAGCCCTGATGGCAGAAGAAAAACTGCATTCGCAATTTTTCTTCGCCCCGTCGCTTACGCTCCGGAATGGAGATTAGCGTATGTTTGACAGGCTGGAGGATCTGCTCCATCGCTTTGAGGAGATCATGAACGAGCTGAACGAGCCCACGGTGACGGCCAATCAGAACCGTTTCCGGGCGCTGATGAAGGAGCAGAGCGATCTGACCCCCATTGTGGAGGCTTACAGAGAATATAAGAAGGCAAATCAGGACGAGCAGGACAGCCTGATGATGCTGGAGGAGGAAAGTGACGAGGAAATGCGGGAGCTTCTGAAGGAGGAGCATTCGGAGGCGAAGAAGCGCATTGCCCAGCTGGAGCAGGAGCTGAAGCTCCTGCTGCTTCCCAAGGATCCCAACGATGAGAAAAACGTGGTGGTGGAGATCCGCGCCGGTGCGGGCGGGGACGAGGCCGCCCTGTTTGCGGCGGAGATGTACCGGCTGTACGTGAAATATGCGGAGCGCCAGCGCTGGAAGGTGGAGACGGTGAGCGCGGACGAGATCGGTATCGGCGGCATGAAGGAAGTGAGCTTCATGATCAATGGTAAAGGAGCCTATTCCAGACTGAAATACGAGAGCGGCGTACACCGTGTACAGCGCGTGCCCGAGACGGAATCCGGCGGAAGGATCCACACCTCCACCATCACTGTGGCGGTGATGCCGGAGGTGGAGGATGTGGACGTGGTGATCGACGAGAAGGACATTCGTATTGACGTAATGCGCGCTTCCGGAAACGGCGGCCAGTGCGTCAACACCACCGACTCCGCCGTGCGCCTCACCCACTACCCCACAGGAATCGTGGTATACAGCCAGACCGAGAAATCCCAGCTTCAGAACAAGGCCAAGGCCTTTGCCCTCCTGCGCGCCAAGCTGTACGACATCGAACAGCAGAAGGCCCACGATGCCGAGGCCGAGCTGAGAAGAAGCCAGATCGGAACAGGCGACCGTTCTGAGAAGATCAGAACCTACAACTTCCCCCAGGGTCGCGTGACCGACCACAGGATCAAGCTGACCCTGTACAAGATCGATGACATCATGAACGGAGACATCGACGAACTCCTCGACAGCCTCATCGCAGCCGATCAGGCCGCAAAGCTTGCAAGGATGAATGAGAACTAAATTGGCCTGATCGGCGCAGATCCAAGGCCGCAAAGCTTGCAAGAATGAATGAGAACTAAACTGGCCTGATCGGCGCAGATCCAAGGCCGCAAAGCTTGCAAAGATGAATGAGAACTAGAAATTCTTTGTTGATATAGGCAAATTAGAATATAATATAACTATGACGAATGGAGGTGTTTTTGATGTATTCATTACAGGAAACCATAAGACCATCTGCAGATCTGCGGAACCATTACAGCGAAATTTCCAGACAGTGCAGGGAAGGGAACGAGGCGGTGATCATTACAGTCAATGGCCGCGGCGATACAGTGTCAATTTCTTATGAAGAGTATAAAAGAATGAAATCCAGAATTGAGCTTTTGGAAATCCTCGCAGAAGCAGAGGATGATGTGAGGCATGGAAGGGTTGCGCCAATCAGCGAAACATTTGACGATTTGAGAAGACTGCTGCAGGAGGAATGAAGTTGGAATACAAGGCTATGCGGACGGAAACAGCAGACGCCCACATCAGGAAGCTCATTTTGTATGTAGCTGAAAATTTTGGAAATGAAGCAGCACTGCAGAAGCTGGAGGAACTGGAGCAGAATATCGCAGATCTGGGTATACATCCATACAAGGGGGCAGAACCACGCTATCCCGTGCTCAGGCGGCAGGGATATAGAGTGCTGGTGCTGGAGAAAAATCTGGTGTTTTATAAAATTAACGAAAAAGAAAAGAAAGTCGTCGTTTATGCCGTTGCAGACCAGCGGCAGGATTATCTGAATATTATCAGGGGATTGTAAGACTCTTCCTTATGAGAAAAAGTAATGAGTGAGAAATATGGTAATGCCTGATGCTCTCACGCCTCAAACGGCAAGCGTTTGAGGCTGCTGTGAACAGTAACGATCCAGGCCGCTGCTGCGAAAACTGCAGCTGCCTGCATTGACTTTTCAGGTGCATATAGTATAGTAGGATTAACGGTAAATACGATTCATTTCAAAGGAGGACAATTCTATGGCAAAGTTTTATATCTGCCGTCATTGCGGCAACCTGGCTGGTATGGTTCATGATGCTGGTGTTCCCATGATGTGCTGCGGTCAGAAGCTGGAGGAGCTGGTTCCCAATACTGTGGATGCCAGCGGCGAGAAGCATCTGCCCGTTGTTAAGGTGGAAGACGGCGTCATCACCGTCAATGTGGGGAGCGTTGACCATCCCATGCTTCCTGAGCATTTCATTGAATGGGTTTATGTGGAGACAGAGAACGGCGGACAGCGCAAGGCTCTGAAGCCCGGTGACGCTCCCTGCGTATCCTTCCGTCTGGACAATGACAGGGCGGTTGCCGTTTACGCATACTGCAATCTCCACGGCCTGTGGATGACGGAAGTATAAAACGGTATTATTCCGCCGGATGTGGCCTGCCGGCAGCGCTCCCGACTGCCGGCAGTGTGAAAAAACAGGATTGTAAAAAATAAAAAACAGATCGACCTGAAAGCTCCGCCGTTCTTTACAAGAACAGCGGAGCTTTTCCAGGAATAGCGGAGCTTTTCCGTGAATAGCGGAGCTTTTCCGTGAATAGCGGAGCTTT
>CAUWLJ010000177.1:0-3170 GCA_963559585.1 uncultured Eisenbergiella sp. | reverse complement strand
AAGTGTGAAAAACATATATTTGAAGGAATAAAAGTGTAAAAGTCAGGATTTTGATTTATTTTGTCGTAAATTACCATAATAATGCAAGCAAAAATATCTTATTATAAATAATCGACAAAAAATGGGTGCGGAATCCAAAAAGTTATGTTATAATAACTCCAGAGAAACGGCTCAGGGTGATCCACGCAGTCACATCAGTCCGTCAATCTGTACCTTTCCGGCCTGGGAGGCGATAGATCTCTGCGGGCATACATCGCCTCCCGTTCAGGAAGGTATTATAAAAAACGTTCAAAGGGGGAACTAATCAGATGGCAAAATGGGTTTATTCGTTCACAGAGGGCAATGCAGGAATGCGCAGCCTTCTAGGCGGCAAAGGCGCCAACCTGGCAGAGATGACCAACCTAGGGCTTCCCATCCCGCAGGGCTTCACCGTCACCACGGAAGCCTGCACAGATTATTACAGAAATGGAAAACAGATTTCCGAAGAGATCCGGGAACAGATCTTTACGGCTCTTGCAGAATTGGAAAAGCAGCAGAACAAGAGCTTTGGAGATACACAGAATCCGCTCCTCGTCTCTGTCCGCTCCGGAGCCAGAGCCTCTATGCCGGGTATGATGGATACCATCCTCAACCTTGGCCTCACCGATGTTTCCGTGGAAGGCTTTGCCAAAAAGACCGGGAATCCCAGATTCGCATACGATTCCTACCGCAGATTCATCCAGATGTTTTCCGACGTGGTAATGGAAATTCCCAAATCCCTGTTTGAGCGGGTATTGGACGAGATCAAAGAAGCCAAGGACGCTCATTTTGATACGGATCTGACGGCTGATGACCTGAGGGAGGTGATCGACCGTTTCAAAAATATTTATAAAGAAAAGAAGGGTGAGGATTTCCCTCAGGATCCCAGGGTGCAGCTGATGGAGGCGATCAAGGCCGTGTTCCGTTCCTGGGACAATGAGCGCGCCATCGTATACCGCCGCATGAACGACATTCCCTACGACTGGGGAACAGCGGTGAACGTGCAGTCCATGGTATTCGGAAATATGGGCAATACCTCCGGGACCGGCGTAGCATTCACCCGCAATCCTTCCACCGGAGCCAGGGGCATCTACGGAGAATATCTGATCAATGCCCAGGGCGAGGATGTGGTGGCCGGGATCAGGACGCCCCAGCCCATCACCAGGCTGGAGCAGGATCTGCCGGACTGCTATCAGCAGTTCCTTCAGATCGCCGGAAAACTGGAAGAGCACTACCGCGACATGCAGGATATGGAATTTACCATTGAGGAAGGAAAGCTCTACTTCCTTCAGACCAGAAACGGCAAGCGGACGGCTCCTGCAGCTCTCCAGATCGCCTGCGACCTGGTGGACGAGGGGATGATCACTCCCCAGGAGGCCGTTTCGCGGATCGAGGCCAAATCCCTGGATCAGCTCCTGCATCCCACCTTCGACCCGGAAGCTCTGGAAAAGGGGAGGGTAGTCGGACAGGCTCTGCCTGCTTCTCCCGGCGCGGCTGCAGGTAAGGTCTACTTCACTGCGGAGGAGGCCAGGGAGGCCCATGAGAGAGGAGAAAGGGTGATCCTGGTCAGGCTGGAGACCTCACCGGAGGATATTGAAGGAATGCACGCGGCGGAGGGAATCCTCACCGTGCGCGGCGGCATGACCTCCCATGCGGCAGTAGTGGCCAGAGGAATGGGAACCGCCTGCATTTCCGGCTGCGGCGATATTGTGATAAATGAAGCGGACAAGTTTTTCATACTGGGCGGAAAGACCTACCACGAGGGAGACTATATTTCCCTGGACGGCTCCACAGGCAGGATCTATGACGGAGACATTGCCACACAGGACGCTGTGATCAGCGGAAACTTTGGCAGAATTATGGAGTGGGCAGATTCCTTCCGAACATTGAAGGTGCGTACCAACGCCGATACCCCGGAGGATGCGGCCAACGGGCTGAAGCTTGGCGCTGAAGGCATCGGACTGTGCCGTACCGAGCACATGTTCTTTGCCCCGGAGAGGATTCCCAAGATCCGCAAGATGATCCTTTCCTCCACCTGCCAGGCCAGGGAGGAAGCGTTAAATGAATTGATTCCCTACCAGAAGGGGGACTTCAAGGCCATCTACGAGGTGATGGGAGACAACCCGGTTACCATCCGCTTCCTGGATCCCCCGCTTCATGAGTTCGTGCCTACGGAGGAAAAGGAAATCATTGAGCTGGCCAAAGATATGGGCTTAACTCCCGCCGAGGTAAAGGCGGCCTGTGACAATCTTCATGAGTTTAACCCTATGATGGGCCACCGTGGCTGCCGGCTTTCCGTTACCTACCCAGAGATCGCCAGAATGCAGACCAGGGCCGTGATCGAGGCTGCCATTGAGGTGCGTGAGGAAAAAGGCTTCCATATCGTTCCCGAGATCATGATCCCTCTTGTGGGAGACAAGAAGGAGCTGGCCTTTGTAAAGCAGGTGGTAGTGTCCACCGCAGAGCAGGTGAAGCAGGAGAAAAATTCCGATCTGGAGTACCGCATCGGAACCATGATCGAAATTCCCCGCGCCGCCCTTCTTGCCAATGAGATCGCGGAGGAGGCAGAGTTCTTCTCCTTCGGCACCAATGATCTGACCCAGATGACCTACGGCTTCTCCCGTGACGATGCAGGAAAATTCCTGGTGGACTACTACAAGAGCAAGATCTATGAAGCGGATCCCTTCGCCAAGCTTGACCAGAACGGCGTGGGACAGCTGGTTCAGATGGCTGCGGAAAAGGGCCGCGCGTCCCGTCCCGGCCTGAAGCTGGGTATCTGCGGCGAGCATGGCGGAGATCCTTCCTCCATTGAATTCTGCCACAGGATCGGCCTGAACTATGTGTCCTGCTCCCCGTTCCGTGTGCCGATCGCAAGGCTGGCGGCAGCGCAGGCAGCGATTGCCAATGCGGGAAAATAGAAACTCGCAGGTATTTCTACTTCACAACGCTGGTTGTTACAAGGAAAGATGTGCAGGAATATATGAAGCATCATTCTGGGTATACAAAGGCGAACCGATTTAAAGACATTATTTGCAAAATCTATATATAGCTCGAAAGGGAAGCATTGTTTTGGCTTCCCTTTCCTTATATCTCAATCAGGGCTAAATCCTAAAAGCTATGGCTTTAAAGGACTTAGTCCTTTTTATATGCAA
>CAUWLJ010000176.1:0-3331 GCA_963559585.1 uncultured Eisenbergiella sp. | reverse complement strand
CGGTGCAGGCCATGGAGGCCAATGTGTTCACGCCGGGCAACTATTTTTATAACGGAGTGGGTCATGTGACCGTTCAGTATGAGAAGGTGCTTTCCATAGGGATGGAGGGGATCATGCGTCAGGCGGCGCAGGAGCTGGCGGCCTGTCAGGTGTCGGATGGGGATTACGCCAGGCGGCACAGTTTCCTGGAGGCGGTGATCCTAAGCTGCGGGGCGGTGATCGGGTATGCGGCCCGGTATGCGGCGCTTGCCAGACAGGAGGCGGCGCAGTGTCAGGAGCCGGTGCGGAAAAAAGAGCTTCTTCAGATCGCGGCCAACTGCGACCGGGTTCCGGCAAAGGGGGCGGAGACCTTTTATGAGGCCTGCCAGAGCTTCTGGTTTATTCAGCAACTTCTGCAGCTGGAGTCCAGCGGCCATTCCATCTCGCCCGGACGGTTTGATCAGTATATGTATCCTTATTATCAGAAGGATCTGGAGGCGGGACGGATTACCCGGGATCAGGCCCAGGAGCTGATCGACTGTATCTGGGTAAAGTTAAACGATCTGAACAAGGCCAGGGATGCGGCCAGTGCGGAGGGCTTTGCAGGCTACAGTCTGTTCCAGAACCTGATTGTGGGCGGTCAGGACGAGGAGGGGCAGGACGTGACCAACGACCTTTCTTTTCTGTGTATCTGGGCCTCACATCATGTGTTCCTGCCCCAGCCCTCCCTGTCGGTGCGGGTGTGGAACGGTACGCCCCATGAGCTTCTGGTGGAGGCGGCGAAGCTGACCCGCACGGGGATCGGCCTTCCCGCTTACTATAATGACGAGGTGATCATTCCCTCCCTGATGAACCGGGGGCTGTCCCTGCAGGATGCCAGAACCTATAATATCATCGGCTGTGTGGAGCCCCAGAAGGCAGGGAAAACGGAGGGCTGGCACGACGCGGCGTTTTTCAACATGTGTCGTCCCCTGGAATTTGTTTTTTCCTGCGGAAAGGACGGAGGACGCCAGGTGGGAGCCAGGACGAAACGGGTGGAGGAGATGTCCTCCTTTGAAGAGTTTTTCCAGGCCTATGAGGAGCAGATGAATCACTGCATCCGTCTGCTGGTGAACGCGGACAACGCCATTGACACAGCCCATGCGGAGCGCTGCCCCCTGCCCTTCCTTTCCAGCATGGTGGAGGATTGTATCCACAGGGGAAAATCCGTGCAGGAGGGGGGAGCGATCTACAACTTCACCGGCCCCCAGGGCTTCGGCGTGGCCAATGTGGCCGATTCCCTCTATGCGGTCAAGACCCTTGTTTTCGATGAGAAAAAAGTGACCCTGGCCCAGTACAGGCGGGCTCTTGCCATGAACTATGGAAAGGGCTTCGACGCCGCTTCCATCCGGGAGCTGGCCTCCCAGGTGGTGCGGCAGATGGGGGAAGCGGGACAGACCCCTTCTCAGGGACAGGTGGAGAGCATTGTAAAAGGCATTGCGAACACGCCTGTGCCGGAGGCCGACCGGGAGTTTGGAGAGAAACTGCTGGAGCTGATCGACGGGGTTCCCAAGTTTGGGAACGATCTGGAAGAGGTGGACGCCTTTGCCAGACGGGTGGCCTACACCTATACGAAGCCGCTGGAGCGTTACTGCAACCCCAGAGGGGGAATGTTCCAGGCCGGACTGTACCCTGTTTCCGCCAACGTGCCTCTGGGCGCACAGACGGGAGCCACGCCGGACGGAAGGCTGGCCCACGCGCCTGTGGCGGACGGAGTATCCCCCTGTGCGGGAAAGGATGTGAACGGCCCCACGGCCACGGCCAATTCTGTTTCCCGTCTGGATCACGGCATTGCTTCCAACGGGACGCTTCTGAACCAGAAGTTCCATCCTTCCGCCCTGAGCGGGGAGGAGGGACTGAGCAATTTTGTGGCGCTGATCCGCTCCTATTTTGACCAGAAGGGAAGCCACATGCAGTTTAATGTGGTGGATCGCTCCACTCTGCTGGACGCCCAGAAGCATCCGGAGAAGTACCAGCACCTGGTGGTGCGTGTAGCCGGGTACAGCGCGCTGTTTACCACCCTTTCCCGGTCGCTGCAGGATGACATTATCCGCAGGACAGAACAGGGCTTTTAGAAAAAAGCGCGGCCTTTCAGGTACAGCCTTTCAGGGCTGTATTCTGGGCGGAATCAGTGTGAGGAAGGATGGATATGGACTATTTGGATACAAAAGGACGGATTTTTGACATACAGCGGTATTCCATCCATGACGGCAGAGGGATTCGCACCATCGTATTTCTGAAGGGCTGCGTGCTGCGGTGCAGGTGGTGCTGTAATCCGGAATCCCAGGAGTATAAGATTCAGACCATGATGGTAAACGGAAAGCCAAAGACCATCGGACGGGATGTGACGGTGCGGGAAGTGATGGAGACTGTGGTGAGGGACCGCCCTTATTACAGGAGAAGCGGCGGAGGCCTTACCCTGTCCGGCGGTGAAAGCCTGTGCCAGCCTGATTTTGCGGCCGCTCTGCTGCGGGCGGCGAAGGAGAGCGGGATCAATACGGCGATGGAGAGCATGGCCTGCGCTCCTTTTGGGGAGATTGAGAAGCTGCTTCCCTGGCTGGACACCTATCTGTGCGATGTGAAGCATATGGATGGGGAGAAGCACAGTGAATTTACGGGAAGGGACAACGGCCTGATGCTGGAAAATATCAGGAAAATAGCGGCGCTTGGGCAGACGGAACTGGTGATCCGGGTTCCCGTGATTCCCGGCTTTAACGATACACAGGAAGAGATCGCCGCCATTGCCCGGTTTTCCGATTCCCTTCCCGGGGTGAAGCGGATTCATCTGCTTCCCTATCACCGGCTGGGACAGGACAAGTACGAGGGACTGGGCCGGGAATACCTGATGGGAGATACGCTTCCGCCGGAGAGAGAGCAGATGGAAGCTTTGAAAAGAAAGGTGGAGCAGGAAAGCAGGCTGGACTGCGTGATCGGCGGCTGACACAATAGGGCAGAGGCTCCGTGGTTTGCGCTTCGGAATGAGATTCGTATGCGTGGTTTGTGCCGGAGCGTCACAAACTGCCGTGATGGCAGAGGCCCCGTCGCTTACGCTCCGAAATGAGGTAGAGATGAAACTGGAACAGATATGTGGAGAGGAAAACCGTACAAGGATCGTACAGGAGCTGGTTCCCGGCAAGCAGATTACCCTGGCCCATATGATCGCCAACCCGGACGCTGTGCTTTATGAGAAGCTGGGGCTTGACCCCAAGGTGGAGCTGATCCGCTCCGCCATCGGCATCCTGACCGTAAGCCCGGCGGAAACCGCCATTATTATGGCAGACCTTGCGGTGAAATCCTCCGGGGCGCAGCTGGG
>CAUWLJ010000175.1:0-3532 GCA_963559585.1 uncultured Eisenbergiella sp. | reverse complement strand
AAAACAGCCCACGCCGGAAACGGAATTCCGGTAAGTTATCTCATTCAAGGAGGAAGTAAAATGAGAATTCAGCACAACATTGCAGCATTAAACTCTTATCGCAATTTAACAGGAAATAACAACGCAGTATCCAAGAACCTGGAGAAGCTGTCTTCCGGTTACAAGATTAACCGTGCAGGCGATGACGCGGCAGGTCTGGCTATTTCCGAGAAGATGCGTGCTCAGATCACCGGCCTGAACACCGCCCAGAAGAACGCACAGGACGGCGTATCCCTGGTACAGACCGCTGAGGGCGCTCTGACAGAAGTGCACTCCATGCTGAACCGTATGGTGGAGCTGGCTGACCAGTCCGCTAACGGAACTTATGATAACGCGGTAGACCGTGCAAATCTTCAGAAAGAGATCAGCTCCCTGAAGGATGAAATTGACCGTATCGCAGATTCCACAAACTTCAATGGAATTAATCTGCTGGACGGCGCCCTTGATGGTGGAACTACCTTCACCATTTCCGGAACCTTGGGCGGTAAGCCAATCTCAAAGAATCAGGATGGAACCTTTAAGCTTGATGGAACTGCTAAGGCAGGCGATAGTGTTACTATTAATGGAAAAACTTATACATTTGATACTAATGCTGACGGAAGCGATGGAGCGAAATTTAAAGATTTTGCTACACTGCAGACAGCAGCCGGAAAAAATGGAGTGACTATTTCTGGTACAGCAGCTGCTGCTAAGGCTGAAAAGGCAGGTGCTGGAGAATCTTTGACGCTTCAGATCGGTGACACTTCCGCAGACTTCAATCAGATGAAAGTTTCGATTGGAGATATGCATACAGCAGCTCTTGGTATTGAAGGCATTGACATCAGCACTCAGAAGGGCGCACAGGATGCAGTTGACCTGATCAAAGATGCCATCAACATGGTATCCTCCACCCGCGGTGACCTGGGCGCTATCCAGAACCGTCTGGAGCACACCATCAACAACCTGAGCGTAACCGCTGAGAACATGACTGCCGCTGAGAGCCGTATCCGCGACGTTGACATGGCCAACGAGATGATGGCTTACACCAAGAACAACATTCTGGTTCAGTCCTCCCAGGCTATGCTGGCACAGGCCAACCAGATCCCTCAGGGCGTTCTGCAGCTGTTACAGTAAAACAGCCGGTTTTAAACCTGTCAGATTTTATCATTATCAAAAAGGCTTCGGAGAAATCCGGGGCCTTTTATAATAAAATTTGTTCCCTGACGGATATCAAACAGATTGACAGCGGTATACTAATATAGTAAGATAATTGTACAAAAAACAGGACAATTAATTGAACACTATGGAGGTGCTTATGCTGGCAGTCAACTATTCTACGATCCGCAGCCATCTGAAAGACTACTGTGACAAAGCAACAGATGACAGGGAAACCGTAATCGTCACCCGTAAGGGTGAGAAAAATGTGGTGATTATCAGCCTGGAAAGGTACAATCAGCTTGAAAAAGCGGCAAGAAATGCGGAATATCTTGCAATGCTTGACAGAGGGATCACCCAGCTGGAAACCGGACGCGGACAGGTACACGACCTGATAGAGGCAGATGATGAATAAATTATGGAGCGACCGGGCGTGGGATGATTACCTTTACTGGCAGACCCAGGACAAAAAGACGCTGAAACGAATCAATGAACTGGTAAAAAGCATAGAACGCGAAGGGCTGGCCCAGGGGATCGGAAAGCCAGAGCCGTTGAAGCACCGAAAAGCCTGGAGCCGCAGAATAGATGAAACCAACAGGCTGGTTTATAATATTGATGATAACGGCAGCTTATGGATCATAGCCTGCCGTGGACATTATGAAGATTAATACTTGTCTGCCTGAGAACACAACATGGATAAAAAAATGTACAGGAAGGCTGGAACTTCTGAAAAAAGTATATTCCATCTGGAGCTGCTGTCCCTGGTGTCCACAGCCAGAGCGTCCGTAGCGGAGAAAATAAAGGAAATGGAGACGAAGTACGGGATGGAGACCAGTACAGAGACTGGAGAAGGGATGGAGCGGATGTGTAATCTTTCAGATCTGATTGAAAAAGAAGCGATGGAGAAAGGGCTCCGGCAGGGGATGCAGGAAGGAATCCAGCAGGGCATGCAGGAGGGGATCCAGCAGGGGATGGAAAAAGGAATCCAGCAGGGCATGCAGGAAGGAATTCAGCAGGGCATGCAGAAGGGAAAGCTTGATATGCTGGTTTCTCTTGTAAAGGATGGACTGGTAACCGCTGTAGAGGCTGCAAAGAGAGCCGGCCTTACCCAGGAAGAATTTCAGAAGAAACTGATCCAGTAACTTTATCAATGCTGTTTTCATATAAACAGGCATTAACACCAAAAGGCCCCGGATTTCTCCGGGGTCTTTCAGGTGGATATAAAATTCAATACATCTACAGCCTGCTGTCTTACTGTAACAGCTGCAGAACACCCTGAGGGATCTGGTTAGCCTGGGCCAGCATAGCCTGGGAGGACTGAACCAGAATGTTGTTCTTGGTGTAAGCCATCATCTCGTTGGCCATGTCAACGTCGCGGATACGGCTCTCAGCGGCAGTCATGTTCTCAGCGGTTACGCTCAGGTTGTTGATGGTGTGCTCCAGACGGTTCTGGATGGCACCGAGATCACCGCGGGTGGAGGACACAGAGTTGATGGCAGCTTTGATCTTGTCTACGGCAGCCTGCGCTCCTGCCTGAGTGCTGATATCAATACCTGCAATGCCCAGAGCATCTGTGTGCATATCACTTACCTGAACGGTCATCTGATTGAAGTTTTCAGAGGTATCACCAATCTGGAGGGTCAGACCTGCTCCGTCCTTTGTGGAAGAAAAAACAAGATCATTTGTCTTGTACTCCGCTTTAATACCAGTTCCTTCCAGAGCTTTATTCAGGTTTGCCAGAGTTGCGTTTTTGTCCTTACCAACAACGATTGCTGTAGCACCTTCAGTTTTAGGAGCTGTCTGTGCATCCTTCACAAACTCGTAAGTCTGCCCGTTTAAAACAATCTTCTCACCTGCCTGAATATCAGCACCTGCACCAGTGGTCTGTACCTTTGCATTGACACCAGCAGTTACTGTACCGGCCTTAACTGCGTCCTGAGTTGTATCGGTTGTAGAAACACCTGTCAGTTTAGCGCCATTTTCTCCTTTTACCTTGGATTCAAGTGTAAACTTGCCAGATCCAGTATCGGCTGTAATATCAAAAACAGAACCCAAGCCGGCATCCTTGAGAGCCTTTTCAATGTTTTGTACATTTGTAGCTAATGTGTTACTGCTCTTATAACTTACATCTACAGACTGCAGTGTTCCGTTGCTGTCTGCGTATTCAACAGTTAAAGTCTGATCCTTGTCATTAGCACCAGCCTTTACAGTGAATTCAGATTTTGTGCCTGTAGCGGCAACTTCCTGTACACCAGTAGCTCCGCCAGCATTGGTAGCAGCCCCAAGATCCAGTTTGGTAGACGCCAGGGAACCATCCAGCAGATTGATTCCATTGAAGTTGGTAGAGTCTGCAATACGG
>CAUWLJ010000174.1:0-3570 GCA_963559585.1 uncultured Eisenbergiella sp. | reverse complement strand
ATATTTTTTGGTTTTTTTTATCCTTTTCGTTTCTCATTCCCCATAACTGCTCATTCTTCTGAAAAAAGACTGATTTTTATGCCGTTCCGCCCGGCAGAAAAGCATTTTTTCAGAAGAAATCCAAAGAAATTACACTGTTCCAAAAAATTTACATACCTGCATCGTCCTGTCAAGCTTGTTTTTTCGATTCGATTCAAGGATAATAGAAAAAAGAACAATATCGCAGAAAAGAGGGACTATTTTGTTTTCCAGAATCACCAGACTGCAAAACCGTTTTTTCATCTGTTACCTGCTGGCCGTTTTCATTCCCATCACTCTGCTCAGCAGCATTATCTACCATTACCACAGCAGACAGCGCATCCGGGATTATGTGGGAGAGAAGAAAAATTCCCTTCTCATGGAACAGAATTTTCTGGAAAACCAGCTTGCCAGTTCCCGGAACTATTATAATCAGCTGAAATCCAGCTACGAGCTGCAGCGTCTGCTGAGAGGCTTCTACGACAGTGAAAGGGAGATCGTCTACTCCTATAACAGTCAGGTATATGCTCTTCTCAGCGGCATTACTCTGTACGACCCTAATTTGAAGGATATCAGGATCTATGTGAATGATAGCGATGTGGCGCGCATCCTCCGCCATTTTGAACCCATGGCCGACTGCCGCATCGGTGACGGGCAGCTTTCCTCCCTGACGGAAGGCTTATGGCAGGCCGACGAAGAGGACAATTCCTTCAGCTTTTCCTTTTACATCGGATTTTCCAATCCGCCCATGACCATATTCCCTGGAATCGCCAGAATCTCATACAACACCAGGATATTTGACTCCTATGCAGAAGCCGACCCGGCTTCCTCCGTCTATTTCTATCTGAACGGAAACCTGCTTTATTCACGCAATGAAACGAAAGAAGCCTCCGCCTGCCTTGCCTGCTGGGAAAACCGGCTCCTTTCCTCCACAGCCGCGGGAGACCCCCAGGTTCTCCCGGATATGGCAGAGGGCTTTCTGGTCAGCTCCGTTTCCCTGGACGGGGGCGTTTTTCAGGTCATCAAGATTACTCCCCAGGAGGGAAGCCTTTTTTCCTATACTCCCTTTCTGCTCAGCCTTGCCGTATCCGCTCTGATCCTTGCCTGTGCCAGCATCCTCCTGTTCCTGCTCATTTTCCGGCCTCTCAACAATGTGGTCCGGCTTTCCGAGCATATGAACCGGCAGAACAACCACACCCTGACGCCCTACGAGGGAAAAATTCTCAAAGACGAGACGGGAGATCTGATTCTGGCCTTTAACCGCATGGCGGAGCGGATCAACCACCTCTCCTCCAGCCTGCTGCGTAACGAGATCCAGCTGAAAAACGCACAGCTGGAGGCGCTTCAGTCCCAGCTGAACCCTCACTTTTTCTATGGAACGCTGGAAAGCATTCGTATGATCGCAGAGGCCAGCCACCAGGAGCTCATTTCCCAGATCACCTATGCCTTCGGAAACCTGATGCGCTACTGTCTTTCCAGAGAATACCTGGTTCCCGTCAGCCGTGAGGTGGAGATGACGCGGCAATACATCTCCATTCAGGAAAAACGGCTTGCCGGGCGTTTTGACGTCAGCTGGGAGTTCTGTGATCTGGATGAGAAATGGCGGTGTCCCAAATTCATCCTTTACAGCCTTGTGGAAAACGCATTTTCCCATAATGTGAGCAAATGCAGGCAGTTCATCCACATTTCCATCCATCTGCAACTGGATGGGGAGGATCTGACCATCTCCGTATCCAACACCGGCCCCGGTATTGCCCCTGACCGTCTGCGCATGCTCAGAAGGCTGATGGAGCATCCAGAAGAGCGGGGGGACATGACCAGCGAAAGCAACGGACGCAGTATTTTCAATATCAGCGACCGGCTGAAGCTGTTCTACGGGGAGCATTACCGGCTTACCATCGACAGCGAGGAAGGGAAGCTGACCACCTGCAGCGTCCGGCTCCACAGGCATTTTATCAATTTTTAGATATCAGACGGCTTATTATTTTACAGATTACCAAGGAGATAGGGCTATGAATTTGAATGTACTTCTGGTTGACGACGAATATTTCGTCCTGAAAGGAATGGAAATTA
This sequence comes from uncultured Eisenbergiella sp., assembly GCA_963559585.1. Lineage (GTDB taxonomy): Bacteria > Bacillota > Clostridia > Lachnospirales > Lachnospiraceae > Eisenbergiella. Next base: position 1,479 of record CAUWLJ010000174.1, on the reverse strand, counting down.
TGATCGGGGAACAGACGGAAGTTCCCGTAAAAATCGTCACCGCCATGGACGCAGTCGACGCCCGCAGCCGTCTTGCCTCCTTCCGTCCCGATGTGATCATCGCCGATGTCAACATGCCTGAAACCGACGGCCTTACCATGCTGGAAAGCTTATCTCTGGAGCATCCCTGCCGGTACATTATCGTCAGCGGTTATGAGGATCAGAACTATCTGAAACGGGCGCTGAAGCTCCATGTGGCCGATTACCTGACCAAGCCCGTGGACAAGGCCTATCTGATCCAGAGGCTGAAGGATATTTTTGAAGAAAAGAATACAAGGATTTCCCACACCTGGATGAAGATTCGTACCCTCCTCTTCTCTGGGGAAACCTTCTCCAAAACCGTTTTTTCACCCGGGGAGCTGGAACAGTTTTTTCCCTTTCCCCATCTGTTTCTCTGTACCGTCTCCCTGGATTCCAGGCAGGCGGAGGAAGCGGGACGCAGACTGTCCGCCTATTTTGAATCGGTCCATCCTTTTACCAGAAACAGTCTGACGGTGTTTCTGTTTAATTACTCCGCTCCCATCCGGGATACGGAAATCCGGTCTATTCTGGAGACGCTTCTTCCTCTCTCCTTCGGATATTCTTCCTTTGAGGAAACGAACAGCGCAGAAGGCGGGGAGCGTCTTTTCATACATTTTCAGGAGGCTCTGTGTCAGGGTATTCTTTCCGTTCTTCCCGTTTCCGAAGGGAAAAAACAGGAAATCTGCGGTCTGATCGCCAGCCGGACACTGCAGTATGCCGTCAGGGTGATCCGTTTCGATCTGAGTGTATCGGAATACATCAATACCGTCTGCGATATGGGCCTAAATTCCCAGGAGGACACATTCCTTCTCGTTTTTGCCGAGGCGCTTGCCGCCTATCTGATGATCGCAGGAGTTCGGATTCCAGATGAAACCATCCTCCAGCTTTACCACTCGCAGCTTCCCTCTGCCGGGGACAACAGGCAGGCGCTCTCCTCTTTCCTGGAAAAAACGCTGAACCTATGGTACGATTCCTTTTCCCCTGTGGAACAGGCAGCCTGCTCCTCCAAAATCATGCTGGCCCGCCAGTATATTGATCTGCACTATACAGAGGACCTGGCTCTGGAACAGGTCGCGGAATCGGTTTCCGTCAATCCCAGCTATTTAAGCTATATTTTCCGCAAGGAGACCGGTATTACCTTCCTGCAGTATCTGACCAATGTGCGGCTGCAGGCAGCATGCAGAATCCTGACGGAACAGCCGGAGCTTTCCCTGGAGGATGTGGCCGCCAGGGCAGGCTATCATTCAGCCTCCTACTTTCACAAAATCTTCCGCTCCCGCTTCGGCGTAAGCCCCAGACAGTGGAAGCCATCGGCTGTGGACGAGCCTGCGAGTGTCGAAGGACAGGCGTTCCGTTTTTGACAGCCTAGAGCGTGTTTGAAAATTAAAAATCATCCAAAACATATGTTTTAACTCCCTT
>CAUWLJ010000173.1:0-3919 GCA_963559585.1 uncultured Eisenbergiella sp. | reverse complement strand
TTTGCCGGCTATTCTAAGATGCTTTAGAATAGCCGGTTTCTTGTTTTCAAAGGAGCTTCCTGTATAATTCAAATATAGGGAAATCCAGGAAAGAAGGTTGAGAAAAAGTAATACCTCAGAGTAAAATAAGATTACTGACTTTGCCGGTTAGTAAAAATCTTATTAAAACAGTGAGGTATCCAAAATGAATTGTAACACACAAAACGCAAAAATTGCATCTATAACTGAAAAAACTTTAATTGTCGGCATTGATGCCGGCAGTGAGAGCCATTATGCCAGAGCATTTGACTGGCGGAATTATGAGTACACGAAGAAACCACTGGTATCAGATCGAGCCTCATCTGCCCATGGATCCCCTTCCGGGAGTGGAGAAATTGGAGGTTAATTAAGGGATGAGCACATTCACATACCGAAAAGACAGGCAGAGAACCATTTCCTTTCCCGTAGGCGGCCTGGGAACGGGCTCCATCGGCATAGCCGGGAACGGGAATTTCATTGACTGGCAGGTGTATAACCGCCCTGCCTTTCACACCAGGAACGGCTACAGCCATTTCGCCGTCAAAGCGCAGGATGAGACTGGACTGCTGGATGCCAGGGTGCTGGTATCCGACCTGGCCAAGCCTTACATGGGCCAGGTGGATGAGAGGACGATGCTGGGCCTGCCCCATTTCAGGGAGCTTGTATTTGAAGGAAAATATCCGATGGCGGAGCTTGCGTTCCAAGATGAGAGGTTTCCGGGAAGGGTGAGCGTGAGGTATTACAATCCTCGGATTCCCTTAAATGATAAGGACTCCAGCATCCCTGTCCTGTTTGCAGATATTCTGGTGGAAAATACTGCCGATCATGAGATCTGCTACACCACGGCGGGTGTGATTACCAACCCAAATAAGGCGGAGCTTACCAGTAACCATTATATGGAAAGGGAGGGGATCAGGGGAATCCGTTTCGCATCGGAGGCTGTGGATTCTGCTGACACGACTTACAGCGATTTTACGCTGGCAACGGACGCGGAGAATGTGTGCTGCCAGGAATACTGGTTCCGCGGTAACTGGAGGGATCATGTGGAGACATACTGGAGGGAATTTGCCTCCGGACAGTCGCTGCAGAACAGACGTTATGGGGAAAGCCTGAAAAATTACAAGGATACGGGGATGCTGTGTGCAACGGCCGTCCTGGCGCCGGGACAGAAGCAGGAGTTCCATTACTGTCTGACCTGGAATGTGCCCAACTGCAGCAATTACTGGAGCGGCCTGAATATCAGCACCTCCAACATTCACTATGATGTGAATGACCGGACTCCCTGGAAGAACTATTATGCGGTACTGTTTGAGGATTCTACTGCCAGTGCAGTCTATTCCCTGGCCAACCGGGCCAGGCTGTATGAAGAAACAGGTGGACGGGCGAGGACGGAAAATGCGGAGAGCCCTGCGGAAGTTACCCATCGCAGGGCCTCTGTGTTTCTTCTTTGCATCTCAGACTCGATGCCGGCCAGCCGCAGGGAAGGCAGAATGGCATCGCAGAGAAGAACGCTTATTGGAAGGGCGTTTCTACCCTCCGGCCTGTCCGGAAGGATTCCATCGCTGCATAGGCAAGCTCCAGCGCCCGGAGTCCGCGTGCGGCGGGGACGGGAGGCTCTTGCCCGGAGAGAAGGGCAGGAATCAGTGCGTCCAGATGCCTGTCCAGGTTGTGGCTGAAGCAACGCAGCTCATCTTCAAAGAAGCCTGCCCGCCACACCTCGGCCATATCGTTGCCGGTAGGCTGAAAGGAATAGGACTGCACGTTGTCCTCTATCAGGATCCGTCCGTCTGTCCCGCCGATTTCAATGAGCTGGGAGAGCCGGTTGTGCTCATTGGCGTCCAGCGTAGCCAGGAAAGAGCCTACTGCGCCGTTTGTAAACCGGAGCGCCAGCGTGAAGGTGGAATAGCTGTCCCTGCCGCCGTTCTCTGTCATTTCTGCCATGACAGACCGGACGGGGCCGTAGAAATGCTCCATCATATCCAGACCATGACATTGTGCCTCGATAAGATTCAGGCAGGGGTGATCCAGCTTCCGGGTGCTCCACCCATGGCCGAACCGCCAGTGAAGGAACACCGGCCTGCCAAGCCGGCCTGCCTCAATGGCTTCCTTGGCTTTCAGGCAGGGAATACTGTAGCGCTGGTTGAAGTCGATAGCGTAGAAAAGGTTTTTCTGTCTGGCGGCATCGATCAGTGCTCTTGCCTCTGAAAGCTCATAGGCGAGGGGCTTTTCCGCCATAAAGGGGATTCCCGCCTCGATGACGGTCATTGTGGTTTCAAATGTATGCTGTGCCGGAAGGCAGATGGAGATGAAATCCGGCCTTTCCCTTTCCAGCATTTCGCGGACGGACAGATAATAGGGAACATGAAATTCCTCCGCCCGTGCTCTGGTGCGCGCTTCACTCCGGCCGACAATGGCTGCAAGCTGTGTATCGTTCCGGCCGGAAAAGGCTCTGGCGTGCTGGTATCCCCAGTTTCCTGCGCCGATTACGGCGACTCTTAATCGTGTCTGCATGAAAATAACCTCTCCCTTTCTTTTGGATGCAGCCCTGAAGGCTGCCTCTTTTTATACAACAGGAAAGTTCCTTTCCTGCTGTATAAAAAAGGACGCTCCGCTGTGGATGCGCACTCGCGCGAGAGGCAGATATTGTCTGGCGGCAATCGCGCTCGGCGCGGGTGTGCGTCAAGACGCACACTTTTTATGTAAACGGACAGGGAAAAGCCTTTCCCCGCCCGGTCAGGAATCAGCCGGCAAAGAATACGGGCTGTTCCCCCACGGTTGGCCCGTCCACCACCAGGATATCCGGCCCGCTTTCCTGGGGCTCAAAATGGATTCTGTCCACGCTCACACACCGCGGAGTCATCTGTGTCAGATCATAGTGCTGGTGATATACGATGAACATTTGGGAACCGTCAGGGGAATAGGTGATACAGTGGTGGCCCACACCGTGTACCAGGTCACTGGAACGGAGAATGGGGTTATTTTCGTATTTGGTGTAGGTTCCCAGGGGGGAATCGGAAATCCCGTAACCGGAGCCGTAGCTGGACTGGCAGTGGCTGCCGGAGTAGGTCAGATAATACAGCCCGTTGTGCTTGATCATATAGGGCGCTTCATTCACCGGCCACTGGATACATTCCCAGGGCGTGTCGGGAATCATGATCCGAGTCAGTGTGTCCTCCTGAATGCCCCTCATGTCCTCGGTCATTTTCGCTCCCCACAGCTGGTTGGATTCAAAGAAGCGGACGAAATACAGATACCAGGTGCCGTCGTCATCCCGGAAGAAATGGCTGTCGATTTCTTTGGTATCCTCATGGAGCGGCTTTTTCACCTCCTGTACAAAGGGGCCGAGAGGGGACTTGCTGGTGGCGATGCACAGATGCTCCTCCACGGAATAGGAGAGGTAGAAGGTTCCGTCCACATGAACGATATCGGGAGCCCAGAACCATTTTCCCCCCCAGGAATCACAGGCATTTAATGCCATACCCCGGTCGGTCCAGTTCACCAGATCGGTGGAGGTGTATACCTTGAAGCCCAGTTCGGAATCGTCCTTCATATCGGTATTGGTGGCGTACAGATAATAGGTTCCTTCGTAAAAGAGTACGTCCGGATCGGCACAGCCGGGAAGAATCGGATTGGTAAATGCTTTTTGCATATGAAATACCTCTCAAGCTTTGTTTTTTGGTATGCCCATTGTAGCAGATAGCGGAAGAGGAAGGAACGGTTTTGATTAGATTCGGCAAATTTATTCTTTTTTTACGAAAAACTACAGAAAAAATAGAATATTGCCGAAATAAAAAAAGGAGCCTTATGAAGGGAGTGCTTCCTTCACCTCGGGCGCGCTCAGACGTCCTCTAGAGCGTGTTTGAAAATTGCTTTCTGCCAGATGTGCGTCCCAATTTGTGGG
>CAUWLJ010000172.1:0-4043 GCA_963559585.1 uncultured Eisenbergiella sp. | reverse complement strand
GTTCCGCCAAGAGCAAATTCTGTTTTTGGGGAATCTGAATTGCACACTCAACACAGGGAGAGTTTAAGTTTGAGCCGAGAGACTGGCCGGATCCTGACGCCATGGTGAAGGAGCTGAAGGAGCTGGGCATTGAGACGGTGGTGTCCGTCTGGCCCACCATCGACGAGAGAAGCGAAAACTACGGACAGATGGCGGATCAGGGCTATCTGGTGCGCACCGACCGGGGCAGGGATACCATGACCTGGATGGGAGATACGGTCTATTTTGACGCCACCAACCCCGGCGCGCAGCAGTTCGTGTGGGAACGGTGCCGGGAGAACTACTATTCCAAAGGGATCCGCTGCTTCTGGCTGGATGAGGCGGAGCCGGAATACAATAATTATGAATTCGACAACTACCGCTACTGGGCGGACCCGGCCCTGCAGTGCTCCAACATCTACCCGGTGGGCTATGCCAAGGGCTTCTATGACGGCCTGAAGGCGGCGGGAGAGAAGGAGGTGCTCAGCCTGGTGCGCTGCGCCTGGGCAGGCAGTCAGAAGTACGGCGTTCTCACCTGGTCGGGGGATGTGCATTCCTCTTTCCGTTCCATGCAGGAGCAGCTTCAGGCAGGCCTGAATATGTGCGTGGCCGGTATTCCCTGGTGGACATCCGATATAGGCGGCTTCCTGGGCGGAAATATCCAGGAGGAAAGCTTCCAGGAGCTTTTGGTGCGCTGGTTCGCCTGGGGGTGCTTCTGCCCGGTATTCCGGATGCACGGCGAGCGTTCTCCCTGGTACGAGCGGGAGGAGGAGTTTATCAACAACGTCCGCCAGCTGACCTCCGGCCAGGACAACGAGGTCTGGAGCTTCGGGGAAGAGAACTACCAGATCCTGAAAAAATATCTGTTTATCCGGGAGCGTCTGCGCCCCTATATCCGCAGCTGCATGGAAAATGCCAGCCGGACGGGCGCTCCGGTGATGCGTCCGCTGTTCTTTGATTTCCCGAAGGACAAAACCGCATGGGAGACGGAGGACTGCTACATGTTCGGCCCCGATCTGCTGGTGGCTCCTGTGATGGAGGCCGGTGCTTCTGAGCGCACCGTGTATCTGCCGGAGGGCTGCGGCTGGACGGATGCCAACACCAGGCAGGCCTACAGCGGCGGCCAGTATGTCACCGTTCCTGCACCTATCGACATTATCCCGGTATTTGTCCGGGAGGGAAAAGAGTACGATATTTATGACTGAGTGAAACGCCCGTGGGAAACCATGGGCGTTTCCTGCAGGTGCAGGGCATCCTATATTCTGTGGGAGCAGGGAATCACCTTACAAAACCCGTCCCCTTTCGTCAAAATTCTCGCCTTTTCCACCATATCCGCCTCAAAACTCTGACGAAAGCGGGGGAAACCCTTCCTTTTTCCGCGTTTCCTGCGATGAAAGAAGGTTGCCAGAAAATGTCAATCCACTATAATGAATGCAGAAACGCAGACGTAACAGTTCAGCCTGCGCCCACGGCGCAGCAACAAGCTGCTTCACAAAACGCTCCTTTGGGGCTGAACCGTTACACGCAGACCGGAAATGAAAAATGGAGGACAGTGATGGAACAGTTAAGCATGAATACAGGCAGAGACAGTGAGAGAGTGGTACAGATCCTTACCGACCTGATGAAGACGAACCAGGCATTTCAGATCATGATTACCGTGCCGGGCTCCGGCAGCGAAGGACCTTCCGGTCTGTCCGGCGGGGGAGGATTGGCGGGAAAAGGGATGCCGGCCAATCCTGCCGGAAACCCGGGCTCTGCTGGAGGCCCGGGAACTGCCGGAAGCCTGAGTACTGCCGGAAGCCGGGGCGCAGGCGAAGGCCAGGTTTTGGAGGGAAACATCAGCCGCATGGAAAACGTACCGGTGCTTGCTGCCGCAGCTTCCACTGTCCCTGTGGGAATACAGTCCCGCAGCCTGGAAAAGGATGTGACGGACATGATTCACGAGATCGGCGTCCCTGCCCACATCAAAGGCTATCAGTATCTCAGGGAGGCGATCATAATGGCGGTGGAGGATATAGAAATGCTTAATTCCATCACCAAGGTTCTCTATCCCACCATCGCCAAAAGCTTCCAGACCACGCCCAGCCGCGTGGAGCGTGCGATCCGCCATGCCATCGAGGTAGCCTGGAGCAGGGGCAGGATGGAGACGCTGGATGCTCTGTTCGGATACACCATCAACACGGGGAAGGGAAAGCCTACCAATTCCGAGTTTATTGCCCTGATTGCCGACAAAATCCGCCTTCAGTACAAAAATTAGCCTTTTATTCAATGCCGTAATGTTGTATAATATCCATAAATTTATCAGATACGGATATTATTCTTACGGGAGGTTATGGAATGAGGAAAATATTATTTGTGGCTTCAGAAGGGGTTCCCTTCATTAAGACCGGCGGTCTTGCCGATGTGGTCGGAGCCCTGCCCAAGTGCATTGACAGGGAGCACTACGATGTGCGTGTAGTACTTCCCAGATATGTGTGCATGACCCAGGCAGTGAAGGACAAAATGAAGTACATCACTCATTTCTACATGGATTTTCACTGGCAGAACCAGTACGTTGGCATTATGGAGGCGGAGGTGGATGGAGTAACCTTTTATTTCATCGACAATGAATTCTACTTCAACGGCTTTAAGATCTACTCCGACAATGCCCTGTTTGAGATCGAGAAGTTTGCTTTCTTTTCCAAGGCGGCGCTTTCCATCCTGCCCGTCATTGATTTCAGGCCCGACCTGATCCACTGCCATGACTGGCAGACCGGCCTGGTTCCTGTGTATCTGCACGAGCGGTTCCAGGGCAGTGACTTTTTCAGGGGGATCAAGACGGTCATGACCATCCACAACCTGAAATTCCAGGGAAAATGGAGCATTCAGGACGTACAGGATATCACAGGACTGCCCATGTCCTTCTTTACGCCGGATAAGCTGGAGGCCTATAAGGACGCCAACCTGCTGAAGGGCGGCCTGGTATATGCGGATGCGGTGACCACCGTGAGCGATACCTACGCGGAGGAGATCAAGACCCCTTTCTACGGAGAGGGCCTGGACGGCCTGATGCGTGCGCGCAGCGGAGATCTGAGGGGGATCGTGAACGGTATTGATTACGACGAATACAACCCGGAGACCGATCCTTTCATCACGCATAAGTACACGGCGGTGAACTTCCGCAAGGAGAAGATTAAGAACAAACGCGCTCTCCAGGCGGATTTTGGACTGAATCAGGATGATAAGGCCATGCTCATCGGCGTGGTTTCCCGCCTGACGGATCAGAAGGGCTTCGATCTGGTGGCTTACGTGATGGATGAGCTCTGTCAGGATAACGTGCAGATCATTGTGCTGGGAACCGGGGAGGAACGCTATGAGAACATGTTCCGCCATTTTGCCTGGAAGTATCAGGGGAAGGTATCCGCACAGATTTACTATTCCGAGGAGGTATCCCACAGGATTTATGCAGGCAGCGACGCCTTCCTGATGCCCTCCCTCTTTGAGCCCTGCGGGTTAAGCCAGCTGATTTCCCTGCGCTATGGCACGGTTCCCATCGTCAGGGAGACCGGAGGTCTGAAGGACACGGTACAGCCCTACAATGAATTCGAGAGCACGGGAACGGGCTTCAGTTTCCGCAATTACAATGCCCATGAGATGCTGAACACGGTGCGGTACGCGGAGCGCATCTATTACGACAAGAAGCGCGAATGGAACAAGATCATTGACAGGGGTATGGCAGCGGATTATTCCTGGAAGGTGTCGGCCAGGAAGTATCAGGAGATGTACGACTGGCTGATCGGATAAGCTATGCGCCCGGTATTTTGGAGGAGCCTTTGGCAGCCTCCGGGGTACCGGGTGCTTTTTATACAGCAGGAAAGGAGAATTGTATGGAAGTTACTACCTTACAACGGCTAAAGGCGGCTGGATGGGAAGATGGACGTAAAATTGATATTTCTGCTTTCAAAAAGAGATACAGAGAAATTGGATTGGAAATGCCAGCAAATGTAGAAGCTTTTCTTGAAGAATTTGGATTGCTCCATATTGAG
>CAUWLJ010000171.1:0-4083 GCA_963559585.1 uncultured Eisenbergiella sp. | reverse complement strand
TCTGTCCCGCCGTTTTTTTCTCCCGTTTTGTCTTGTCCATCTTCGGTTCTGCCGCTCATTTCTTCTGCTTCATTGTTCCTTTCTTCCATCCCGCCTCTCATACCCTCCAGCAGACACTGGGCCACATCCGTAATCCGCTCCTGCCGCCAGTGGGTGTCGGTGTGGTAGTAGTCCTCCTTTGAAAGCAGATGAGAAATGGGCAGATAGCGGGCAAAATCTCCGGTCAGCCGTTCCATTTCCCGCTCCAGTGCAGCGTAATCCATGGAAAGGCGGCCGCTCTCTCCGGCGAGGAAACAGTTTTTGTCCGGGATAACGGACAGATAGACACGGTTTGTCTGATCCAGGCAGGTATCGTAAAGATAACGGAAGCGGGAGGCCGCCCGCTCCAGGGACGCCTGATCCATAGGGTATTCCATGGCGGCGGCATAGCCTTGTGAGACGTAGATGCCGTTGTTGTCTTTTTTCTGAAAAATTCCTGCGGCGGTAAGGGCCTTCAGGCTGCGGAACTGATCCCGGAGGGGAAAGGAATCCTGGGCGTAGGCCTCAAAGCCCTTCATGAAACGTCCGTCCGCCACGGTTTTGGCGGAAAACTCAGGCATGGCGGCCAGGGGGCGGCGCTCCGTATCGGAGTAGGAGGGCTTTGGCAGCAGCAGGCAGGCCAGGAAGGCTCCCCCCAGAAAGAGGGAGAACAGAATGCAGATCAGGTTATTTTTGTGTGTATCATTCATAGATTGTCTCCTAAACACAGTTCGGCTGCGTCCGTTTTTTAGAACCTGAAATACAGGAAGGGATTGAAGGAGCCGTCCACCAGGTATCCGGTCATGATCAGAAGGAGGGCCAGCAGGAGGATAGGCTCAGCCAGGTTCAGGAGCCGGGCTGTGCCTGGCCGTGCGGCCGCTTTGTCTGCAAGGCGTTTGGCCAGAGGGGTGGCTCCCACTGCTGCAATGAGGAATACGACGGCAAAGCTTCGCAGATAGTAGAGCGTTTCCGGCGAGATGAATGGAAGGTGGGCCGCTTCTATAGCGGTTCCCGCAAAGCCTCCTTCCAGGAGGCCTCCTGCCGTGAAAATTCCCCGGAGAGAAGCTGTTCCTGACAGGTTTATCCCCAGTAGCCCGGCCAGATCGGAGAGCGCCTGTCCCATATCCTGGGCATTGAAGATCACGAAGCTGACGGTCACAAAAAAGAGCACGTACACATGGGAGAGAAACCGGCGCCTGCGCAGATGGGGAAGAAGCCAGCTTTTTTCCAGAATCAGAAGCAGGGCGAACAGAAGCCCCCATACTACAAAATTCCAGGCGGCCCCGTGCCAGAACCCGGTGAGAGCCCAGACGACAAGGATATTAAAAAGCTGCCGGGCGCGCCCCTTTCGGTTGCCGCCCAGGGGAATGTATACATAGTCCCGGAACCAGGTTCCCAGGGAGATATGCCATCTGCGCCAGAATTCGGTGATGCTGGAGGAAATATAAGGGTAATTGAAGTTTTCCGGGAAGGAAAAGCCCAGGATCCTGCCAAGGCCGATAGCCATGTCGCTGTAGCCGGAGAAATCAAAGTAGATCTGCAGGGCAAAGGCGAAGGCGTAAAGCCAGTAAAAGAGCAATGATTTTTCGCCGGAGGCGCGGAAGGCGGCGCAGAATTCGCCCAGCTGGTTGGCAATGAGGATCTTTTTGGCCAGCCCCAGCAGAAAACGGCGGATTCCCTCCGCGCAGGCGGCTGAGGACAGGCTTCGTTTTTCCAGCTGTGCCGCTACGGTACTGTAGCGGACGATGGGGCCTGCGATGAGCTGGGGGAACATGGAGACATAGGCCGCCAGCCGGATGAAGCTTCGCTGGGCAGGCTCGCCCCTGTATACATCCACCGTGTAGCTGATGATCTGAAAGGTATAGAAGCTGATGCCGATGGGCAGGGCGATCTCCAGAAGGGGAACCTCATGCCCGGTGAGGGCGCTAAAGCTTTCCAGGAAAAAGTCGGTATACTTATAATACAGGAGAAAAGAAAGGCTTACCCCCACAGAAAGTCCGCAGATGATCCTGGCAGCCGCCTGCCCCCTGTATTTTTCCAACAGAAGGCCGGACAGGTAACCTGCCAGGATGGAAAGCAGCATGAGGAGCAGATATTTCGGCTCTCCCCAGCCGTAAAAACAGAGGCTGGCAAGCAGGAGGACCGTGTTTCTCCATCCGGCCGGCGCTAAAAAATAAAGTGCCAGGACAGGCGGAAGAAAATAGTATAAAAACGGGATACTGGAAAAAAGCATGATCTCTCCTTCTTTTCTGCCGCCTGAGGGGACTGTTCAGGCGGGCCGGTGAGCCGATTGAATGGGATGCCGGATGGACCGGAGCATTCCTTTATGGGTTTTATACCCTGCAGCTGCGGTAGGGTTATTCGATGACTGGGGTTTCCAGGAGCAGCTCGCAGCCGTTCAGAGCTGCCTGAGCGCCGTTTTTAAAGTTTTCAACCAGATCGGACGCGCCGAAGGCGGTGAGGACGTATCCGTCCTGTGTGCCCAGAATCACCAGGGTGTCAGGCATGCCGCACACCCACTGCCGGGCCAGGATGTTTTCCTTGACGGCTTCGGCAAAAGCCTCCTGGTCAGCGCCCTCGGTCAGATGGTAGGCCGCCCCGGTAAAGGTGTTTGCATTCATCATATGAAGCATGGAGGCTGCATCGTCGATGGAGCCCGCTTCACCGGCAGGCAGGCCAAGGGTGGAATCCAGCTCGTCGGTTTTGGAAATGTCGAAGGAACCCGGCGCGTCCATCACCAGATTTGCGGAATCGCCGCCGCCGATGGGGAATTTCTGCTCCTCGGTGAAAGAAGCGTAGACTGCGGCAAGCAGCCCGGCAGCGTCCTCATATGCGCCCTCTGTATCGGCACTGTTTTCCGATCCTGCGCCGGAGGAAAGCTCCGTTTCGGTTTCTGCCGGCGCAGAGCTTTCCGTGGTTTCGGTTTCGGCAGGAAGGCTTTCCGATGTGGTTTCGGTTTCTGCCGGCGCGGAAGGTGTCTCTGCGGGGGGATTTTCAGAGCCGCAGGCCGACAGGGCAAAGGTGCAGGCAACGGTAAGAAGAAGCATTGTTATTTTTTTCATCATCATTTTCCTCATTTCTGCGCGGCTTTTGAATGACCGGGGCCTGCGGATGCCGCGCGGACACAGACCTCGAAGGGGAAAAGCCGCTAGAGCCTGCCCCGTGCCTCCGGGAAAGGGAGACTGTGTGATTATAGCATATTTGGAGGGCGTGAGGGGGAATATTAAGGAAAAATTAAACTTGGAGATAATTCCAGTATTTGTTTTCACTTTCGCAGGAGGGGCACAACCTTGTCATACCATCCGCGCTCCCGGTTGTACTGATCCAGGGCAGAGAAGGCCTCCAGATACTATTTCAACAGATCAGTGATGTTGATGGTCAGCTCCGGGAAGCTTCCGACAGGGACATCATCCGAAAAGAGATAGAATACGGGAGCTGCATCTTCTTCATAACGGTATATTGTGGTGCGTTCTTTGGCCGGATCAACGATCCAGTATTCCCGGACGCCTGCCTCGGAATATAAGGCGTTCTTGGTGGAATAGTCCATCCGGCAGCTGGACGGAGATACAACCTCGATCACCAGATCAGGCGCGCCGCTGCATCCTTTGTCTGTGAGCTTGTTTTTGTCACAGATAACGGATATATCCGGCTCGACGTAGGTTTTGTCGTCTGCGTTCAGATTCACGGCAAACGGGGCGGGATAGACCTTGCAGGAGCCGTCTTTTGATCTGATATGCTGTAGGATTGCGGCAGACAGTTCTATTATAAGTTCCTGATGGATCCGGCTGGGGGGTGCCATATCGTAAAGCCGGCCGCCGATCAGTTCCGCCCGGCGGCCGTCCGGAAGGTTCCAGTAGTCTTCTGATGTGTGGGTGTACTCTTTGGGGAATGGCATAATTTAAGGTCTCCTTTTTAATTTCAGCTGCTATTTTTTTGCAGCTGGCCTATAATTTACTTAACAGGACAGTCGGAAGGTGAGCGCAATTCACCCACTCTGGCGAAGATAATCAGCTAGAGCGTGTTTGAAAATTCATTCCCGCCATCTGCACGCCCCACTTTGCGGTA
>CAUWLJ010000170.1:0-4129 GCA_963559585.1 uncultured Eisenbergiella sp. | reverse complement strand
CCAGTTTACCCCATCCCACTCCCAAATTCAACGCAAAGAGGAACATGTGATGTTTTATTTCCTGTCCGCTTTTCTCATCTTCATACTGTTCCTGATCTTCCAGCGGGATAAAAGAACCTCTGTGAAATATCTGGTCAGTACGCTTTTTTTCTATGTGCTGGCCGTTCTTTTCATGATTCTTTATCTGTCCAAGGATGTACGATACTACAATATTATAGAAAATTATTTCAATCTGCCAAGGCCATTCTGGAAAACGCTCATGTTCCTGCCAGTATCCAAGGATATGCTGATCCGGCTGATGAACCTGTTTTCCCTGCTCACGCTTTTTTTCGGCTGTCAGTTCTCCCTCACCTATCAGGAACAGAACAACTCCGGCAGGGTACTAAGAATAAGAAAAGCGCTGCGCTTTCTTCTGGTCACGGAATGGGTGATCTATGAGCCGCTCATTTCCAGGTTCCTGTACCTGTTTTTCTATCCTCATGTGATGGACAGCGCACAATATTCCCTGTTTCTGCACGTCATACATGTCCTGACGGCGATTCTGAACCAGCTGCTGGTCATCGCCAGTGTCCTGAACCTGTTCCAGGCAAACCGGCAGATCTATTCCTTTCCGTATTTCAAATATTTTGCATACGGTGAAACGATTAGTTATACCTTGACTATGGTTTCCTACCTGGTGCTGTTCGGCCAGCTGCCCCAGCATATGGTGCGTTATTCCATCATATCCGGGTACACCAGCTACAATTCGCTGACTTTGTACAGCAACACGGCCGTTTACGACTTTTTCCCCTACTATCTGTTCGGTTCGGCCGTGCTGATGAGCCTGAGTATTATCATGCTTGTAATGATCAGCAATCGCCTTAACGATCATGACTTTACCATGTCCCGGCAGATCGATGCGGCCAACACCACCTCCAAAACCTTCTGCCATTATATGAAAAATGAGCTTCTGGCCCTGCAGGCCGAGGTGCAGCTTCTGGATGTGGACAAGGAGGGCGAGGAGGATCGGGCGCACATCATTGAGCGCTGTCAAAATCTGTACAGCAGGCTGGATGTGATGCACCGGAGTACCAAAACCTCCAAGCTCACGCTGGAGCAGACCGATCTGGAGGCGCTGATCCGCCGGATGCTGGACAGAATGTCCACACAGCTGGACGGTTTCTCGGTACATATCCACAGAGGAGGCACGATTCCTCCTGCCATGGTGGATCCCAACTTTTTTGAACAGGCGCTTCACAACATCGTGACTAACGCCATCGACGCCATGGGGAATCTGCCGCCGGAACGCCGGAATCTGAGCATCACCCTGCGTTCCATCGACAACTGGATCGCTCTGTCCGTCACCGATACCGGGCCGGGCATTGCCCAGAACAATCTGAACCACATTTTTGAGCCCTTCTTTTCCTCCCAGCCCATTGCCGAGCACTGGGGGATCGGGCTTACCATGACCTATCGTATCGTAAAAGCACACAACGGCAGGATCACCGTGGAGAGCCGGGAAGGAAAGGGAACCACCTTCCGCATCCTCCTGCCGAATCTGAAGAAAATGGTGCTGTGAACGTTTCCGGCCCCGGGCTGGCACAGTCTCGGACTGACGCAGTATCGGACTGGCACAGTATCGGACTGACGCAGTCCTGGACTGAGACAGGCCTCATTTTCAATATACCACAGGCGGACAGCCGCCGGAAAAAGGAGGAGCAATGACTGAAAGACCCATACGAGTTCTCATTGCGGAGGACATGGAGCCGATCCGCAAGCTGTATGTAAAGATCGTATCCCAGGCCGAGGATATGGAGGTGACTGCCGATGTGGGAACCGGAGAAATGGCCGTGAGAAAGGCGTTGGACACCAGCCCGGATGTGATCCTCATGGATATTGAAATGGAAAAGAAGGACGCCGGACTGCGGGCCGTGGAAGAAATCTACCACGCAGGCCTGAATCCCAAAATCATCATTCTCACCGTATACGAAGAGGACGAACTGATTTTCACCGCCTTTCAGCTGGGTGTCTGCGATTACCTGATGAAAAACTCCGGAAAAGAGGAAATCCTGAACAGCATCCGCAACGCCTACCACAACAACCTTCCCCTGCGTCCGGAGCTGGCCGCCAAGATCCTGGGAGAGTTCAAGCGGGTAAAATCCTACGAAACAAGCTTTCTCTATGCAGTGAACATCGTTTCCTCCCTCACTTCCACGGAGCTGGAGCTGCTGCGCCTTCTTCTTGACGGCAAAAGCCGCCGGGAAATCTGCGGGCTGAGGCATGTGGAAATGTCCACAGTGAAAACACAGGTGCACAACATTCTGAAAAAATTTGGAAAGAAGTCCATTGAGGAAGTCTCTGATATGATCGAAACGCTGAATCTGTACGATTTGATTTATAAGCAGAGCGGAAAGCTGCCGTAACGCAGAAAATGTGATAAAATTTAGAAAGTAACAATGTTCTTTTTTATATCAGTCTGGGAGGAAAACGAATGATAGGTTACAATAGGGACTTAGAATTTCAAAAACAGGCACTGTACAATATCATGAAAGAGAATACAGTTATATTTGAAATCATACAAAAAGCACAAATGCTCCACGTACCTGACTATTACATTGGTGCAGGATGTATCTGTCAAACCGTTTGGAATTATCAAAATAATTTAGACTTGATGTATGGCATATCTGATGTTGACTTTGTCTATTTTGATACCGATACTTCATACGAAAGCGAAAACAACATCATACAGTTGGTACAACATAAATTTGCTCATTTACCAGTGAAAATGGATGTAAAAAACCAAGCCAGAGTTCATTTGTGGTATAAAAATTATTACGGGTATGAATTACAGCCTTATCAATCCGTCGAGGATGCTATAAATACATGGCCTACTACAGCTACCTCTATCGGAGTAAAGCTTGTAGACAATCAGTTCAATGTATATGCGCCATATGGATTAAATGATATGTTTGGACAAATAATCAGGGCCAATAAAACTCAGATAACGAAAGAAACATACTTACAAAAATGCAGTAAATGGTCAAAAAAGTGGAACACATTAAATATAATTGAGTGGTAAAGCTAAAAAACATATAACCGTCTAAACAAAGCAGAGCCAATCGCTCTTGTCAATATGGTTATCATTAAAGTACCAATAATACGTCCTATAACCACCGCCAAAATGTTGACAAGCCCAAAAGCAGACCGTTCATACAGCTTTTGGGCTTGTCATATTTTTTTGCTTAAAAAGGCTTTCTGCTATTCCTTAAAGCGTGTTTGAAAATTCATTCCCGCCATCTGCATGCCCCAATTTGCGGTATATCTGCCCCAAATTCGCGGTGCGTACCACTACGCCGCGCTCATTTGGGGCAAATCTCCCACAAATTGGGACGCACATCTGGCAGAAAGCAATTTTCAAACATGCTCTAGTAATTCTCAGCCTTCAGCTGGAAATACTCCTGAGGATGTGCGCACACGGGGCAGACCTCAGGGGCTTTTTTGCCCACACAGATATGTCCGCAGTTGGTGCACTGCCATACCGCATCCCCGTCTCTGGAGAATACCAGATCTCCCTCCACGTTGGCAAGAAGCTTTCTGTATCTCTCCTCATGCTCCTTCTCCACAGCGGCTACTCCTTCAAACAGAGCGGCGATCTCATTGAACCCTTCCTCCCTCGCTTCCTTTGCAAAAGAAGAGTACATATCCGTCCACTCATAATTCTCGCCCGCCGCTGCCGCCGCAAGGTTCTCCGCTGTAGAGCCGATTCCGCCGTTCAGCAGCTTGAACCACATCTTGGCGTGCTCCTTCTCATTGTTGGCGGTCTCCTCAAAGATATTTGCGATCTGAACGAAACCATCCTTCTTTGCCTTGGATGCAAAATAGGTGTACTTGTTCCTCGCCATGGACTCCCCTGCAAATGCTGTTTCCAGATTCTTCTCTGTCTTACTTCCCTTCAGTTCTGCCATTCTGCTTCTCCTTCCTTTTTGGATGGTAACTATGAGTTATTTTCCACACCCTATCATGTGTGTTTTGAACTGTTTTTATTATATGCCAAGAAAGCGCCATTGTCAATATCAGTAATGATTATTATTTTTAATTTTGTAACAGTTCAGCCATATCGGTTTGTTCGGTCAAAACCATGCTCGCATGG
>CAUWLJ010000169.1:0-4142 GCA_963559585.1 uncultured Eisenbergiella sp. | reverse complement strand
GTTGTTATGGCAAAATATGAGGGATGCGATGAGGAAGAAGAATACATTGATTTAAGCAAAATCACAAAGTAATTTTGACTCTATTGTTTTCCAGCAGCGCTCTTTCATAAAAGATGCAATAATAGAAATATCTTCGCCTTCATAGTATTTTACAAGCAGCCGTTTGAATTCCGGCACTTCTTTTTCAGGAATTACCAGGAAGCTTCCACCATGTGAAATAAGATAGTGGTTTGCAAAAATATGTCTGTTTGCCGGCGGCATGTTTTCTCACATAGAGGTATTTTCCATCACCGCGTTCCTTGATTTCAGGCGTACCATCGTAGAGCATCAAATTCAGCCTTGCATGAAGGTCAGCACGGCTTCTGAGCAATTCTTGTATTTCACTATATTATATTGTACTGCCATTGTCTCTCCTCCTTTTTGGGGAACAATTTCTGCAATTCATATACCATAATGCGCCCCAACAGTCGATGAAGAATGGGGAATATTTTTGTGAACGGAAAGGCATAAATGCTCCCCAAATATGTGAACTCAAGATATAGCATGCCCAAATCGCACTGCTTTGTACGAAAAAGGTCAATGCAGTCAGGCCTGCCCAATCCGGACCGGGAAAAGGAAATTAATCCAAATGTTACAGTAAAAGTGAAGCAATTTTCCCCGTGTTATTAAAAAAAGAATCGTGTTATGATAGAAAAACAGCTGTAACAGTTCCAACCGATATGGCTGAGCTGATGCAAAAAAATGAAAAGGCAGGATACAATATGGAACAAATTGCGTACCGTTATCAAAACGCCCCCATTCCCGGAGGCGGATATGTGACAGGGTTTGTTTTTCATAAAAAACAGCCCGGAATCCTTTACGCCAGGACGGATATCGGAGGCACCTATCGCTTTGACCGCACCAATATGCGGTGGCAGAGCCTGATCGATGCTGTGACCCCGCAGGATTTGGCGCTTACCTACCCAATCGCGCTTGGACTGGACGAAGCGCATCCTGACTGGTTGTACATTGCAAGCGGCGTCAATGGGGAGCCTCAGGGGCTTCTGAGCATCTCCGAAGACCGGGGAGAGCATTTTGTACATAAACCGATTCCCACCATGGTTCACGGCAACCTCAGCGGCCGGGGGACGGGGCTGCGCCTGGTGACAGATCCTAATGACAGCAATGTGCTTTATTTTGCCAGCCAGACGGGCGGCCTGCTCAAGACCGCAGACCGGGGAGACAGCTGGCAGAAGCTGCCCGTGCCGGAGGACTATACCACCTTTGTATGGGTATCGGAGGATTCCGGGACGATCGTTGCAGGGACGGCCGGATATACCACCCGGGAGAGCGAAGACCTGCGGGGGCACAGCCTGTACGTTTCCTATGACGCAGGCGCTCATTTTGAAAAGCTCCCCATGCCGGAAAATGTGATCGTTCCCGACAGCAGAATGAACGGCCTGGTGGCTTCCCGCTATGATTATGACGGAACCTATCTGTATGTGACCATGAACGCTACGGGACGGCGGAATTTCATCGTACCGTTGGGATATTCCTGCGATACCGGCGATGTGATCGGCGGCAGGGTGGTGCGCTACCGGTTTGAAGGGGGAAGGATCGCCGGATACGAGGATGTTACCCCCGGCGGCGCGGACTATTATGACTATGGCTTTGGCGGTATCTGCTCCTGTCCGTCCATGCCGGGCCTGCTGGCCTGTTCCACCCTGTGCAGGGAAAAGCTCGAGTCGGAGATCGTCTATGTGTCCCAGGACTATGGAACCACCTGGCGTGAGAGCCTGAACGGTCTGACGGTTGGCGGGATTGAATTCCGCACCTCTTATATGAAGCCCCGTTATAATGGGGGGAAAAGCCTGATCCACTGGCTCAGCGATGTGAAGATCAATCCCTTTGAGCCAAATGAGCTGTGGTTCAATTCCGGCACCGGCGTGTTCAAAACGGACCGGCTGCTTTCCGATACGCCCTCCTATCACGATTGGTGTGACGGCATTGAGGAAACGGTGCATCTGAATGTTTACGGCCCTATTTCAGGGGATGTGAAGCTGGTGGATATTGTGGGAGATCTGGGCGGGTTTGCCTTCCGCAGTTTGGATAAGCCCTGCGACAATTCCTTTGACGATGCGGAGGGCAACCGCTATATTACCTGTATCAATGCGGATCTGTCGGACAGCGACAGCAGGCTTGCCATCATCACAGCCAGAGGAAACTGGAAGGGCAAGACGAAGGGCGGCCTGATCCGCACCGTTGACGGCTTCAAAACCTTCCAGAGGCTGGAAATGCCCTTCGGCCTGGATGAGACGCTGGACGAACAGCTCCGCCGGATTGAAAGCCCCAACACCAATCCCGGCTGGGCGGCAATGTCCGCAGACGGGCGGAACATCGTCTGGTCTGTGGCGGACGGGATCAGCCTGCCGGTGCAGTGGGTGATTGCCAGCCGGGACGGGGGACGCACATTCCGGAAAACAGCCGTATATGATCTGAATGGGGAAACGGTAAAGGACGGCTGCATGAAGGTCTTTTCCGACCGGATGGACGGAGAACTGTTCTATGGCTTCGGCGAAGCAGGACAGCTCTACGTCAGCCGGGACGGGGGCGTGACCTACCGCCAGAAGCATGTGGAGGGCTTCCCCGCAGCGGACTTCGGCCTGATCGACTGCGCCAACAAAACGGAGATCCGGGGCGTGGCCGGAGAGAGCGGCCTGTTCTATATGGCGCTTGGGCAGGATGGAATGTGGAAATACAGGTACGACAGCCGGACGGACAGCCTCTCCTGCGTGAAGCTGTCGGCGGAAGGGGACAGCTGCCTGCGGCTGGGCCTTGGCCTGGGCAGGCCCGGCGGAGACTATGTGACGGAGAAAAAGGCCATCTACCTGTGCGGCACGATAGGCGGGGCATACGGCTTTTACCGCACGCTGGATGAGGGACAGACCTATGTGCGGCTGAACCGGGATGACCAGATGTACGGGCAGATCAACAGCATGGACGGCGATAAACGGAAATTTGGAAGATTCTTCCTTGCAACAGGCTCCAGAGGCCTGCTGTACGGGGAAATGGAAATTGACAGCTGATTTTTATTCCACAGTTTTGTGCCGGAGCGTCACAAAGCTGTGAATATCGCAGGTGAGAAACCGCATGCGTGTTTTCTCACCGCGGCCGGGAATCAAACCGCTTCGGTAAGGAGGAAAATATGAATATCAGAATGGAAGGAAACCGCTTGGTGCTTAAGCGGGGCGTGCAGACTCTGTGGCTGGAGCCGTGGGGCAGAAATTCCCTGCGTCTGCGCATGACCTGCGACACCAGGATGGATGAAAACGACTGGGCGCTGACAGAAAAGGTGGAGGAGTGCCAGGCGCAGATCACCGTGGAAGAGTATGACACCACAGACCCCTGGTACAAGGGTGAGGAATACGCCCACTACCATCAGACCGGAAAGACCTACACCCTGACCAACGGCAAGATCACTGCAAAGGTGAACCACGAGGGGTGGATCAGCTACTACAACCAGAAGGGGGAGCTGCTGACAGCGGAGTACTGGCGCACCCGCGACCGGATCAACCGCTACTGCGTCCCTCTGCGGCTGGAGGCCAGGGAGCTGCAGCCCATTCCCGGCACCTCCGATTACAGCCTGACGGCCAGATTTGAAGCCTTTGAGGATGAAAGGATCTTCGGAATGGGCCAGTATCAGCAGAAGCATCTGAACCATAAGGGCGCGGTGCTGGAGCTGGCGCACCGGAACAGCCAGGCCAGCGTTCCCTTCCTGATCTCCAGCCGCGGATACGGCTTTCTGTGGAACAACCCTGCCATCGGTACGGCAGCATTTGCCACCAACAAGACCGAATGGTATGCCCGTTCCACCAAAAAACTGGATTACTTTATCACCGCAGGGGATACTCCCTTTGAGATCGAAGAACAGTATTCCGCAGCCGCCGGACGCACCCCCATGATGCCGGAATACGGTATGGGCTACTGGCAGTGCAAGCTGCGCTACCGTAATCAGGAGGAGCTGCTGGCGGTGGCAAGAGAGCACAAGAGGAGAGGGCTCCCCATGGACGCCATCGTGGTGGACTTTTTCCACTGGACAAGGCATGTGGAGACAGTGATTCTGATGACGTATTGTGGTAGTGACAAGAAATAACACCTATCAA
>CAUWLJ010000168.1:0-4312 GCA_963559585.1 uncultured Eisenbergiella sp. | reverse complement strand
CGCTCCGGCACAAAACTGTTGATTGGAAATAAGCCATCAGGCTTATTTTCAATCTTTCCTGCAGAACACGTTTCGGTCTATACTCTTTCAAACAGATCCGCCAGTCTCCGCGCCGACCGGGCCAGCTGCCTTACCCCTTCCAGCGCATTCTCCTCCCGGTAACTGCTCATAAGCTGATCCGCCTCCAGGGTGAAATATCCATCGTAGCCGATCTCCTTCAGCGCCCTCACAATACCCTCAAAATCAATCTTCATAGAGAAAGGGATCTGGTGGGAATCATGATGCCTGTCATTGTCATGGATATGCAGGGCCTTCAGCCTGGAGCCCAGCTTCCGGATCATCTCCACCGCTGAAGTCATATCGCCCATCATCTCCGCATGCCCCAAATCCAGACAGGCCACGAAAAAGTCGTCATTCACCGCATCCAGATGGGCATTGAAGCTGTCCGGTGTGGCACAGGCGGCAAAACACGCCCGATCCTTCTGCGCATCCCAGTTCCACATATTTTCTATGGCAATCCTGACGCCGCAGGCCTTTGCATGGGGCAGAAGCTTCAGAAACTCCTCTGCATTTTCCTCCGGGCTTCTGTTGTTGTCCGGATGGATCACGCAGATGCTGCCTCCCGCCTCTGCGGTGCACTCAATGGCCCTCTCCAGATAGGGCCGTACCTTCTTATCAAAGGATGGAAACGGAGCATGGGACTGGTTACAGCAGATGCCTTCCTCCCTTCCGATCTGCCCCAGCCTGCGGGCATAGGCCAGATATTCCGCCGACAGCAGGGGATTCGCCGCGGATGTTTCCGTATCCTTCATGGAAAACATGGAAAAATCCCAGGCGTCAAACCCGGCCTTTGCAGCCAGCTCCACCGCCCTCTCCTTTCCGGTCAGCTTTGCAATAGAATCAATTTCTGTAGATATTTTCATCCTTAACCTCCAATTTCACATCACCAGATAAACCTCTTTGCAGGCAGCGCGGGTCTATACGAATCTCTGCGCTTCCCCCGGCCGGCTTTATTTTCTTCCCATAATAACCGCATGGTTACTCATCCCGATGATGGATTTTTCTTCGCACACCGACAAATGGTACCCGCACCATGTCCTAAACTGCCCCTCGTCCCATTGATCCGCCTTTTCCCGCAGCATTGGCAGAAAACACTTCCTTATTTGTAGTCAGCCTGTCCTCTTCTCTGTAATTCTCGTAATAGCTTACAATATCCTGCATTTGCCCTTCCTCATAATATCCTGACTGTCTCCCACAGCCTGTTCATCAATCACCTGCTCATTGTATCAAAAAGCGTTGTCACTTTCCATCTTTTTTTGCAGGAGGCACAGCCAGCGGCGTTACAGAAGAAAGGGTAAGGTGATCCACATATCTCCTGCGCAGAGTTAAGTGCAATTAACGTGATTAAGGAGGGACTTATGTTTCAAAAAGAATTATGTGGAAGCAGCACCCCTCATTCCGATGAAAGGCAATTATATGCCAATTATAAAATTGTCTAAATAATAACCGAAAGAATATGTTTTGCCAATTCATAGAGGGGGAGCATCATGACAACAGTTTTCAAAAATTATCCAAAAGAGAAAACAGCATTTCTCAATCCGGAGGATATTATAAAACGTAATCCCAATTTTCCGGAATTGTGTGTATCGACCTTTTCTGAAAAATTGCACTTTTTGTTTCAAGAATAGGTGCTCCTGCCTGTGCTGCAGGAATAGAAAAAGTGATTGCGTTAGGGGCAAAAAAGTTCGTTTTATTTGGGTGCTGCGGTATTTTAGACGAGGAAACTGCCTCTGGAAAAATTATTATTCCTACATCTGCTGTCCGCGATGAGGGTGTCAGCTGCCACTACTGAGAACAGAGAGATTTAACAGATTATGGATTGTCTAGAAGCTGGCATTTGAGTGCATTCTTGCATTGTAAGTTATTTCCAGGCAGCAAACCCGGCAGCCATTTCCATGCCGCCGGGTTTTGTGTGTTTATCCGTTATTTACTTTTCACATAAGTGTTCAGATCATGCACACAGTATTCGTTGTAGGGATACTGGTCCGTGGTCACATACCCGGCAGGCGCGTCGATCAGCTGAGGGATACGGTTCACGATGGTGGCGCAGGTCATCTCCACCGTAGCGGGACGGTTGACAGAGATCGTTGTCTCCGGTTCGCCGATGAGAGTCCAATCGTTTCTGTCAAATTCATCCGGTGCAAAAACCTTGCCCACGCATTCTGTTACAAAAGTGATGCCCTCCTCCGTCTCCGTGGTCACAACGGCGCGCATGCCTGTGGGATCTCCCGCCTTGATGGTGGCATTCAGAGTGGTGGAAAAGAGATCCTCCGTATGGGTAGTGGGATAGCATTTCTGCGTCTGGGACGTGATATGCAGCTTCAGCTTGCTGCAGAGCCATCCGTTCTGGTTCCACATATAGGAGGGAACGTACCGGCCGCTTTCAACCAGCTCCTTTAACTGCTCCTGCGGCATATCATTGATGTTGGCGATCTCCTTTTCAAACCGTTCCATGGAAAAGCCTGCGCCGTGCCCCTCCGCCAGGGCAATGCCATAGTCCTCCACATTGTACCAGCTGCTTCCCAGGATCTTGGTAATCTTGAAGGAGGAGCCTGCCAGATTGGTCACCATGGTTCCCCATACCAGATCGCAGTACCCAACGCCCGTCAGTGTACAATTTCCTTCCTTCGCCAGACCGTCCAGCTTCTGCGTGAGCGCAGGGGACGAATTCCAGGGATAAAGCGCCTCCTCACAGGTGGTGATGGCATTGATCCCGTGCTTTGCGCAGATGGTGAAAATCTCCTCCAGCTCCGCCACCGTACTTCTGGTTGCGATGATGCACACATCCGGCTTCAGCCTGCCCAGCATTTCATCCGCCTGGCTGGCAGGGGATACCGCAACCCCGGTCTCAGGATAGCCGTCCCCCACGATCTGAGCCGCGTCTTTTCCGCATACAGCAGGATTCACGTCAAAGGCTGCCACCAGAGCGGCTCCCTTTTCAATGGCGTAGCGGATCAGGTACTTCCCCATCTTACCGCATCCATACTGTGCAAATGTAATTTTTCTTTCCATACAGAAACCTCCTTCTCTCCCAGGCCCCATGCCTGTCTGTCGTTGACAGCTCCCTTCCAGCTGCCGTTTGGGTCTGCTATGAACTGTAAAATCATTCTACACCTTATACCAGATATAAAGTCAATGTGCTTTTTTCAGCTTTTCCCAGCTGCCGCGATCTGCTATAATGCAGAAAACGGCAGATAACCGCAGGAATATGGCTTCCATATTTTCTTTATCCTGTCTCCTGCGGTTCGGAACGGGATTAGTATGCCCATGGAGGAAAAAAATATGAAAAATCCGTACCTTCGGATAGGGGAAATGGCCGCCATAAATCATGTGAGCGCTCAGACGCTCAGACTTTATGCCAGGAATAAGCTTTTGGAACCGGAGTATCTGGATCCCGAAACAGGTTATCGCTACTATACCCTGCAGCAGTGCGCCAAGCTGGATCTGATCCGTGCCCTGAAAAGCTGCTGCCTGCCGCTGGAGCGGATCAGGGAGATTCTGGAGCTGTCCTCCGAAAAGCTGCTTCTGCAGGCTCTGGAGGAGCAGACCGGGGTTTTGAAGGAAGAAATCTATCATTTATCGGTCAGCCGCAACAATCTTATCCGCGTACAGAGGAATCTGCGGGTACTGAATTCCCTTCCTCCCTTTGGGAAAGTCTTTTTTGAGTATATGCCGGAACGGAAAATGGATGTTCAGCAGACCGGCTCCGACTGCTTTGCCATGGGATATGAGGGCTACGAAAACATGCTCCGGCACATGCAGAACTATCTGTATGAAAACCGGCTTCCGCCCTCCTACTTCATCAATGTGGGCACCCTTATGAAAAAGGAAGATTTTGTAAAAGGGACCTATACCTCCCATTCTGCCTTCATCTTCGTGGACGAGCTGTATCCGGACACACAGGGAATACAGACGGCGGCTCAGAACACCTATATGTGCATCGCCTCCGACAACACTGCCCTGGAGCCGGAATATGCCCGCTGCCTGTATGAGGAAATGAGCCGCCTCGGAATGATTCCCTGCGGCGATTATATCTGCGAGGTTCTATCCCCTTTTCCCATGAACCATTCCAGACAGACCATTTATAAGATCCAGATCCCGGTACAGAGCCTGTCTTATCGTTCTATTGCAGGCTGTTGAAGCTGTGATTGTGAGCAGAGGTATTGGGAATAGTATTATTCCGCTTCAAATCAACAAACGACCGGAAATAGTTATCATAGAATTGAACTGCGGATGAACTTGTTCACCACCA
>CAUWLJ010000167.1:0-4349 GCA_963559585.1 uncultured Eisenbergiella sp. | reverse complement strand
CCGCCGCTTTTGCTTTAGCACTAAAGATATACTAAAAATCCGAAGCCGTCCCCGACTGGAACCGGGTTCGGATTATCATTATCTGGTGCGGATAACAGGACTCGAACCTGCACGGTCTCCCACTGGAACCTAAATCCAGCGCGTCTGCCAATTCCGCCATATCCGCATATGTAAGGAAGTCCGCTCTGTCAGACTACGGGATTCATTATACTCTGAGGGTTTGGGGCTTGTCAACCGGATAAAAACACATAGACGTAACGGATTCTCTATAGTAGTTTACATTCTCCACAGAATGCCTTATAATATAAAATGACTT
Source organism: uncultured Eisenbergiella sp. (assembly GCA_963559585.1). Classification (GTDB taxonomy): domain Bacteria; phylum Bacillota; class Clostridia; order Lachnospirales; family Lachnospiraceae; genus Eisenbergiella. The sequence continues at coordinate 4,033 of CAUWLJ010000167.1, read as the reverse complement.
TAGAAAAATGGCTGTAGAAATACAAGAAGGAGACGAATTATGGAAATTTCATCTTTGCAGAAAGCCAGATATGAGTATTCCCCCAAGCTTCCCGGAATGCTCAGACACGGTATTGCAGACATCTGTGTGAAGGAAGGCGGGGAGACGCAGAGCGTGGCGGATCAGGAGAAGATCAAAGCGCTGTTCCCCAACACCTATGGCAAGAAGGAAATCACCTTCCAGAAGGGCGCCAACACCTCCGAGACGAAGAAGCAGGTAGTGGGCGTTATCCTTTCCGGCGGCCAGGCTCCCGGAGGACACAACGTGATCTGCGGTCTGTATGACGCTCTGAAGGCCACCAACCCGGAGAACGTCCTTTACGGCTTCAAGAACGGCCCCAGCGGACTGATCGACGACGACTATCTGATCTTTGACGACGAGTATATCAACGCATACAGAAACACAGGCGGTTTCGACATCATCGGTTCCGGCAGAACCAAGCTGGAGACCAACGAGCAGTTTGCAGTAGCCGCTGAGGTTTGCAAAAAGCACGGCATCACCGCTATCGTGATCATCGGCGGCGATGATTCCAACACCAACGCGGCCGTTCTGGCAGAGTATTTTGCCGCGCACAACACCGGCGTTCAGGTGATCGGCTGCCCCAAGACCATCGACGGCGACTTGAAGAACGAGGATATTGAGTGCTCCTTCGGTTTCGATACTGCTGCAAAGACCTACAGCGAGCTGATCGGAAACATCGAGAGAGACGCCAATTCCGCAAAGAAATACTGGCATTTCATCAAGGTGATGGGCCGCAGCGCTTCCCATGTAGCGCTGGAGTGCGCGCTTGAGACCCAGCCCAACATCTGCCTGATCTCCGAGGAGGTTGCGGCGAAGAAGATGTCCCTGTCCCAGATTGCAGACTACATCGCAGATTCTGTTGAGAAGAGGGCGGCCAAGGGTATGAACTTCGGCGTTGCCATCATCCCTGAGGGTGTGGTTGAGTTCGTTCCCGAGTTCTCCACTCTGATCCAGGAGATCAACGAGCTTCTGGCAGGCAGCAAGGCTGACGCATTCAACGCGCTTCCTGCCTGGGAGGAGAAGTATGCGTTCATCGAGAAAGGCCTGACAAAGGAGTCCATGGACGTATTTGCCATCCTTCCCACCAGCATCCAGCAGCAGCTGTTCCTTGAGAGAGATCCTCACGGCAACGTACAGGTTTCCCTGATCGAGTCCGAGAAGCTGTTCTCCGCCCTGGTTGCAGACAAGCTGGCGGCAAGAAAGGCAACAGGCACCTACAAGGGCAAGTTCAGCGCACTGCATCACTTCTTCGGCTATGAAGGAAGATGTGCATTCCCGTCCAACTTTGACTCCGATTACTGCTACTCCCTGGGCTACAACGCATTCATGCTGATCCAGTATGGCTACAACGGCTACCTTTCCAAGGTTTCCAACCTGTCCAAGCCCGCATCTGAGTGGGTGGCAGGAGGTATGCCCATCACCAAGATGATGAACATCGAGAGAAGGCACGGAGAGGACAAGCCCGTTATCAGAAAGGCTCTGGTAGAGCTGGAGGGCAGGCCCTTCAAATATTTCGAGGCTCACAGGGACGAGTGGGCTGCTGATACCTGCTTCGTATATCCCGGCGCGATCCAGTATTACGGACCTGCTGAGGTTTGCGATATTACCACAAAGACGCTGGCTCTGGAGCAGGAGTAATCCTGACAGGAGAACAGCAGGACAGAGCCTGCATAAAAGTAAAAAAGGACTTCCGGCTTTGGAGCCGGAGGTCCTTTTTGAATAACAGGATTTGTTTTTAACGGATCAGCCCGCACAGAATATCCGCGCACCGCTCCAGCCCTAAGGAGGAACTGTCCAGCATCATATCATAGCTTTCCGCTTTTCCCCATTTCTTGTCGGAGAAGAAATTGTAATACAGGCTTCTGTCCTTATCCATCTTTTTGATCAGCGCCTCTGCTTCACGAGCAGAAATCTTCTGCCGGTCCATGATACGCGCCACCCGCTCCTTCCATTCCGCCCGGATAAAGACGGTGATCACATTGGAACGCCCCTGAAGAACCGTATCGGCACAGCGCCCCACGATGATGCAGGATTCCTGATCTGCAAGCTGGCGGATCACCTGGGATTGAACGTTAAAAAGCATGTCGTTCATGGGAAGGCCGAAGCCGGTCATCTCGTCCGCATACTCGCTGGGGACGGTGTAGAGCCAGGGACTTGCCCGCTTCTCATCCACGGGCTTTAAGTGGTCGATACCGATGCAGCTTTTTTCGGAAGCCATCTGGATCAGCCGGCTGTCATAGCACTCGATGCCGGCCCTTGCGGCCGCCATTTTGCCGATTTCATGGCCGCCGCTTCCAAACTGCCTGCCGATGGTGATGATGGTATTTGCCATAATGATGCCCCCTTTTCCTTATGGTGAATTTGAACGCTTTCTATATTTTCAGTGTACCTCTTTTTGTGAAAGGTGTCCAGAGAAAACGTGAAAATAACGTCCGCCCGACAGGGCCGGACTGTTACGCCATATTCCGCTTCAGCCAGTTCCCGCGAAGATAATAGACAATGAACATCAGGGAGGTGACCACCCAGGTAAGAGGATAACTGAAGGCTACGGTGGACACCTCCGGGCGCAGGGGAACCACTATCAGGATCCATACGGCACGCAGGACGCAGATGCCGAAGCAGGTGAGCAGCATGGGGATCACGGAATCTCCGCAGCCTCTGGCGGTTCCCCCCAGGATCTCGATGCACACATAGGTCACGTAGGTGGGAGAGATGACGCGCATCATGCTCAGGCCGATCTCCACCACATTGGGATCGTCGGTGAACAGGCTGAAGAAGATCCGCCCGCCGCCCAGAACGATCACGCTGAGCAGGATGCTGGTGAGGGAGGCCATGACCAGGCAGATCCGCACGCTTTTGCGTACCCGGTCGATCTTGCCCGCGCCGAAATTCTGTCCGGCAAAGGTGGTGATGGAAATGCCGAACGCGCCCAGGATCATCCAGAAAATGCCGTCCACCTTTCCGTAGGCCGTCCAGGCGGCCACCGTGTCCGTGCCGAAGGAGTTGATGCTGGACTGGATGATCAGGTTGGAAATGGAATACATGGTGGACTGCAGCCCGGCCGGAAGGCCGATCCGTATGATGTGCTCCAGGATGGTGCGGTGGAAGCGGATTTCCTTCAGATACAGTTTGTAGGAATCCTGCGTCCTTATCAGAGCGCCCAGAACCATCAGCGCGCTGACCACCTGGGACAGGGAGGTGGCGATGGCCACTCCCGCCACGCCCAGATTCAGTCCCACCACAAAAAGCACGTCCAGCACGATGTTCACCAGACAGGAGAGGATCAGATAGTAGAGCGGCCTCTTGGAATCCCCCACCGCCCGCAGGATACCGGAGCCCATATTGTAGATCAGGGACGGGATTACGCCCAGGAAATAGATCCGCATATAAACCGTGGACAGCTCCAGGATCTCAGCGGGCGTATTCATGGCCTGCAGAGCGATCCTTGAAAAAAGCAGACCAAGTACCATAATCACAGCCCCTCCCGCCACGGACAGAGCAATGGAGGTATGGACGGCTTTTTTCACATTTTCCTTATTATCTGCCCCGTAAAACTGGGAAATGATGACCGTCGCGCCGGAGGACAGCCCCACGAAAAAGCCCACCAGCAGATTGATCAGAGTGGCCGCCGGGCCGCCAACAGCGGCAAGCGCTTCCTTTCCCACGAATTTTCCCACGATCACAGCGTCCGTGGTATTGTAAAGCTGCTGAAAAAAGGTTCCGAACAGGATCGGAAAGAAGAAAAGCAGAAGCTGCTTCCAGATCACACCCTCCGTGATCTGATTCCCTGTGGTTCTGGTTTCGGATTTCATCGTGCAGGCCCCTCCTGTGTACATAGAAATTTATCAGTCTTTTTCTGGTAATTATAATGCCCGGATAAAGGAATAGCAATAGACTTTTCGGCAGGCTTGTCTGTAACGTAACAGTTCAGCCATATCGGTTTGTTCGGTCAAAACCATGCTCGCATGGTTTT
>CAUWLJ010000166.1:0-4463 GCA_963559585.1 uncultured Eisenbergiella sp. | reverse complement strand
TCTTTAAATGACTGCATGCCTGTCCCTCTTTTCTGGCCGGAGCAAATAAAATTTTTTCCTCAAAATTTTCCGTATACATCTCTTACTCCTTTATATCGGCCTCCACACTTTCGTATTCAATTCCTGCAAAAGTCCTCAAAATCGCCTCAAAAATGATCTTAGCTCCCTTTACCGGAACCGCCATACCGATCTGCTTTCTTACCGACTCTTTTGAGCCTTCAAAAATATAATGATCAGGAAATGTCTGAAGCCTCGCCCGTTCTCTGTTGGTCAAGGCTCTTGGCTCCGAATAATGATACATATGCGTGCCGCCGCCTCCGGAACCCGTCACTGTATACGCCGGTTTATCCGGATCGAGGCGCTTGTAAATCTGGCTGATCTTAGCGCCCTTTACTTTTAGCTGCAGCTCTTCCGGCAGATCTGCCACAAAAGCATTCTGTCCCGGTTTAATATATGACAGCCGCTGAACAACCTGTTCAGACTGCCTGGTAAATTCGTTATTGAAAGCATCCTCTGCAATAGGCGGATTCTCAATCGCATTTCTGCATGTCACATCCATATCCTTATAGGGTGCGGGACTGGGAATCTTAAACTCATAGGGAAGATCCTCCCGAATCCCCACAATGATAACCCTGTGGCGCGCCTGAGGCACACCATACTCCTCAAATTTATACAGATTAGGATAAATCCTGTAACCTGCCGCCTTTAGATCCTCCTGTATTTTTTTGAACGCCTTTCCCTCATTCGCACTCTTTAAGCCCCCCACATTTTCAGCCAGAAACCATAATGGATGATACTTTTTCAGAACCCTTACCCCATACGTATATAACGGGCCAAACACTCCGTCAAAGCCTCTCTGCTCGCCTACAACAGAAAAATCATTGCACGGAAATCCAAACGCAAGAGCATCTATATCTCCCAGCTTATCAATATCAAGCTTTCTCACATCCCGGCATATCACACTCTCCCTATCCTTGGGACAAATGTTTCTTGTATAAGTGTTACAGGTATCCTGATCATAATCATTTGCCCATTTATGGACAATCCTATACTCCGAATCCTCAATCTCTGCTGTTACCGCTCCCAGCGCAAGCCCACCCGGACCGCAGAACAATTCCCCCAGTCTGAACTCTTTTACTATGTTTTCCATCAAATTTTCTCTCCGTTTGCCAATATAAATTCTCTGTTAAAATCGACGTCAAGCGCCTGGCAGGCTCTGCCGCGCTTACACTGCATCTCACATATCATACTTTAATCTGCTCTGCAATCGTCATGCGGGGTTTCTCTCCCCTTCTCCCTGCAGAAAACATACACATCCTCCCCGGAATACTCCGGCCTGAACCGGTATCCCAGACGGTTGAAGCCCTTCAGCCCTTCCGGCTCCTCCACCCTGTTTTCCGCGGCAAAGCGGATCATCTCCCCCCGGGCCATTTTGGCAAAGGTTCCCTTCTGGATGACTGGATTTCCCCCTGCCTTCCCGTCCCTCTTTTCCTCCCCGAAAATGCAGGTGATATAACGGGGCACGGCGCTCCCTCTGCCGCGCTCCTCCTTCAGATACTTTTCCACGCACACCGCATACTCCCTGGAAGCCAGGTTGATGATGCAGTCCGTCTCTTTTTTCAGGCAGTCATACAGGGAACGGCTCCAGAAGGCATACAGGTCTCCCTCCGGGCCCGCCTTGGCCTGCATTTCCAGGCGGTACGGGGTCACGCCGTCCAGAGGGCGCAGGATGCCGTAAAGGCCGGACAAGATACGCACACGTTCCTCCACGTACTCCCACTGCCCATCCTCAAAAACGGCGGGAGCCATGTACTGGTACTGGATCCCTTCATAAGAAAGCACAGCAGGCGTGAGACGGCCTGTCAGATCCATACGCTCCAGCCGCTCCATATTCTGCGCGGCAATAGAGTCGCTGCAGTTCCAGATTGCTTTCAGCTCCCCATAGTCCTTCTGCCGCAGCCACCCCAGCAGCTCCTGCGCCTGCTCCAAAAAAACGGGCAGGGTTTTCGGCTCCAGTGTGTCGGTGTCAATTTTCATTTTCTTGGCAGGGGAAATCATGAATTTCATGCCTTCTGTACCTTTCCTTACCGATCCCATACCACGTTACCGTTCTCTGACAAGCCTGTGAACGGGTAACCACTCTACCATCTTCGGTGCGCCGCTCACCCCGATCTTCCCATCCGCATCCGCCGTAATAAAGGTACGGTGGGCAGGATTCTCATAATCCTTCTCATAACCGTCATCGTCATACAGCTCATAGGCCGCTTCCTTCTTCACATACCCCAGAAGCCCGATCCGGTCAGAATCCATATCCGCCACGCAGCAGCATTCCTTCCCGCTCACAGGTACCAGATGATCCGGCCTGATGAAAAAGACCAGTTCATTAAGGGGAATCTCAATATAATGGTGTCCCGGCTCCAGGCTGCCCTCCGGGCAGAATCTGCCGCCCCGGCAGCGGATCATCTGCATTTCCTCAGGCAGATAAACGTAACGCCCGGCTGCATTCTGCTCGTACACGGGCGCGATCAGGATGCTCTCTCCCACCATCAGCTCATCCTCCACGCGCGCCGCATGAGGATCCTCCGGATAAACGAAGGACAGCGGTCGGAAAAGCATTTCATTCTTCAGCGCCGCCTTCACAAACTCGCTGTACAGGTAAGGAAGCAGACGGTAACGCAGGCTGATCACATCCCGGAATGCCCCGGTATCCGTGAAGCGGTAGGCCTCCTGCCTTCTGCTTCCCAGACAGGAGTGGTTGCGCATCAGGGGTGTGAAAATACCGAATTCCAGCCAGCGCAACAGCAGATCCTCCGTGGCGTCCGCGCCGAAGCCGCCCAGATCCGCCCCGGAATAAAGGAATCCGCACATGTTCAGGGCCGGCATCATTTTGATATTCAGCAGGATATGGCTCCACCAGGACAGATTGTCCCCCGTCCAGATCCCGCCGCAGCGGTGCATTCCGATATAAGAGGCACGGGAAAACATCAGAATCCTCCTGTCCGGCTCCAGCTCCTCAAAGGCTTCCCCTGCCGCACGGGTCATATTGTACCCGAACAGATTGTGCACCCGGTCATGACGCACCCGCCCGTCCTTGTGCTCATGGTAAAAACGTTTATAGTCCTCCTCGTTGTTGGCAAGGCTGTTCACCTGGCCCAGCAGGGAATTCAGCTTTTCCGTATCCAGGTTGACGCCCCGGTACTGCTCCATGCTGTCAAACACCTCTTTCAGATGCTCCTCGGAATAAAACATGGCAGGTTCGTTCATATCGTTCCAGAAGCCCTCGATCCCCTGATCCAGAAGCACCTTGTACTTACGTCCAAACCATTTTCTGGCATCTGCATTCAGCATATCGGGAAAATGAACCCGGCCCGGCCACACGCCCGCCACAAATTCCTTTCCGTCTGCTTCCTTACAGAAATACCCTTTCTCCATGCCTTCCTCATAGACATCGTAGCCTTCCTCGATTTTCACGCCCGCGTCAATGATGGGAACCAGATGCACGCCCTGTTCCTTCATCTCGGCCGCAAAGCCTGCCAGATCAGGAAAGGTTTTCTCATTTACGGTAAAATCCTTGTACCGCTCCATGTAATCAATATCCAGATAGATCATGTCCAGAGGGATCCCCGCCTCCTTATGGCATCTCACCACCTGACGGATCTCCTCCTCGTCCATATAGCTCCAGCGGCTCTGCCCGTAGCCGAAGGCCCACTTGGGAGGAATATAGCTTCTGCCCACCAGCGCCCGGAACTGGCGCACAATATCTTCCTTCCTGTTGTCCGTATTTTCATCCGGCTCGATGATATAAAGCGCCAGATTGGCTTCCTCCGCCTCGATCACCAGCTCACTGCGCCTGGTGTACCCCACGTCGAAGGTCACCTTCCCCGGATCGTCCACGAACACACCGAAGGTATGCCGCCCATCCACGATCAGGAAATTGTGAGCGCCGTACAGGGAGCGTTTGTCCTCCCTGTGATTGGGGTCATCGCTGCAGCTGCTTTCATAGATCCAGCCCCTCTTGTTGATGCCGCGCACGTTCTCGCCCAGGCCGTAGACCACATCCCAGTCCTCCATCTCATAACGGAAGCGTCTGCCTTCCTCCTCCGTAAAATAAGGAGGCTGTCCCTCCCGCTCCTCATAGCTTCCCACCACCGCTTCTGTGTCGAAGGGAGTGCCGTAGGTTGATTTGAATATCATTTCTGTATCCTCCATACCGGAGCATTTTGGCTCCGTTCCCGTTTTTTCCGATGCTTCACACTTTATGGACGATCCTCTCATAAGCCATCTCACATTCCCTGCCATTGTGGGCCAGGCCGATCAGAAGGATCTCTCCCTGCAGGGGTGCATAATATTTTTTCTCTTTGATCTGAGAGAGGGCTTCCTGCTTCAAGCCCTCCAGATCTTTTCCCTGCTTAAATTCAATTATCACATGGGAAAGCCCCGGCCGCATTGCCTCCAGCATAATA
>CAUWLJ010000165.1:0-4497 GCA_963559585.1 uncultured Eisenbergiella sp. | reverse complement strand
ACAATGATGAAGAAAGAATACAGGATCTGGAATAAAACCACCGTTACAGCAGCAGCTCTGATGCTCAGCGCATCCATGACAGCCTGCACCACCCCCGCCGCGCAGAGCGCTTCGGCCGATACGGGCGATGGGGAGGAGCCTGAGAAAAAGGAAGCGCCCGCTCCCGAAATCAAAGCGGAGGAGGGTACGGCCGGAAAAGTGGAGGAAAAGGAGGAGACCGTTTACGTGAACGCGGCTGCGGACGGCAGTGTGGAAAAGGTGACGGTGAGCGAGTGGCTGAAAAACACCAGGGGAAGCGCCGTCCTGGAGGATACCAGCAGTCTGGAAAATATTTATAATGTAAAGGGAGACGAGGAATTTTCCAGGTCAGGGGACGGCAGACTGCTGTGGGCAGCCGGAGGACGGGATATTTACTATCAGGGTGAGAGCAGCGAGGAGCTGCCCGTCTCCATGAAGCTGACCTACTATCTGGATGGAAAGGAGATCAGCCCGGATGAGCTGGCGGGAAAGAGCGGCCATGTGAAAATCCGCATCGACTACACCAACAATACTCTGACGGATACCGCGGACGGCGGCAAAACCTGCACCCCCTTCATGATGGCCACGGGGATGATTCTGCCTTCGGAGACGTTTCATAATGTAAAGCTGACCAATGGGAAGCTGATCAATGACGGACAGCAGAATATGGTTCTGGGAATTGCCTTTCCGGGCCTGGCCGACAGCCTGGAGCTGAAGGATACGCAGCTGGCTGATACGGCCGGCATTCCGGATTATGTGGAGCTGGAAGCGGATGCGGAGGATTTTTCGCTGGCGATGACGGCCACGGTGGCCACCACAGGAACCCTGAGCGAGTTCGGCCTGGATGAGGTGGACAGTCTGGACGATCTGAAGGACAGCCTGAACCGTCTGTCCGATGCCTCCGCGCAGCTGGTGGACGGAACCTCAGAGCTGTCTGACGGTGCCGGGGAGCTGCAGGAAGGGATCCGTCAATTCCTGGACGGCGTGAGCAGTGCGGCAGAGGGAAGCGGTGAGCTGCGGGACGGAATCCACACCCTGAATGATAAAAAGGGGGAACTGCTGGACGGCGTGAACGCACTGGTGGACGGGATGAGGACACTGGAGAGCGGGGCCGGGGAGCTGAAAAGCGGAATAGAGGAATATACGGACGGGGTGGACACTCTGGCCGGGGGAGCCGGAAGCCTGGACGATGGAGCCGGAAAGCTGTCTGAGGGAGCCGGAAGCCTGGCGGCCGGAGCGGACGCACTGACGAAAGGAATCGCGGATGCCAAGAACGGCAGCGATCAGCTTGCGGCCGGTTTTCTGTCGGACCCTGCGACAGGCAAGCCGGGAGCCTCCGATGCGGCACAGCAGGTGGCGCTGGGAGCCAGAAAGGTGAGCGAAGGCCTGAATACACTGCCTGGCAAGATCACAGAGATGCTTTCCAAACAGGGGCTTGAGGTGCAGCAAAATAAGGAAATGCTGCTTCAGGCGGCAGGTTTTTCCAGTGTGGAGGAGCTGGATCAGGCGATCGCTTCCACACAGGGAGAGCTGGAAAATGATATGAAGAAGCTTGCTCAGAGCGGAAGCGGCATACAGGCGGCCATGGAAGTGCAGGAGTCGGAGCTTACGGAGCGGGAAAAAATCCTGACAGAAAAGGAAGAAGAGCTGGCAGAGAAGGAGAAGGAGCTGACGGAGCGAGAACAGGCTCTGGAGGAGGAAAAGGCCGGGAACGGACAGGATACGGGAGAGGCGCAGCAGGAGAACGGCCAGTCCGGGGAAAATGCGTCAGACGGCAATGGCAGCCACTCCGATGAGGCGGATCAGGAGCACGCTGAGGAGGGCGGTGAGAACAGCCATGCAGGAGAGGATGCGGGCGGCAGCCAGGAAGAGAACGGGGATCAGGCAGGTGATAAAGGACAGTCTGAGGATGGAGGTCAGACGGGGGACAAAGAGCAGACAGAGAACGAAGCGCCCTCCAATGGCAGCCAGAGCGGAACTGCCGACGGCGGCCAGGGCCATACCGATACAGAAGGCGGCAGCGGCCAGAGCCATACGGATACGAATGAGGACGGCGGCCAGAGCCATAACGAAGCGGATAATGAGGACGCAAATGCAGACACTCAGGCGGCTTTGGAGAGTACAGCAGCCGAAAATACGGAGAATACGGCGGACAGTGCTCCAAGCGGCCTGAACGGGCCGGGAGCAGAAAGCGGCGGCCGGAGCCTGGAAAGCTGCAGCATAGAGAAGGGGGCGGAAAGCAGAGGTGTGATCCAGGCAGCGATGGTGAGGCTTTCCGCGCATCAAAGCCTGTACCAGGCCCCGGCAGACTGGAGTGTGATCTGTCTGGCTGAGGATGGAGCAGAGGACGATGGGAAGGCCTTTGCTCCGGCGGCAGGTGAGCTTGCCCAGCTTGTGCAGAAGATCGCCGGAGAGCAGGAAGCACTGAGTAAGATGATGCTGGCCCGTACTCAGATTGCCGGGCTGGAGGGAGCATCCCAGACATTGGAAAAGGTGGCGGGAGCGATGCAGCAGGAGGCCGCCGCAGGTGAGATCAGGGTCCTTCTGGAGGGAGCATCCCAGGTGGCAGACGGGGCAGAAGCCCTTTCCGGCGGAATCCAGGCCCTGCAGGGCGGCGCAAGCCAGCTTCAGGCGGGACTGTCCCAGATGAACGATAAGAGCGGCGACCTGATCAATGGAAGCAGAGAGCTTGCCAAAGGAGCCTCCGATCTGAAAGCCGGTACGGCCAAGCTTCGGGAGGGCACAGACAGGCTGAAGGAGAACAGCAGTAAGCTGCGTGACGGGGCGGCAAGCCTGGCTGGCGGAAGCAGTGAGCTGACCTTGGGCGGCCAGACCTTATCCGATGGGGCCGGACAGCTCAGCGACGGGATCGGAGAGCTGGCGGACGGAGCGGATACCCTGCAGGACGGCATGAACGAGCTGAACGATGCCGGAGGTGATCTGCAGAATGGAACGAATACCCTGAAGGATGGCACAGACACTCTGCGGGACGGAATGAAGGAATTTGACCAGGACGGCATACAGGAGCTGAGCGGAGCAGGGGATGAGCTGCAGGATGTGATGGATCAGCTGAAAACCCTGGTGGATGCAGATAAATCCTATCAGTCCTATGGCGGCTGCCTGGATGGGACGAAGAGCAGTGTGAAATTTGTGATTGAGACAAAGGGAATCAGTGCCGGGGAGGAAGATTAACGGCCTTCCTCTTGCCGGGGAGCTCTGCTGCTCCGGCAGGCTGGAGAACTGCTTTCCAGTGCAGCCGCAGGCCGCAGATACGGGGGCTGGAGAAGGGCAGAAATGCCGGACACGGATCAGATGTCCAGCTTCATATCGCCCTTGCGTATCCAGCCCTTCTTCCTCATGATTTCAGAGATCCAGAATGCCAGAAGGCTGGGAAGGACAAAGTGCATCAGGAGGATCTGGATCATGGCGCTGCCCGGGGAGGTGCCTGCCTGGGTCATGGTCTGGAAGGCCATGATCTGTCCCACCAGACCGCAGGTACCCATGCCGGAGCCGGTGGGGTTGTTGGGCATCTGCAGAAGACAGGTGGAAATGGGGCCCAGGATGATGCTTGTGAGAATGGCAGGCAGCCAGATGACCGGCCTGCGGATGATGTTGGGCATCTGCAGCATGGAGGTTCCAAGCCCCTGGGCCGCGAAGCCGCCGAGACGGTTTTCACGGAAGGAGGCGGCGGCAAAGCCGATCATATTGGCGGCACAGCCTACGGCGGCAGCTCCTGCGGCGATACCGCTTAAGCTCAGAGAGATTCCGATTGCCGCAGAGCTGATGGGCAGCGTCAGCGCGATCCCCATCAGGGCGGAGACGATGATCCCGGCCCAGAACGGCTGCTGCTCTGCCCCCCAGTTGATGAGCGAGCCTGCCGCCGTCATAAAGGTGGCGATGGGCACACCGATGGAGAGCCCTGCCGCTGCGCCGGTGCAGATGGTTGCGATGGGAGTGACCAGGATATCTATCCGGGTTTTACCCGAGATCAGGCCGCCGACCTCCACAGCCAGGTAGGCGGCAACGAAGGCGCCCAGCGGCTCCCCCACGCCTGCCAGAGTGAAAACGCCGTCCGAAAGGAGCGTTCCGGCATGGATTTCTTTGGCATAGGCCCCGATCATGCCGGCTGTGGCTGCGGATACGGTGACCAGGGGCGGCTGCCGGAATTTGCTTGCCACGCCGATGCCGATGCCGGCTCCGGTGAGCTTCTTGGCCACTGTGGCCACCACGATAAGAGCGCTTCCCAGGGCCCCTCCCATCAGTCCCCCGATCTGTTCCAGGATGGTGCCCACCAAAAGGGTGGCAAACAGGCCCTGGGCCATGCCGGAAAGGCCGTCGATGAAGATGCGGTTGAAGATTTTTTTACACGTATTCATGTTCCCCTCTCATTTCTGAAGCTTTTGTGTTCTAAAGCTTTTCTGTTGTACCGTGCTAAAAATAGCATAACGGCGGACGAGAAGCAAGTGTTTTGGAAGAAAA
>CAUWLJ010000164.1:0-4601 GCA_963559585.1 uncultured Eisenbergiella sp. | reverse complement strand
AAAACCATGCGAGCATGGTTTTGACCGAACAAACCGATATGGCTGAACTGTTACCTGCCAAGATCAATCACTGCGGGAAGCTCCTGCAGATGGGTCTGGATCTGGCGCATGAAGCCGAGAAGCTGTTCTTCGATAGATTTGTTTGCAGACAGCCCCTGTATTTTGACCGTATCCAGCTGGGCGGCCAGCAGATGCTCCTTATCCGGGTACAGGTGGGCGTACGTCTTCCAGGTGGTTTCTACGCTGTCATGCCCAAGCCTCTGCGGGATCATCAGGATATTGAAGCCCATTTCGATCAGCAGGGAGGCATGGGAATACCTCAGGCCGTGCACCCTGATCGGCTCCAGGCAGGTTTCATCTGCCAGCCGCTTGATCTCCCTGACCAGATAATGCTTGCTGGTTTGAGGGCATTGAGGGCAATTTTGGCAAAATTTGAAATTTGCTCATTTATAGCTTAAAATGGAAAATCACAAGGAAGAAGATTTAAAATAAGCCTGATGGCCTATTTTCAATCAACAGTTTTGTGCCGGAGCGTCACAAAACTGTGAGTATCGTGAGTATCGCAGGCGAGAAACCACATGCGTGTTTTCTCACCGCGGCCGGAGCAAAAAGCGCTCCGGCATGGAGGTAAAAATGAAAACAATCGCCATCATAGATGATGATATTCATATTGGAGATATGCTTACGGAAGTTCTGGCTCAGGAGGGATATTCCGTTCTTCGGGCGTACTCAGGGACAGAAGCATTATATCTTCTTGCACAAAACAAGCCTGACTTGGTATTGCTGGATTTGATGCTGCCGGGACTTTCCGGTGAGGAGGTTTTGCCGCACATTGAGAGCATACCGGTTATTGTTCTCAGCGCGAAGGCAGATGTGCAGGATAAGGTAAATCTTCTGCTGGGTGGTGCTGCGGATTACATGACCAAACCATTTGATACAAAAGAACTTCTTGCCCGCATTACTGTTCAGCTTCGCAAGGCAGAGCAGCATGGTGACGGAAAATCCATCTCCGTGGGAGAGCTGGTTTTGGATACGGTATCCCTTTCTTTGACTGTACACGGTCAACCAGTGAAGCTGACAAGAACAGAATATGCCATTTTGAAACTGCTGATGGAGAATCCAAAACAGGTTATTGCCAAGAGTGTCCTGCTTGACAGAATCAGTCTGGACACTCCCGACTGTACGGAGCGTTCCTTGAAGCAGCACATCAGCAATCTTCGCAGAAAAATGCAGGATGTCAGCGGCGTAGACTATGTCGAAACTGTCTGGGGCATCGGTTTCAAACTGAAAGAACAAAAATCTTGACGAAAGCTTGACATTTATCTTGACCACTTTCTTGACATTTGTTTTATAAACTGGAGTCATCAAAGGAGGTTACACATTATGGACTATATTTTGCAGACAAACAGCCTGACAAAAAAGTATAAAAACTTTCAGGCGCTGAACGGCCTTACCATGAATGTTCCCAAGGGCTCAATTTATGGTTTTGTAGGGAAAAATGGCGCCGGTAAGACCACCCTGATTCGACTGATATGCGGATTGCAGGAGCCTTCTTCCGGCGGTTTTACTCTGTACGGAATCAGCAATAACACCAAAGACATCATGAAATCCCGCCGTCGTATGGGTGCTGTGGTGGAAACACCGTCCGTCTATATGGATATGACTGCGGAGGAAAATCTGAAACAGCAGTATCTCATTCTCGGTCTGCCCTCCTATGACGGTATCCCTGAGCTGCTGAAGCTGGTGGGATTAGAGAATACAGGGAAGAAGAAAGCAAGGAATTTTTCTTTAGGCATGAAACAGCGTTTGGGGATTGCCATTGCATTAGCTGGCGATCCTGACTTTCTTGTTCTTGACGAGCCTGTAAACGGACTTGACCCAAAGGGTATTGTGGAAATGCGTGAACTGATTTTGAAGCTAAACCGCGAAAGACAGATCACTGTTCTGATTTCCAGTCATATTCTGGATGAGCTTTCCCGTCTGGCTACCCATTATGGCATTATTGATAGTGGATGTATGGTAAAAGAACTGAGTGCAGAAGAGCTGGAAGCTGCCTGCCGCAAATGTATCCACATGGAAGTGAGCGACACCACAGTGCTGGCCCGTGTTCTGGACTCTATGAATTTGGAATATAAGATCATTTCTGCAACTGCCGCCGATGTGTTTGCAAAAATCAATGTGACCCAGATTACGATTGCGCTGGCTCAGGAAAACTGTGAGGTACTGTCCATGAAAGAGCGGGAGGAAGGTCTGGAAAGCTATTATATCTCTTTGGTAGGAGGTGGCGTCAATGCGTAAATTACTGTCTGCAGACTTTTCACGGCTGTGGAAAAGTAAAATTTTTTGGCTGCTGGAAATAGGTACGCTTTTATTCAGCATTGTTGCGTATCTCCTTGTAGGAATCAATGTGAAAAATATGGGGATTTACTGGATTCTCAAAAATGCTGATTTTTACCTGTTTCTTGTACTGTTGTATGTTGGCATTTTGACTGCGGTTTTTTCCAGCCTGTTCTTTGGAACAGATTATTCTGACGGTACTCTCCGCAACAAACTGACGGTCGGGCACAGCCGTAAGGATATTTACCTTAGCAGCTGGGTGCTCAATGCCGCCATCACGATCAGCTTTATCCTGACACATTATTTTGTGGCTGTCGTAATTGGCATCCCCATTGCCGGAATGACGGTTATTTCGGCAATTGATCATTTATTGATTAAATTTGTTTTCAGCCTGATTATCGCATTAACATATGTATCTATTTTCACAATGACCACCATGCTGGACAGTAACAAAGCAAGATGCGCTGTCATCAATATGCTCACAGCCTTGCTGCTGATCATCGCAGGCTTCTTCATCTTCAGCGCCTTGGAGCAGCCTGAACTGAAATATCAAATGATACAGCAGGCTGATGGCAGCTATCTGATGGATGAGCATGTTCCTAATCCCCGTTATGTCGGCGGAAATATGCGTATTGTTTATACAATTTTGGAATCTATTATGCCTGCAGCTTTTGCACTAAGAATAGCATCCGATAGTATTTCAAATTATCCTCTTATTGGTTGTGCAATACTATCTGTTTTATTGACGATCATTGGCATGGCGATGTTTAAGAAAAAAGATATAAAATAAGAGGGCTGTTATGGAATATCTGCTGTTAATTGTTATAGGAATATTGCTGCTGATCATCTTTGTGCTTCTTGCAAAGGTCTATTTTCTACACAAGTCAGCACAAGAGATTAGCGATGCGTTCCTTAATCGATTGACAGCAGATACCAATTCCCTCATTGATATTTCCACTCGTGATCCCTATATGCGGAAATTGGCGGCCGAAATCAATGTACAGCTTCGCATACTCCGTAAGGAACGGCATCGTTATCAGCAGGGAGATTTAGAACTGAAAGAAGCTGTCACCAACATTTCCCACGACCTTAGAACCCCGCTCACAGCGATCAACGGTTATCTTGATCTGCTGGAGCGTGAGGAAAAGAGTGAGAATGTTCAGCGTTATCTTTCTCAGATTCAAAACAGAACCGAAGCTTTGAAAAACCTGACCGAAGAATTGTTCCGATACAGCGTTGTCACATCCTCACAGGAGCTGAAGGCGGAACGCATGGATATTGTTCGTGCATTGGAAGAAAGCCTGTTGTCTTTCTATGCGGTCATGCAGGAGAAAGGAATCCAGCCTGAAATCGAATTACCGGAGGAGCCTGTTTTGCGCAAACTGGATGCAAGTGCGGTCAACCGTATTTTTTCCAATATCATCAGCAATTCGCTGAAATATTCTGAAGGTGATTTATCGGTTGTTATGACAAGCAGCGGGGATATTACATTTACCAACACAGCACATAATCTGACCGCAGTTACAGTTGGCAGACTGTTTGACCGATTCTATACAGTAGAAGCCAGCCGCAATTCAACAGGCTTGGGATTATCCATTGCCAGGATACTGACGGAGCGTATGGGTGGAGGTATTGAAGCAGTCTATAACAATGACAGACTGCAGATCAGGATATTTTTTGAAACGGAACCTCCCGTTTAAACCTTGACCTCAAATTCCGGATTTATTGCTGACTTTATTATACTTCATCGCCTATCAAAAAGACAGCATATTTTATGAAGCTTGTCGGCTGGGAACAGCCTGCAAGGCAGGGCTCCCCAGATGGCAAGTTCACAAAAGGGCAGCTGGCGGCAGCCAGCGCAGGGGTGCAAAACGTCCGGTGGACGTTTGCCCTGCACCAACACAAGAACGCCTTTGGAAACTCCGCGGGGACAAAGGCTTAAATCTGGAACAATTATCAAAGCTGACGGGTATTTCCAAATCAGCTCTTGGAAATTCGGGAAGTCCATAAAAAACCGCTGCTGCATGGTTTGTCGGCTTCCATGCAGCAGCGGTTTGTGCTGTGGTCATTATGTCATTCGTTTTCTTAATATCCGGCGATAGGTTGTTTCTCCCTTTGGTGCGTCCTGTATCATTTCCAACATCCCATCTTCAATCATTTTATCAATGCGATTAGAAATCCATACATCACTAATTCCAAGCTGATATTTCCCTAAAACATTACCTATAACAATAGCCATTTTGAATTG
Source organism: uncultured Eisenbergiella sp. (assembly GCA_963559585.1). Taxonomy (GTDB): domain Bacteria; phylum Bacillota; class Clostridia; order Lachnospirales; family Lachnospiraceae; genus Eisenbergiella. Next base: position 16 of record CAUWLJ010000164.1, on the reverse strand, counting down.
CTCTGGCTGTTCCGCA
>CAUWLJ010000163.1:0-4908 GCA_963559585.1 uncultured Eisenbergiella sp. | reverse complement strand
CTTACGCCTCAAACGGCAGGCGTTTGAGGCTGCTGTGAACAGTAACGAACTGTTATCTTTTCAAAAGATATTTTTTAGAAAAATATTGACAAGCCCACATACGGATGCTATGATGTATGAGTATGCCGCATAACGAGGTAGAAGTGCGCCCGTCAGATTCACAGGATCCGGCTGACGCCACCAAAGTTAGCGAGTTTTGTAAATAGGAGGTGCCCTATGTACGCAATTATTGCAACAGGTGGAAAGCAGTACAAAGTTTCCGAAGGTGACGTTCTGAAGGTAGAGAAGCTGAACGCAGCTCAGGGAGACGCTGTTACATTTGACCAGGTAATCGCAGTGAGCGACAACGGCCTTAAGGCAGGCGCAGATGTTGCCGGTGCAACCGTTTCCGCTACTGTAGTAGGCGAAGGCAAAGGTAAGAAAGTCATCGTTTACAAGTATAAGAGAAAAACCGGTTACCATAAGAAAAATGGTCACAGACAGCCCTACACACAGGTTAAGATCGAAAAGATCAACGCTTAATCTGAGAATCCATGACTAGTATAACAGTCAGGAAGACAGGCGCCGGGTCATATACGGGTTTTACCTGTATCGGCCACAGCGGATATGCCGAGGCGGGCAGTGATATCGTCTGTGCAGCCATTTCCATCCTTGTGATCAATACCATAAATTCTGTCGAGCGTTTTACGCAGGACAAGATGAAGGTGGTAACCAATGACCGGGAAGGGCTGATAGATGTACGGTTTCCCGGATCGGCTGGCGAACAGGCAGCATTGCTGCTGGATTCCATGGTGCTTGGCTTATCAGAAGTTCAAGAACAGTATGGCAGGAAATACCTGAAACTTCAAATCGAGGAGGTGTAGACCCATGTTAAAGATGAACCTTCAGTTTTTTGCTCATAAAAAGGGAGTAGGTTCCACCAAGAACGGCAGAGACTCCGAGTCCAAAAGATTAGGTGCGAAGAGAGCAGACGGACAGTTTGTTAAGGCTGGCAACATCCTTTACAGACAGCGCGGAACAAAGATCCATCCCGGCATTAACGTAGGACGTGGCGGAGATGATACTTTATTCGCATTAGTAGACGGTGTACTGAGATTCGAGAGAAAAGGAAGAGACAAAAAGCAGGCTTCCGTTTATCCTGTAGAACAGTAAGTATGAATCTGCCGGGCTTCAAACATATTTTTGTTTGAAGCCCTTTCTGTTATAAAAAGAAAAGCGTTATTTCGCTGATAGATCAAAGGAGACATTCATGTTTGCAGACAGAGCAAGAATCTATGTCAGAAGCGGCAAGGGCGGGGACGGGCACGTTTCCTTCCGCAGAGAAAAATATGTACCCAACGGCGGCCCTGACGGCGGAGACGGCGGAAGGGGCGGAGACGTGATCTTCCAGGTGGACGAGGGCCTGAACACCCTGACAGATTTCAGGCATGTCCGCAAATATAAGGCCACCGACGGACAGGAGGGCGGTAAGCGCAACTGCCGCGGGAAGGACGGAGAGGATATTACCATCAAGGTTCCCGAGGGAACCGTAATCAAGGAGGCGGAGAGTGGTAAAGTAATCGCCGATATGTCCGGCGACACACGCAGAATCGTACTGCTCACAGGAGGCCGGGGCGGCAGCGGCAACCAGCACTATGCCACCAGCACCATGCAGGCTCCCAAATATGCCCAGCCGGGTCAGCCGGCCAGGGAACTGGAGCTTCTATTGGAGCTGAAAATGATTGCGGATGTAGGACTGGTAGGTTTCCCCAATGTAGGGAAATCCACCCTTCTTTCCCGCGTTACCAATGCCAGGCCCAAGATCGCCAATTACCACTTTACGACCCTTGTGCCCAACCTTGGTGTGGTGGATATGGAGGGAGCCAAGGGTTTCGTGATCGCTGATATACCCGGCCTGATCGAGGGCGCCAGCGAGGGAGTAGGACTGGGCCATGAATTCCTGCGCCACATCGAACGCACCAAGGTTATCATCCATATGGTGGATGCCGCCGGAACGGAGGGAAGAGATCCCATTGCAGATATTTATGCCATCAGCCACGAGCTGGAGCAGTATAACGCCCAGATCACTTCCCGGCCAACCGTCATTGCGGCCAACAAGATGGACGCCGTGCCGGAGGGAGCAGACAATCCGGTGGACGCGCTGCGGGCTGAATTCGAGCCGAAGGGAATACAGGTTTTCCCTATCTCAGCGGTAAGCGGCCAGGGACTGAAGGAGCTTCTCTACCATGTAAGCTCCCTTTTGGAGCAGGCAGATGATAAGCCCGTGGTATTCAAACAGGAGTACTTCCCCGAATTCGAGAACAGCTGCTCCAACGAACCCTACACTGTGGAGTACAACGAGGAGGACGACGAGTATGTTGTGGAGGGTCCCCGCATCGAAAAAATGCTGGGTTATACCAACCTGGAATCCGAGAAGGGCTTCACCTTCTTCCAGAACTTCCTGAAGGATACCGGAATCCTGGAGCAGCTGGAGGAGCTCGGTATCCAGGAGGGCGATACCGTGCGGATGTACGGTTTAAAATTCGATTATTACAAATAAATGAAATGCACTGATAAAACGCTTTCACCAAAAGAATGAGAGGTAATTATGACAAGCAAACAGAGAGCCTATCTGAAAAGCCTTGCCAGCACCCTGGAGCCTATTTTCCAGATCGGAAAAGGCAGCCTGACCCCTGAAGTGACAGAGGCCGTTTCCCAGGCTTTTAATAGAAAGGAACTGATCAAGGTCGCCGTCCTGAAAAACTGTTTTGACGATCCCAACGAGCTGGCGTCCATGCTGGCGGAACGCACCCATTCCCAGGTGGTACAGGTGATCGGAAAAAAGATCGTGCTGTACAAGGAAAACAAGGAGCATAAGAAAATTGAACTGCCCAGATAAAGGAATCTTTCATCCTACAGAAGTCCATCCTGCTGAAGTCCGTCCCGCGAAAGGTCGGCGAAGGAAGGTGGGAATCATGGGCGGCACCTTCAATCCCATTCATATTGGCCATCTGCTTCTGGCAGAAAACGCTTATTCCGTCTTCGGGCTTGACGAGGTGCTTTTTCTCCCAAGCGGCTGCTCTTATATGAAGGAGCAGTCCTGCATCCTGCCTGCCGGTATCCGGCTGGAAATGACAAGGCTGGCCGTTGCAGACAATCCCCATTTCCGGGTTTCCCCGCTGGAAACGGACAGAACCGGATACAGCTACACCTGCGAAACACTGGCTCAGCTTTGCAGAGAGCATCCAGATACCGATTACTTTTTTCTGGTGGGAGCAGACAGTCTCTTTGCCATAGAGACCTGGAAAGACCCGGAGCTGATCTTCCGTTATGCGGAGATTCTGGCGGCGGTGCGGGACGACTGTGACCCTGTCAGACTGGAGGCTCAGGCAGAACATCTCCGCCGGATCTATGGCGCGCGCATCCGGCTGATTCCCTCCGGCAGCATGGAGATTTCTTCCTCCGAGATCCGGAAACGGCTGGAGGATGGCCGTTCTGTCCGCTATCTGGTTCCTGCCCCCGTGCTCCGCTTCATCCGGGAAAAGGGACTTTACAGGCAGGAAAGGGATGCAAAATCCACGCCGGAAAAGACAACGCTCTCATCCTGCACCGGATTCACCTCCCGAAAGCTCTCCGAGCTTCGCAGGGACATGGAAAAGGCTCTTGAAAGGAAGCGCTACGAGCATACGCTTGGCGTTTCCTACACAGCCGCCGCCCTTGCTATGCGGTATGGCTATGATATATCCAGAGCGGAGGCGGCCGGGCTTCTGCACGACTGCGCCAAGAATCTCACCCATGAGAAGCAGCAGCACATCTGCCAGAAGCATCATATTCCGCTCACTCCTGCGGAACGGAAGAATCCTCATCTTCTCCACGCCAAAGCAGGACGCTGTCTTGCAAGAGAGAAATATGGGATCACCGACGGAGAGCTTCTGGATTCCATCGCCTGGCATACCACCGGACGGCCGGAAATGACACTGTTGGATAAAATCATCTATATTGCCGATTATATCGAACCCGGACGCTTCCAGGCGCCGGGACTGGATGAGGTGAGGAGGCTGGCCTTTCAGGATCTGGACGCATGCCTTGTCCGTATTCTGGAGGATACCCTGAATTACCTGGCCTCCTCCCATATAGAGATCGATCCCATGACACAGCAGACCTACGATTATTATTCAGATAAAAATGGAGGTATCTAGAATCATGAATGCCAAAGAAATGACACGGCTTGCCATCGAGGCCTTGGAGGATAAAAAAGCGGAAAACATCAGTATCATCGATATCAGCGAGGTGAGCGTTCTCGCAGATTATTTTCTGATCGCCAGCGGCGGAAACCGGAACCAGGTTCAGGCTCTCACCGACAATGTGGAGGAAAAGCTGGGCAGGGCAGGAGTCACGCCCAGACAGATCGAAGGGTATGACACGGCCAACTGGATCCTGATGGACTACGGCGACATCATCGTACACGTTTTCGACCGGGAAAACCGCCTGTTCTACGATCTGGAAAGAATCTGGCGGGACGGCAGGGCAGTGGATGCGGATAGCTTTCTGAAAGACTGAAGCGTGACAGGCTCCCGGAAAAAACAAAGCTTCTGATAAGTCTGACTATCCTGTTTCCCCACAATGAAGTCCTTAGATGCAAAGAAGAACGACAGCAAGGCAGAAAAAGCTACTGGTTCTGTTGTAGCAGAAACACCAGCTGTGACTGCAAATGTGTCCGCAGCAAGCGTACAGCTTGACCTTTCTAAGGTGAAAGTCGAGCCGCTGTTTGAAGATTTCGTGGATTTCGATACGTTTGCAAAATCTGATTTCAGAGTGGTTAAGATTGAAGCTTGCGAGGCAGTGCCGAAGTCCAAGAAGCTTCTGAAGTTTACGCTGAATGACGGAACAGACCGGAAACGCACCATTTTAAGCGGTATTCACGAGTAT
>CAUWLJ010000162.1:0-4956 GCA_963559585.1 uncultured Eisenbergiella sp. | reverse complement strand
GCAGATAATCCGCATCCGTATGAATCCCAATGTGGGGATGGAGGTGTAGGATCGGGGATCAGGCTTTCCGGCAGGCGGTGAGGCTTCCTGCCCTCCGGATGGGGGCTGCGGCAGTTTTTCTGCGGGGCACGAGGCACTTGCCATTTTCAGTATTTGAAGATAGCAAGTGCTTTTTCGCTTCTTTGGAAAGTGAAAATGCACCCGGCATGATACCGAGTGCATCTTCTTACTTTCCAAACAGGTCGCTGTGCGTTCCTGTTCGTGCCAATGCCACGGTATGGCAGTCTGCCCAATGTCTGCAAGGTATTTATTCCTCACCGCGGACCCTGCCCATAATCTTTTGTAAAACGGCTGAATCTGTGATATTATATTTCCATCAAAAAACGAAGGATGGAGAAATGGTTACTATTAAAAACAAGATTCTGATTATTGACGATGACATAGATTTGTGTAAATTACTGCAGGGAAGCCTGCAGCGTTATGATGCAGAAGCAGATATTTGTTTCAGCGGAAATGTGGGACTCGCCTTACTTCAGGAAAAAGAATATGATCTGGTCATTCTCGACATCCTCATGTCAGGATTAGACGGCTTTCAAACTCTTGAACGAATTCGTCAGCATTTCAACGTCCCGGTCCTTATGTTAACGGCTAAAGATGATAATGCTTCTAAGGTAAAAGGATTGCAGATGGGAGCCGACGACTATTTAACCAAGCCTTTTAATCTGGAAGAATTTCATGCCCGCGTACAATCCCTGATCAGAAGATATTTATATTTGAATGATTCCGGGAAGAAAAATATTCTGGAATACAAGGGAATTACTATAATTGTGAATGACAAAAGAGTGATCGTCAACTCACACGAACTAACATTATCCGGCAAAGAATTTGATCTATTGGTTTACTGCGCTCAAAATCCGCAGAAGATTCTTTCAAAGAAAAGAATTTTTGAAGCTGTGTGGAAACAGGAATATTTATATGATAATAATACGGTGATGACAACCATGAGCAGACTCAGAAAGAAGCTTGACCAGTTTTCCCTGCCGACTGTATATATTCAGACAATAAAAGGTATGGGCTACCGCTTTACCCCTCCAGCTTAAGCTTTAGCAGAAAGAAGAAAGTCGTTATGATCACTGTATTTGAATTTATATTATTTCTGTTTACAGTCCTGTCCCTGGCTATATGTGCCGCACTTCTTCTGTATATTCACAAATTCAAAAAGGAAGTGAAGGACAAGGTGGAGTATATCGATCAGGTACTTAGAGATATTAATTCAGGAAATCTGAATAGAAAAGTGCTTATGGATTCCAAGTCTGTTTTTTCCGGTATTGCTTTTGGAATCAATCTTTTGACAGGAAGTATACAAAGCAGGATTATTGATCTTCAAAAGTCAGAAGAAGCAGAAAAAGCATTGATGACCAGCCTTTCTCATGACATCAGGACTCCTCTTACCACATTGATCGGCTATCTCGATGCTTTGTGTACACATCATCTGGATGAATCAGAAAAAAACAATTATATAAAAACGGCTTATAGAAAAGCGAATGACCTGAAAAAATATACAGACGCACTTTTTGAGTGGTTCAGATTAAGTTCAAATGAGGAACTGCTTGAATTTCACTCTTATGATATGGTGGAACTTACACGCAGTATTTTAGAAGAATGGATATTCATTTTTGAGAAAAACCACATCGAGTATGAAATAGACATTCCGGAAAGCGATATTAAATATAGCATTGATCAAAAAGCATATTCGCGTATTTTGAACAATCTGCTGGACAATATAATCACACACAGCAGGGCAGAGAAAGTATGGATTTGTCTGTTCAAAGAAAACAATCTTATAGTACTCAGAGTTAGTGATAATGGAATCGGAATCCCTTCCTCTGACTTAAACCATATTTTTGAACGGCTTTATAAATGTGATAAAAGCCGAAACAGTATTGGCTGCGGGATTGGGCTTGATATTGTCTGGCAGTTAGTAAAGAAATCAGGGGGACAAATTACAGTAGAGAGTATTCCCAACATTCAAACGACTTTTTCTGTCTCCTTTGATGCTGCGGGGAAAAGTCTGTAAATTTGAGTATTCCCCCTTAGAACGTGTTTGAAAGCCTCAATCATTTACCACCCTTTTTTACGGGGGGTTTTGCTTTTTTTGTATTGTATTGGAATCAGCCTTGCCTTTATTAATAAAAGCAGGGAAAACATAAATACTGTTATGAGTACAACACCGGCTGTACCTTTGGAATAATTCAGCCAGTCATATTTATTATTTAACGCAGGATCTAATAAAATCAAAACAGCTTTTACAGGATAGAAATTCATTGGCTTCCAATCTATTGTACTTAAAAATCCATAGATAAATGAGACAGCAATTCCTGTTATGCCTGTTCCTTCTATGCAGGAGGTGATAATGATAATAGGAAGCACTGAAATATAAATCAAAAAATTTCCTGCCAGAATGCGCAGAGTCCATGTAAACATACTGATACTGTTGATTCCCGGAAGATGGAATAGCATACCAGCGATTGTTCCCAGTGCTGCATTGGCCAATCCACATATGACCGTCATAAACAGCAGGGTTAGTAATTTCCCTGATAAGATATTTTGAAATGTCATTGGGATCAGGAGCAGATTTTTCAAGGTATCATCCGTATATTCTCTGCTCATCATATAACTTCCCATTAAGGTAATCAGGACAGTTGAAAAATACATGCAGTTATTTTCAAGGATGTTGCACATAATTAACGCATAGTCTTTGATCGTATCATCGGCCGCAAAAATCGGTATGATTGAAAAGATACAAGACAAAACAACGATAGTCATGCCGACCTGAAACAGATTGGTCCGTTTTAATTTCAATAACTCTGTATAGAAAATTGTTCTCATTCCTTCACCTCGATGACTTTTTGTAAAAACGTAAAATTAGAAAAATCGAAAGACCAACCGACAAAAAAAGTAAAATAACCACCCTCAAATGATCAGAGAATAAAACCGTGCTGAGCGGAGTATGAAATAAAATATTCTTTCTGTACTCCAAAATAAGGGAACCCCAGAAAAGCCCGTTTATTAACGGCAGGAATTCAACCAGCGTTTTATGCTGTGCAAACAGAATAAGCAGCAGCCACTGAAGAATAGAATAAGAAAAACTGATCAGTAACGATACCATATAATTTTGATTAAAATAAATAACAGCCACAACTGCGGGCAGGGAAAAACTCGCCATCATAAATCCTGTAAGAATACTGACCAATATTTTGAATATAAAATCATATATCATTTCATGGTTTATTAAGGCACATAATAAAGTAACTGCAGTTGTCGTTAAGACAGAATAAAGGATCACCCATACATATAAACTGACTAATTTTGTAAAAATCAGCTGTCTCATGGTAATGGGTATCACACGGAGATTTTTAAATGTATCATTATCCCGTTCTGCAAAGAAAATAACTGCACCCATACATCCAACCAGACAGGGGAGGAACAGCATAAAACTATATGCAAGATTATTGCTGAATAAATAATCATAATACTCATAAAGTGCTGGTATATCTGCTGTTTTACTGACCCGGTTTCTGGTAGTAAAAACAAGAAAGCATGGAAACAGAACCGCAAATAAGGTTAAAAAATAGACTGTTCTTATTCTTTTATATTTCTGTAATTCACATAGTATCAGCTTAAGCAATCCCAGCACCTCCCGTTACCCTGGAAAAGTATTCTTCTAAAGTTCCTTCACATAAATGTAATTCAAATACTTCGATGTTGTTTTCTACCAATCTTTTATTGATCTTTTCCGGCGCAACAGAGAGATCATGTATCCAAATGGCATTGTTGTCAACAATTTCAAAATCAGTCACTCCAAACTGCGTCTCCAGTATGTGGGAGGCGGCTGAGATGTCAGATACAGAAATCTGAAAACGCCGGTTGTTTTTTCTTTCCAGCTCAGCCATGCTTTCCTCTTCTAACAGCACTCCATGATCAATAATTCCAATATCATCGGCGAGCAGAGAAATCTCTGAAAGAATATGGCTGGAAATTAATATCGTCTTTCCACCGGAATGGCACATATTGTATAAAAAATTGCGCATTTCCACAATTCCAATTGGGTCCAGTCCATTGGTTGGTTCATCCAAAATTAAAAGCTCCGGCTCGTGCATAATGGCTAATGCAATTGCCAGACGCTGCTTCATACCAACAGAATACTGGGAAAATAATTTTTTATCCTTGTAGGGCAGGCCAACCAGATCTAATGCTTCCTGTATGGCATTACATTTTGTTACTCCCCTGAGTTTTGCAAAAATGTGCAGATTTTCACTGCCTGTCAGATTTGCGTAGAATCCCGGATTTTCAATAAGACAGCCGATACGGGGAAGTATTTCTTTTTCCTTGTTTTTGATATTTTCTCCGAAAAGATGAACTTCTCCGGATGTTGGACGAATGAGATTTAATAGCATCTTCATTGTGGTTGTTTTTCCGGCTCCGTTTCGCCCCAACAGTGCATAAATACTTTTACTGCGGATGTGCATGTTTAAATCTGAAACTACAGTTTTTCCACCGTATGTTTTTGTCAGATGACGCGTTTCAATCATATATGGGTTCATTTTTAATCTTTTCTCCTTTTACTATCATGTGACGCAGGGATCCATTGTAAGTCAATTTATATGTATTTGCGTTTCTATAATAACATTTTCTGAACACGTTTATCACACAACATCCATACATCAATCATACAGATACCTAACAACTGCGGCAACCAGCTATGACACAAAATATCTTTATAAAGTGCCGGCAGGCGTTCGAGGCTGCTGTGAACAGTAACTAAAAGCTCCGAAGGGGCGTTTTGTGGAGCAGCAACAGGCTGCTCCGTGGGCGCGGGCTGAGCTGTTACATTTACTCTTCCTGCAGACGGATTGGGGGTTGCTTAGGAAAGCAGAGACCGTATATAATAGGACG
>CAUWLJ010000161.1:0-5084 GCA_963559585.1 uncultured Eisenbergiella sp. | reverse complement strand
AAACATCACATGTTCCTCTTTGCGTTGAATTTGGGAGTGGGATGGGGTAAACTGGGTATAAAATATCTACTATTCTGTAGTATGCCATAGTGGATAGGAAAGGGTCAAGTGTAGAAAAATGGATATAAGAATTTTCGGTATAAAATATACCAGATTCATTTTAAACGTCGTGGTTGTATTCACTCTGACTGTATTATGGCTGAGCGGCTGCGGCGGGGAGGAGAAGATGCAGGAGGAGGCCAGAGAGCAGGCACAGCGTACCTGGGAATCGGAGAATGTATCGCTGGATTTTTATACATGGAGCGATGAGGAGAATTATGTCAGCCAGGTGGTGGAGGCTTACAATTCCCTAAAAGGCAGAGAGGCGGTCCGGCTTCATATCATACCAAACGATCTGCATGAACAGTGGATAGAAAGCTATATTCCGGGAGTAAAAGTGGATCTGATCGGATTGCGTGGGAATACCAATCTGCTGGCGCTGCAGGATAAAGGGGTATTGCTGGATCTGAGTCCTTACATACACAGGAGTGATCTGGATGTAACAGCATACGGAAATATGTATAACGAAATCGAATACGAGGGAGGATATTATGGCCTTCCGGCGAGGAGCACGAGCTGGGTTTTATATTATAATAAAGAACTGTTTGATGCAGCCGGAGTTCCTTATCCTGAGGAGATGACATGGGAAGAATACTTGAAGCTTTCACAAAAAATGTTTTCAGAGGAAGGGGAAAATACAGTATGGGGAGGTTATTATCTTCCATGGATCTATCATATGAGCGCCATACAGAAGGGATGCTATTTATTAGATGATGATTTGGATCCGATCAAAGAGAGCCTTGCGCTGACGAAGAAGCTGTATGATTCGGGAAGCCATGTGCCATACGAAATAGTTAAGGACAGAGACGATGATAACAGATATGATTTTGAAGAAGGCAATATTGCAATGCTGATTAATGGCGAATGGCTGGCGAATATGCTGCTTGAGGATGAAGAGGCGGGATATTCTATGCCGGACTGGGACATAGCCCCTCTGCCGGTGCCGGAAGGAGTGGAAAAAGGGACAACCGTGGGAATGTACCAGTTTGTTGGAATGACTACAGCCTGCGAATATCCTGAGGAAGCCTTTGAATTTTTGAAATTTCTGTGCGGCGAGGAGGGGGCAGAGATATATGCCAGAAATGGAATCATACCAGCCTGGTCAAACGAAGAAATCAGACAGATTTATGCGGATTCGGTTCAGGGGAAGAACACGGATGTATTTTTTGAAACACAGAGAATTGCGGAGCAGCCCATGTGGAAGGGATATAACCAGATGATGGATATGTTTAAAAAGGATGCGGAGCTTTATATAGAAGAGGCCTGTACACTGGACGAAGCGATGGAGGCTTACAAAAATGCAAGAAATGAGGTTTTCGGGCCGAGGGAGTAAGGTGGCCGAAAGATAGTCCTATGCACTGTCCGGCTTATGTGAAATAATAAAAATGCTTGATGCTGCAGAGGGTACCCGGAAGGGTATCTTTTTGTATATCACAAGGTATTTCAGGAACAGAAGGAGAAGGCGGCATTTGCTGCGGTGAAACGGAAACAGGGAGGAATCAGAGATATGGCTTTATATGTGGGAACCAATTATCATCCTCATGACTGGACAAAGGAAAGGTGGAAAACGGATATTGAACTGATGAAAAACGCCGGGTTCACCACAGTCCGTCTTGGACATTTATGCTGGGACAGCTATGAACCGGAGGACGGCATATACACATTTGAGTGGTTCGATGAAGTAATGGATGCCTTTGAGATGGCAGGAATCGGTGTGTTCCTTGACGTATCTATGCGCCCGGCGCCTGTCTGGGTACACGAAAAATGTCCTGACTGCAATATTCATACCAGAAGCGGCTTGTGGCAGGCCAGTCTGCGGCGGTATATGGAGGATGTGGATGAGCCGCAGTATCAGAAATATGCGCTGCGTTTCGCGTCTGTTCTGGCAGAGCGTTACAAAGATCATCATGCGTTGATTGGATTTGGCCTGTGCAATGAACTGGGGGCGGGATACGTTTCATTTTCTGAAAGCGCACGCAGATGTTTCATTCAATGGCTGGAGGAAAAGTACAGCACAATCGATAATCTGAACAGAGCCTGGGCAACGCAGAGATGGAGCAGAAGACTGCGTTCTTTTGAGGATATTTATCTTCCCGAGAATGAAATTGAGGTGGGCGCGCCGGAAGCATGGCTTGATATGAAGCGGTTTTACAGCGATGGGGTGCTCCGGTTTATCACGAAGCTTCACGATACGGTTGGAGCGATTGCCCCGGAAATTCCCACCTCTATGAATCATGTGGCGGAGAGCCTTACTCCTGGATTTGATTATATGAAAGGCTGCAGGAATTTTGTGGATCACCCCGGAATAGGCTTTTATCCGGGCATCAATCCGGATTCAGACAAAGAATTGGTGCGTTTCCTGATGCTGATGACACACAGACAGGCAGAATGTGAAAAGCCTATGTGGTGTTTGGAATTTCAGACAGGGACATTCGGTGGGTATGCCGGGCCGGACGGATTGATTCGTATGTACGCATTTTTATGTTTAATATATAGGACGCAGATGGTGCTTGCCTGGACATGGAGAAGTATGCTGAACGGAGAAGAGCAGTATTTCTATGGCCTTCTCGATCATGATGGAACTGCCGGAAAGAAGTACAGAGAATTTGCGCGGATCGCTTCCGATTTCAAAAAGCTGGAACGGTATCATCTGCCCTATCTTCCCAGACCAGAAGCGGCCATTGCTTACAGCTATGACACCACGGCTGTTTTTGCATACGCAAAGGATAATTACAAAACGCCATATGAAAAGCAGGTACAGGAGGCCTTTGAAATTTTTTATAAAAGAAATTTGGACTGCAACCTGATCAATCTGGAATATGCGGAGGGAGACTATCGTTTGCTGGTAATACCGGCCTGTGCCCTGATCGGCCGGAAGGGGGCCGACTATGTGAGGCGTCATGTGGAAAAAGGGGGCATCGTGATCATGACAGGATATTCCGCAAAGGTAAATGAGGAGGGGCAGGTGTTTGATACGCCCCAGCCGGGATTCTTAAACGATGTGTTTGGAATTCGTATCGCCGGTTTTTACAGAACGGGACAGCATGTTCCCAGCATGTTTGAAGAGGATCGGAGTGCGGCAGGATACGGGAGTCGGGAAGAGCTGACCATTGCTAACGCAGACGGTTCTGTATCGGTAACGGTAGATTATTATGAGGAAATTGAACCGCAGGGGGCAGAATGCTTTGCTTCTTTTGAGAAAAAAGGGCTTTGTGCCGTTTCCAAGAATCAGTATGGTAAGGGGACAGCATACTATCTTGCCACTGAGGCAAATGCACAGGCTTTGAGCTGGATCTATGATCAGCTGGCGAAAGAGGGGCAGACAGCAGCCGGGATCTGTATGCCGGCCGGAGTTGTAGTCCGTTCCCTTTCAGAGGGGGAGAACTTTTATGTCAATACCACATCAGATACGATCAGAATCCCATTGGAAAAGAAGGGATATGGAGTGTTAAGTGAAAGAAGGTGGGAAAAAGAGCTGGTACTGGATGCTTTTGACGGGGAGCTATTGGTGGAAACAGAATGAGACGTTTTATGGTGGATAAAACAGGCAGATAATGGCAGGGTACGACCCGGATCATCCATATGTTGTTATGATGTATGATCGGGACGAGATAGGTTGATAAAATATCGTCCTATGCAGATTGCTATATATACCATAAGATGATGTCAGAAAGCAAAAGTGTTTAATAAACATGCTTTTGCAGGAAGACTCGTTAAGAACGTTTTCACAATTACCATGGGAGGTATGAACATGAAAAAGAGTAAAGTACTGGCACTTCTTCTGAGTGCGGCAATGGTACTTGGAATGACCGCATGCGGCAGTTCTGAGACCACAGGGGATGCAGCGTCCGCCGGAGAATCTGCGGCCCCTGCTGACGAAGCGGAGGATGCAGCAGAGGACACCGCTTCCGGGGACAAGATCATTCTGAATTTCTATGAGCATTCCGATGCTGAAAAGATTGCAACGGAGTGGGTGGAGGCTTACAACGCATCTCAGGATGAGGTTGAGGTTAAGCTTTCTATCATTGCAAACGATGATTACGATGACAAGATTAAGGTCATGCTGTCCGGCGGAGCTGATATTGACTGCTTCTGGGTAAGAACCGATGATCAGGTAAGACAGATGGCACAGGGCGGCGCTATTCTGGCGCTGGATGATCTGATGGCTGCCAATGATGTTGATTTTTCGGTATATGGCCCTATGGCTGATGCGTTCAAGCTGGATGGTAAAACCTATGGCCTTTGCGGTAAGAAGACATGCTGGCTGTTATGGTACAATAAGACCCTGTTTGATGAGGCGGGCGTGGAGGTTCCCACTGATCTGACATGGGATGAGTATGCTGATCTGTGTGCAGAGCTGACTAAAGACGGCAAGAGGGGCGGCCTTGCAGTGAATTGGATCATGAATACTGGTGCAGTTGCGGCAGGGGAGCTTCTGACAGATGAGGAACTGACCAGAACCAAAGAGTACGCAGAGTTCCTGAACCGGATTTACAATGAAGATCAGTCCAACATGAGCATTGAGGAAATGTCTGGTTCGTTCGATGTAAACGCTGTATTTGCAGAGGGTGAAACCTACATGATGCTGAACGGTGACTGGACCTTCCTTCTGTTCCCGGATGCCAACCCTGACTTTGAATGGGGTGCAGTTCCGCTTCCTCATTTTGAAGATGTTCCGGTAGGAACTACCGTTGGAGGAGCAGATCCTTTCTGCATCAATGCCAAGAGTGAGAAGCAGGAGGCTGCCTTTGATTTCCTGAAGTTCTGCTGCTACAGTGATGAAGGGGCTTCCATTATGGCAAAGTATGCGACAGTGCCCGCTTATCCTTCTGATGCTGCCATGGAAGTATATAAAGAAAACGTTACAACTCCTGGAACAGAGTACGTGTTTTCAGCAAATGTCATTCCGGAAAATGGTGTAGATGCGTACTACAACGAGCTGAAGGAAGCATACAAGGCTGAGATCACCGAGTATCTGATCGGAA
>CAUWLJ010000160.1:0-5386 GCA_963559585.1 uncultured Eisenbergiella sp. | reverse complement strand
TAATCGTTGAAGATCACCGCGCCCGGCTGATGCTTACGGATCAGGTCAAAATATCTGGGAAAATCATATTCCTGCTTTTTGCCGTTGGGGCCTTCTCCGCAGGCGTTGTCAAACCATACCTGGAAAATTTCCCCATAACCCGTGAGAAGCTCTGTGAGCTGATTGCAGAAATAATCGTTATAGGCAGGCGTGCCGTAGCAGGAAGCGTTCCTGTCCCAGGGAGAAAGATAGAAGCCGAATTTGATCCCGCCCCTCCGGCAGGCATCGGAAGCTTCCTTTACCACGTCCCCCTGAAAAGGGCTGTTCTTTACGCTGTGCTCCGTATACCTGGACGGCCACAGACAGAAGCCGTCGTGATGCTTGGCTGTGAGTATCATCCCCTTCAGTCCCGCCGATTTGATGGCCTCTACCCACTGGTCACAGTCCAGCTTTGCCGGGTTGAAAATGGATTCCGGCTCATCCCCGTTTCCCCATTCCAGATTGGTATAGGTATTGGGGGAAAAATGGACGAAAGCATACCCCTCCATGGCATACCAGTCAAGCTGTCTTTTGGAAGGCCGCACACTGGCCGCTTCTTTCAGATATTCTTTTAACTGCATGATCTGCTCCTCCTCTTATTTTCGCCGGAACAGGATGCTCCGGCGTGGGAAAAATTGCTGCTTACCGGCCTGCGGACGGTAATGGAAAATCTGCTGTCAGTATACCAGAAACGGGAGAAAATGGCGAGAAGCGGTCTGAAAACCGCTTGCAAATTTTTCCGCCTTCTTCTATAATGAAGCGTTTTCATTTTGTTTGCAAAGCGGCAGCGTGCGCCTGGGAAAGGGCCGCAGGCGCAGAAAAGAGGTACAAATGAGAGAAAAGAAAGGATTACAGCCCGCAGGAAGGAATGCGGGAAATGAAGGAGTGCAGGAGAGCCCGGAGCAGATCAGGCAGACCGGAAACAAGATGGGAACCATGCCCATGAACCGTCTGCTTCTGTCCATGGCGCTTCCCATGATGATATCCATGCTGGTGCAGGCTCTTTATAATATCGTGGACAGTATTTTCGTGTCCATGATCAGTGAAAACGCGCTGACGGCGGTTTCGCTGGCCTTCCCTATCCAGTCGCTGATGATTGCGATGGGAACGGGAACAGGAGTTGGAATTAATGCCATCCTGTCAAGAAGCCTGGGAGAAAGAGATCAGGAGAGCGTAAATAAAGCGGCGGAAAATGGAGTGTTCCTGGCCGTTGTTTCCTATGCGGTGTTCCTGATCGTAGGCCTTACGGCGGTCCGCCCCTTCTATCTGAGCCAGACCCGGGATGAGGAGATCGTGGCCTACGGCATCAGCTATCTGTCCATCGTCTGCTTCTGTTCCATCGGAATGTTTATTCAGATGACCTTTGAGAAGCTGCTGCAGTCCACGGGACGTACCATGTATACCATGATCACTCAGGCAACAGGAGCCATCATCAATATTATTTTTGACCCCATCATGATTTTCGGTTTGTTCGGGTTTCCCAAAATGGGAGTGGCGGGAGCGGCGGCAGCCACCATCTTCGGCCAGATCGTGGCAGGCGGGCTTGCCATCTTCTTTAATTTGAAGGTCAATCATGACATTCATATCAGCTTCCGCGGCTTCCGGCCTGACAGGCAGATGATCGGAAGGATCTATGCGGTGGGCGTGCCCTCCATCATCATGCAGGCCATCGGCTCGGTGATGACCTACGGCATGAACCTGATCCTGATTCAGTTCACCTCCACGGCAACTGCGGTGTTCGGCGTGTATTTCAAGGTACAGAGCTTTGTGTTCATGCCCGTGTTCGGTCTGAACAACGGTATGGTGCCCATTATCGCCTACAACTACGGGGCGGGAAACCGGAAGCGTGTGACCCATGTGACCAGGCTGAGCGTGACCTACGGCGTGTCCATTATGGTGGTGGGACTTTTGATCTTCCAGCTTTTTCCGGATAAGCTGCTGGGCATGTTCAACGCATCGGCCCAGATGCTGCAGATCGGCGTGCCGGCGCTTCGCACCATCAGCCTAAGCTTCCTGTTTGCCGGCTTCTGTATCGTGATCGGAAGCCTGTTCCAGGCGCTGGGCAACGGCGTTTACAGCCTGGTGGTCTCGGCGGCCAGACAGTTAGTGGTGCTCCTGCCTGCGGCCTTCCTTCTGGCAAAAACCGGAAATGTGAACAACGTGTGGTGGGCTTTCCCCATTGCAGAGCTGATGTCCCTGTGCATGACGTTGTTCTTCCTCAGAAGGATCTATAAGAAGATCATCTGCAGGATCGGGGAGAAGGATGGAAAATAGAAGCTGAGACGGACAAAGAGCCTCTGCCAGACCTGTTCGGGGTATGGCAGGGGCTCTTTTGAAACTTGAGTTGAAGGATCGACAGGCAGGACTGCGGCCTGCTTCCCGGAAGGCTGCGCCGGCAGTTCATGACCGAGACGGCTTTTCAGCGCCTGCGGCCCGCCATTCGGGTTATTTTTACAGCGTCAGTCCTCAATAGCCGCCTTCTGCACATTGATCTGCCTGAAAATGTTCACATCCACCTTTTCCTTCCGGTCATAGGTATAGATGCCGTTCTGCTCCTGCTCCACGTCGGTGAGCTGGGTATAGCAGAAACCGAACATTCTGGGATTGGACAGGAGAGCCTCGGTCAGACCCTTGTACCGGGCGATGAATTCCTCCTCGGTCTTCGGCCCGTCACCGTAGCCCCAGGCTTTCTCGTCAGAGGTATCCATGGCCCATTTGATGCCGCCGTATTCGCTGACAAAGAAGGGAAGCCCTTCGGTATAATTCTGTCTCTCGTGGAAGCGGTCGTGGAATCTGCCCTCCTCCTTAAACTGCTGATAGGTGGCTGCAAATTTTTCCGGATCCTGCTCATAATCGTGCACATCATAAATATCCGTCACCACATGGAAATTGCCGCTGGTATCGATGCAGGGGCGGGTGGTGTCGTACTGCTTGGTGATGCGGTAGGTAAGATTCAGAATGCCGTCCACCTGCCTGCGTCCCTGGTAATCCCATGTCTCGTTGAAGGGACACCAGCCCACGATGGCGGGATGATTGAAGTCTCTTTCAATGGACTGGATCCATTCGGGAATGAACGCCTCATAGCCGGTATAGGAGGAGTGGTCAAAGCCCCAGTTTGCCATTTCGCCCCAGGCCAGATAACCCATGCGGTCACAGTGGTAGAGGAAGCGGGGCTCGAAAACCTTCTGGTGCAGTCTGGCTCCGTTGAAGCCTGCGGCCATGGAAAGGCGGATATCGTTCTGCAGCGCCTGGTCGGAGGGGGCGGTGTAGATGCCGTCGGGATAGAAGCCCTGATCCAGAACCAGCCTCTGGAATACGGATTTGCCGTTGATCAGGAAGCGGTATCCGTCCAGTTTCACCTCACGCATGCCGAAATAGCTGTGCACGGTGTCTTCCTCAAAGGTGAGAGTAAGATCGTACAGACGTCCGGCTCCCGCCTCCCACAGATGAACCTCGGAGAGGGGAAGGGTGAGCATCACATTGCCGGATACGGTTTTCGCGCTGGCAGCTCCGCACTCTTTTCCCTCATAGGAGGCTGCGGCCTTCAGCGTGCCCTCACCCTCCACGCAGGCCTTGATGGTAAGGCTGCCCTCTGCGATATTGGGATAATACTGGGCTTTGAGGATGTGGGAGACGGGGGTGAACTCCATCCACACGGTCTGCCAGATTCCCGTTGTCCTGGTGTAGGAGCAGGCATAGGAGGCGAAACGGTCAGACTGCTTTCCGATGGGCTGCAGGGGGCTTCTGGTATCGTCCTGAGCGTATACCACGATATGGTTTTCCCCTTCTTTTAGATAGGAAGAAATCTCAAAGGCAAAGGAAACGTAGCCTCCCTTGTGGCTGCCCGCCTCCGTACCGTTTACGAATACATGGCATTCATAGTCCACTGCGCCGAAATGCAGGTACACCTTTCCGGCAAGCTGCCCGGCGGTCACGTTCACGGTGCGGTGATACCATACGGCGGGGATGAAATCCTTATATCCGATGCCGCTCAGATCACTTTCCGGACAGAAGGGAACCAGGATCTGCTCCTTGAAGTCTGTCCTCTTTCCAAACTCCCTTTCCATTCCGCTTACGCCAAAATCAAATTCAAAGTCCCAGGTTCCGTTCAGATTCACCCAGTCTGCCCTTTCAAACTGGGGCTGGGGATGTTCAGGTCTCGGTATGTTCGTCATTTTTTACCTCCATGTGGTGAGCTTTGCTTCGGCGGGTGAGAAGAAGCCGCCTGTACCGCGGCAGCACAGAAAAGGTTTGCCTGCGGCCTTTTCGTGATTGAAGTATACTGCTATAATAGACGAAAGAAAATAGAAAATAGAAGCAAAACGGTGAGGAATACGCGCATGATGGAGAAGGCAGATCATATCGAAGGAGAATATGCGGGACGCACGGAGGCGGAGCCGGGAAAAGGCCCGGGAGGAGGACTGGGAACAGGTTCAGGAACAAGGTACAGGAAGCCTTTTGAAGCAGAACACAGGGAGCACACGGGACGGGAGTATATCGTTACCTTCCTTCCGGGGCAGCTTCCGGATGAGGGGCTTTTTGGAATCGAGATGGCAGGCATTACCTATCCGGATGGCAGATACAGCATTGCCAGGGAGAAATCAGGGGTGAACTGCCTGGAATATGTGATCCGCGGGGAAGGATGGATTGAGACAGGAGGACGAGTCTGCCACGCCAGGCAGGGCGATGTCTATCTGCTGGCTTCCGGTACAAAGCACCGGTACTATGCAGACGAGAAGAATCCCTGGGAGAAAATCTGGATGAACATCACCGGGAGCCTGAGCGATACGCTGGTGGAATGCTATGGCCTGAAAAGAAGGGTTCTTTTTGAAAACTGCCCGCTGTATCCGCTTTTTCAGGAATTCCTGAGGGTGTGTGAAAGCAGGGACTCAGACCGGGGGAGGCTGGCCGAGCGCACGATGCTCCTGTTCCATGAGATCCTGTTAAAGCTCCGTGAGCGGGAGATGGCCCGGCAGCAGGATGGGGCGGCTTCCCCGGATCCTGCACTTCTGATCAGGGAATATATCGACGCCCATATCTATGAAAATATCACAGTCCGGGATTTGGCGGAGACAGTGAGCCTCTCCACCTCCCAGATGACGCGGGTCTTCGGAAAGGCCTTTGGCCAGACTCCCTATGAATACGTGCTTGGCAGAAAAACGGACACCGCCTGCCTGCTTTTGCGCAACACCGCCCTGTCGGTGAAGGAGATCGCCTACAGGCTGGGGTTTTCGGATGAACATTATTTCTGCAATGTGTTTAAGAAAAGGGTGGGGATGACGCCGGGGAGGTACCGGATGGGCGGGGAGACGGGGGGCTGTGAAAAAAGTCCCGTAAAAAAAGAACGCTTTTAGGGCTAATGCCTGGA
>CAUWLJ010000159.1:0-6068 GCA_963559585.1 uncultured Eisenbergiella sp. | reverse complement strand
GGGCGGATGGTGGCAAATTACCTTCGGATACATGAACTGGTTCCGGCTCTCAAACAGCGTATTGACAGTGGAGAAATTACGCTTTCCTGCGGGGTGGTGTTATCATACCTGACGGACAAAGAGCAGGAAATGACAGCACTGGTGCTGGAGAGGGAGGCTGGCAGGATAACCCGGCAGAATGCGTGTGAACTGCGCAGGAATGCCGGGGCGCTGGACGAGGGACTGGTAAGGCAGATCATACTGGCAGATGAAAAGCAGACAGCGGTAAAGCCGGAAGCGCAAAAGCCGGTTATATACCGGATAAAACCGGATATTTATAAAAAATATTTTGCGGAACAGATGAGCCAGAAGGAAGTTGACAGGATAGTGGATCAGGCACTGGCTCTTTATTTTGCCGGTGGAAAGGCTGTAAAGTGACAGAAACGGCTTATGGGAAGGGATCAAAAGATGAATGAAATAGGGCTTGATTATTTTTATGGGGCACAGGCGGAACAGTTCAGCTTTTACCGGCTGCCTAAGCTCCTGATCACGGATAAGAGATTCAGCGGGATTTCAAGCGACGCCAAGATATTGTATGGGGTTATGCTGGAAAGAATGTCGCTGTCCATGAAAAACGGATGGTTTGATGAAAAGAACAGAGTTTATATCATCTTTACGCTGGAGGATGTGATGGAAACTTTCGCCTGCAGTGAAAGAAAGGCAGGCCGCCTTATGAATGAACTGGATTCCAGAACCGGGGCCGGCCTGGTTGAAAAAAGGCGCCAGGGGCTTGGAAAGCCGAATATCATTTATCTGAAAAATTTTGTTTCCGTACAGGGGGCGGCAGATACAGCCAGGCAGGCTGAACCGGAAATGGAGGAGCAGCGGTTTCAGGAGACCCGGATCGTGCAGCTCCAGACCTGCCAGAATTGGCAACTCTGCCAGGGTAAAGCGGCAGAGGGGAATGCCGGAAATGAAGGAAATACTGCCCGGACTGGGCAGAAACAGCCCTCCGACTGCTCAAAAGAGCGCAGATATGAGGGAATTTCCCCTGAATCTTCCGGCAGTGCATCCTCCCAGACCCGCCAGATCTGGCAGGTCTGGACCGGCACAGAAAAGTCAGATTCCGGTTTCAAAGAGGCGGATACTGGTTCCAGGGAGCCGGATCAGGAGGAAGCGTCAGAAGTGAAAGCCCAGACCCGCCAGATCTGGCGGATCAAGACCTGCCAGAACGTGCAGCTCAAGACCTGCCAGAATGGGCTGCCTAATAAGACTGATTATAATAAGCCTGATGAAAGTAAGACAGACTCCATCTATCCATCCATCTATCCATCAGACAGCCTTACCATGTCTGAATATGCTGAGCTTATCAGGGAACATATTGAATATGACATTTTGAAGCAGGAGTATGGCTCTATGCGCACCGCCTGCCTGGATGAACTGGTTGAGCTTATGGCAGAAACACTGTGCCTTGAAAAAGGCCCTGTGAGGATCGGCCAAAAAACATATCCGAACAAAATCCTGCGGGACAGGCTGCTGCGGCTGAACGCATCGCACATGCGGTATGTGATGGACAGCCTGCATAAAAACACGGCCAGTATCCAGAATATGAAGGCTTACCTGCTCACCGTATTATTGAACGCGCCATTGACAATGGACAATGCCTATGGACTGCAGGCGAACCATGATTTATATGCTGCGGACAGATAGGCCGGATAAAATATCTGGACATACAATCTGACATACCAATGACCGGGACAGGCAGAGCATTCATCCGCCTGTCCTTCTGTTTTGCCCAATTACCGGAAGAAAGGAAATGAAGATGAACAAAAAAGCCGAGGAAAAAGAAAGTTTGATCTATCATGATACCTGGATGCTGTTAAAGAAATACCGGGATGTGGTCTGGAGCCTGGAATTGTCGGTGCAGCAGGTGTGTGGCAGATTCCGGATCGAGTACGGAAGTTCGGTGGATGATTTTCTGGAATCGATCTATTGTGCCGGGGCGGATCTTGGCGGAAGTGAAATAGAACGGCATGCCAAAAGCATAGAACGGAGCCGGAACATGCTGAAGCTTCTGGATTCTTCCATCCTCCTGCTTCGGGAAAAGCACAAATACGGGGAGGATTATTACTGGCTGCTGTATTATACGTTTCTGTCTCCGCACAAACTGCTCAATGTAGAAGAAATTGTTGAAAAGCTGTACCCCCACATCAGAGACATCAGCATACGCACCTATTACCGGAGGCGGAAGGAGGCGATAGAAGCGCTGAGCTCCGTGCTTTGGGGCTATACGGCAAAGGACAGCCTGGATGTGCTTGAACATTTTTTCCCGGAATGAAAGAACCCTGGGAAACAGACTTGTGGAAATGAGTTCCACAAGTTGATTTCCTGAGTGTGAAGGCTGGTTTCCAGCAGTTGATTTTCTGAAGGTTCTTGACACATCTTTCCGCCCATGGTACGCTTACCTTGTTCTTGATTTTGGTTTTATGCAGAAGCAGGGAAATCTCTGCGGGCAGGGATATTCCTGTATTGCATACGTTGTAAAGTTTGTACGCCGGTGATACTGTGCCTGAAGGGCTGTATTGCCGTTTTTTTATTTTATCATTTGCGGGAAGGATTCTGGTCCGTGTATCAGACGGACATCAGACAAAGAGAATCCCTCCTGCTTTTTTTGTGCCCGGATGCCGGATAACGGCTGGAAAATAAATAAGAAATGAAGGAAGGAGTGAAGGATCAATGACAGCGTATAAAGGGTTCCAGAAAGGGCTGATATGCCGGGGATATCAGTTTCATTTGGGAAAGAATGTGACAGAGAAGGCGGACTGTGGGGAGAAAGGATTCCACTGCGCAGAAGATCCTGAAACGGGAAAAATCCTGCAGATCGCCGTGGCAGAGGTGGATGGAAAAAGATCCTGCCCGGACAATGGTACGATGAAAATTTAACAGGAAGGAAATAGTATAACATGAAGAAAAAAGAGCTGATGAAAATAAGAAAACTCAGGGCAACCGGGGAGATCATGGCACTGGCGGCTGCAGATGTTCCGGAAAAGGTCGGAGGATACTGGAGGGGAACGCCTT
Source organism: uncultured Eisenbergiella sp. (assembly GCA_963559585.1). Lineage (GTDB taxonomy): Bacteria > Bacillota > Clostridia > Lachnospirales > Lachnospiraceae > Eisenbergiella. Next base: position 3,011 of record CAUWLJ010000159.1, on the reverse strand, counting down.
GCCAGCGGTACCAAAACGGGCTCTATCTGCGGTGCGAGGTTCAAAGAGGGATCCTGCATGCGGCGGTTTATCTTACAGAATACCTCCGTATGGGTTCCCGGAAAGCTGCCTTTGATTTATATATAGACAGGGAACAGCGCCAGTTCCTGACCTGCCAGTGTGAGACGGGGAAATGGCTTGCCGCAAAGCTGGATATGCTGCCCTGGCCCTTTTATGTGCACTGTTCAGAGGGAAAATGGATCAGCGGAAAAGACTATGAGTTAATCCGGCAGTATCTGAAGGGACATCAGGGAGGCTTTCCCGGGCTGCTGGAATACCAGCTTCAGGTACGGAAGGAAGAACTGCACAGGAAATACAGAAGGCAGATAGAAAGGTGGGATGCGGATCTTGGGCAGACGCCGAAACTGCCAAAAGACTGGGACAGATGGGTTTATAAAACCGGGATTCAGGAAAACTTTATCTTTTACAGATATGTGCGCAGGGGCGCTGACCATGGATACTGTACCTGGTGTGAAGCGGAGGTTCCGATCCGGAATCCACGTCATAACAGGGCGGGAAGATGTCCGGTATGCCGCCACAGGATCGTATACAAGGCCCTGGGAAAATTCCGCGCAGTAAATGCACGCGAGGACTCTGTCTATCTGATGCAGAGGTGTAAAGACGGCGTAATGATCAGGGTATTTTCGGCAGGGGTAACATACAGCAGTGAGGAACCCGGCCGCCCGGAGAAGTTCTGTTTTGAGAAACGGAGGATTCTTTATAACAGGGAAGGGAGATGGATGCGCAGTTATTATTATGGCGTTTATAAACAGCAGTACAGCCGATGGATCGAAGGGGATGAACCTTCTCCCTATTATGGATATTATTATTACCATGACGGAAAGGGGCCTGTATATGGAAGGACGATACCGGATCTGGCCAGAAATGAATTGAGAAAAACAGGCTTGAAGGAATATCTTCATTTTCAGAAGAAAGCAGACCCGGAAGACTATCTGGAAAAACTGGAAAGGCTGCCGGAACTGGAACGGATAGCCAAAGGAGGGCTGACCCGTCTGGCAGAGGAGTATATGAACAATCCAGGTCAGAGGAGCCTGTTCAGAGAGGAGGAAACGAGCCTGGGGAAAATGCTGGGGATCAATACCATGGAGCTGAAAAGGCTGCGGGAACATAATGGAGGATTCCGATTTTTGAAGTGGCTCCGGTACGAAAAGGGCACGGGAAAACTGCTGAGTGACGAAAGTATTTCCTGGTTCTGTGCGGAGCAGATCAATCCGGAGGATCTCAAATTTATCAGAGACCGGATGAGCGAAGTCCAGATATTCCATTATATGAAACGGCAGATGAAGGAAAGTGGAATGACAGGCAGGGAAATTCTGGCTGTCTGGCGGGATTATCTGTCTATGGCTGTAGGACTTGGCATGGACCGGAACGACCCCATTGTGTACCGATGCAGAAAACTCAGGCAGAGGCATGACGATCTTGTGAAGCGGTCCGGGGATAAAGAACTGCTCGTCAGGATGGGAGAGATACTGGAAAAATTCCCGGAAACGGAAACCGTTCTGAAGAGTCTGAAGGGGATTTATGATTATGCAGATGATACCTATTCCATTGTCATTCCATCCGGTTTTGGAGAGATCCTGCAGGAAGGCCGGAAGCTGCATCACTGCGTGGGGGACAGCGACACTTACTGGGACAGAATAAACCGCAGGGAAAGCTATATCCTGTTTCTTAGAAAAACGTCTGACCTGCAGAGCGCCTGGTATACCCTGGAGGTGGAACCGGATGGTACAGTACGGCAGAAAAGGACAGCCTACAACCGTCAGGGGAAGGAACTGGAGCAGATAGAGGCTTTTTTGAAAAAGTGGCAGAATAAGCTGGCGGAAAAGCTTACGGACAGGGAGAAAGTCCTGGCCGGAAACAGCTCTGTCCTAAGGAAAGCGAACCTGGCAGAGCTGAAAGAAAATCAGGTTGTGATCCGGCTGGGTGAAGAGAAAGGGAAACTCCTGGCGGAGGTTCTGGAGCAGGATCTGATGGAGGCGGCCTGAATTGGGATGAGCCTTGCAGCAAAAGTGCGCCTGTGATAATATTTAAGTATGATAAGGGAGTGTATGCTTCTGATAAAACAGGCAGAGAAGGGAAGAGCAGGCATGAGCAAGACGATGGAGGATATGCGGAATGAGGCTAAATTAGAAGAAAGAAAAGAAGCAGCCAGCAGGTTGTTGAAAAAGGGTGGAATGTCTTTTGAAGATATTGCTGAGATTTCCCAGTTATCTGTAGAGGAAGTTCGTGCATTGGCTGGTAAAAAAGAGGCATGATTCAGCGGAGAATAGAAAAGCATGACTGTTTTGCGGTAAGAAATGATAGAGGTCACTGGAAAAGGTGGCCTCCTTGTGTGTCTTGAGATTTATAGAAAATGTGGCAGGAGGAATCAATATTTTCACCATTAATAATCAGATGAAGAACATGAATGAGTTTGAAAAATGTTGGTTTATAGAGGGAAATTTATAGAAATATTTGGAGGCTGATTTGGGTATTAGTAATGAACAATTAGAACAATTGGAACAAATAATGGAAGACATTCCTTACCTGATTAAGTTTCAAGGGCCAAATTCCCAATATGCAAAGTCTTTGGTAGAGATGGGAGAATTACATATGTGTTCGGCACAATACTATGCTGATCAGGAAAGAATAAGTGGGATTCGTGGTCAGGGTGATCAATACGAGAATGAAATTATGGGTTTTATTCATGTGGATATGGGATGCCCAATATATTGTATGTATGCTGTGTATAAGCAACAGTGTAAAGCTAACGAGATTTTGATTGACAAAAGACTTATCCGAGATTTTTGTCCAGTTGGAGGATATATAACCATATGCGAAACAGTGCCCTTTATTAATCAAATTAATAGTGTGTATGTTAAAGGATTTGATATTGGATTAGTAACATATGGAAATCAAAGTATCGTAACAGGTATGAAATTGTTAGAAAAACGAAGAGCAGGACACTATTT
>CAUWLJ010000158.1:0-7203 GCA_963559585.1 uncultured Eisenbergiella sp. | reverse complement strand
CCGTGAGATTTATGACTTCCTGCAGGCCGGACGGATGAGCCTGGAGGAGGCGGCCAGGTGGAAGAACATGACGGTGGAGGAGCTGACAGAAAAGTTTGCCGCGCTGCAGATCGGGCCGCTGTGAGATGGACAGGCTTATGCCCGTCTGATGATTTTTCAGTGCCTGTCTGCCTGGTTTATATTTCCGTGAGCAACGAGCCAGGTAATCATGCTTACACGGATATTTGGCGGCTGACGCGAGGGCCAAAAACCCCGCTGCTCTGTAGCGCTGCAAGCTTGATGCCCCATTGCCTGCAGCGAGGTCTTTGACTGATCGTATTGTTTACAGAGGGATAGCGGTCATTTCCTGATATAGTTCAAAAGGGCCGCTTACAGGTGTAGGCCGTCTATGTTTTCCCCAATAATCTGTGTCAAAAATAATCGGGGAACCGTCCGGATTTTCAAACAATTCTTCCGGTTCAAAGGCTTCTCCTAATAACGAGGTGGAAACCGTTTCACAGGTCTGCTTTGGCATATGGCTGTAAAGGTTCGTGTGAAGAAAGAGTTCCCCATCTTTTTCAACCAGCTTCAGATCGATATGATTTTCGGAGTCCTGAATATAGCTGCTTTCCCCATCATAAGGCTGCGCTCCATTGAAATACAGGTTGCCTCCTGAATATACGGGTAAATGATCGTAGTATTTATCTCTTTCTTCCCTGATCTTATAATTATTTTCCTGGAATTGAGTAAAATATTTTTCAGCGTTTGGAAAGCCATCATAGGGCTTGGTTCCTGTAATATAGTTCATCAGATCCAGCCGATCCATTTTTCGATTCTTTGCGTAATCCAATAACAGCTTTCGGACAGGCTGCTGAATGAAAATATTATTATAAAATCTTGCATCTCCATGGAGGATCGTCATAAAACCATTGATTTCTGTTCTGTGTGGAACATGATAGGGGGTATAACGCGGGGAAGGAAAGACCTTGCTGCCGTTATCCGTACCATTTCCCACATAAACAAAGGAACCGGCAATCAGATTATGGACAAAGGCAATTCCCTGGGTACACAGGCGGCCTGCAACCTCTGATAAAAAGATGTTATGATCGATCAGGGTAGGCCCGTGGGATACTTCTACAAAGAGATCTTCGGCAACAGACAGATGCTCCGTAAATTCGGTACCATCCGGCGGCGTATTCCTGTAGAAAACATTTTGAGAAACCCGCGTGCCCTGTGCCTGCCAGTCAAGCCACAAGCCCCTGGCACAGTGGTGGAATTTGTTCCTGCGAATGATAACGTCAATGGCGGCGTGCATCTTAATTCCGCCGATTTCTGCGCCGGCAAGCTCCTGCTTGTTATTAATGTGGTGGATCTCATTATCTTCGATAATGGAAAATACACCGCCCAGATGCCCTACAATACCGGTCTGCCCGCAGTCATGAATATTGCAGCGTCTTATGATATGAGAACCAATGCGCTCCTTCGTCCAGCCTTCGCGCTGTGCCTGGCATATAGCATCCCGTTCCGTCTGTGTTCCGGTTTTGGTATGCTTAATGGCCCATTTGTTGTCGTTTTCAGGCTGCAGATATTTACCAAGAGAAATACCGCTGCATCTGGAATGGGAAATGTCACAGTCCTCGATGATCCATCCCTTTGACCAGTGCGGACCAACCATTCCCTCCTGATATGCTGTGGGCGGAGCCCATTGCGTTGCCGCTTTTGTAACGGTGAAGCCGGAGAGGGTAATGTAACCGATACCTTCCTGAGAAGGATAGAAACAATTTCTTCTGACGTTTATCTCTACATTTTCCTTGTTTGGATCCCATTCCCGGAAGTTGGCATAGATTACGGTCTCATTGCCTTCCTGGACGGTATACCATTTATACAGGGAACCGTCAGGATCCCAGGAGCCCTTGTACACGGAGGGATGCAGTACCTCCTCCAGAGAGTCCGTTTCATACATAGCTTTGTCATTCAGATAAACTTCTCCGGTGTGCATTGGCTTTACTGCATCATACCAGTCCCCGAAGATTTCTGCAGTGTATGGATTATATTCGCCAAAAAGGCCGTTCGGTATTCTTGCAACCCACACACTGCCTTCATATCTTTCCCAGTTTTTTACTTCCTCAGCGCCGGTAATAACAGCGCCGTGTTTTACTTCCGAACGGTAGATAATACGGGCTTCCGGGGTACCGGCACAAGCGGGATTGACATACTCCCTGTATACTCCTGGTGCAACGATGATCTCGTCCCCCGGTTTGGCGATCGATGCGGCCTGTGCCAGTGAGGAGAGAGGGTAATCCTTTGTCCCGTCTCCACCCCGGGATTCTTTTGATACATATATTTTCATGCTTACCTCCATGATGGAATGTTTTGATTTGACCGCAGCAAGAAAACACGGATTGGTTCTCCTGCTGCGGTCTCTGACAGCCTTGTGACGCTCCTGCACAAAACTGTTGATTGTAATTACATAAATTGAGAGTAAATGCGACGGATGTTACTTCTGGTCAAGCATATTCCAGTGATAGCCGTCTTTTGAGGATAAAAGCCCGAAGGTTGTATGGCTGTGCTGATTCTCTCCCATCAGTATCATCATCCAGCAGTCATCCTCTTTCCAGACAAAGGGCGCTCCGTATCTTACTTCTAACCAGCTTTGTCCTGGAATGTCTATTTTTTTCCGATTTTCCCAGTGGATCAGGTCAGGCGAAGTGATATAAGCCAAGTGCTGGTGGATCAATCCTTCGCTGTATATCATGATCCATTCTTTTCCGTTATGAAAAACGGTAACATTTTCAGCGCCGTCAGGAGCCTCTTCACAGGCGCCGATGAGGGGGCTGTCAACGGTGGTTATGATCCATTTTTGGAGCTGAGGATCGTCCGTATAGGCATGGCCCACCAGATTGATGGGGCTTGTGTAATGGATCCGGTCAGTACCCACAAAGAAGCAGTGAAGCCGTTCCCTATCCACCACGAAGGTGGGATCGATTACCCGGTTGGCCTGATTCCAGGGAAGCGATGCCGCTTCCTCCAGAAAAAAAACGGGGTCGGACCAGTTCTTTAAATCCTCTGATATACTGTAGCATAAAAGAGTGGGAACTTCGGGATAGGACTGATAAGGCAGCAGATATTCTCCGTGCCACCGGATTACGTCTCCCGGTGAAGCAAAGCCCTTGGCTGAAATATCCCGGTCATGTTCAAAGTGAACAAAGTCCTTTGTAAAAGTACAGGCGATGGACCAGTCTTCCGGCTTGGTCCAGTCACCGTTAGAATAACGGGAATAGAACAGATAGTAACCGTCTTTCGTTTTGAAAACGGAAGGATCCCGTAAATTATCCGAACGATTCCAAACCGGATTATGCAGTTGATTGATATTCATGGTTTTCTCCTTTTTATTGCATATAACGGTCATAGGCCGCCTGTTCTGCTGCAAGGACATCATCAATTCCCATGTCTTTCAGGGTCTGAACAAACTTGTCAAAGTTTTCTAACGGTTCTTTTCCCATAATGAATTTGTTAATCATTTCATCCTTATAGGTCTGAATTTCAGTATAAGTGCTGTTTACAATTTCTCTTTCTTCTTCTGTCAGAGAAAGGGCAGGAATGGTAGGGCGGATGTACTGCTCCATTTCATTTCTGTAAGCAACGTAGGTTTCGTCCAACATGGCATCCTCATAGCCAATATCCTGCTGGTATGCCCATTCTCTGTGGCCGTAAATATTCAGCATGGAGAGAATGGATCTGCCCTGCGCGTCCTTGGCAATCACATCTGTGTAGACAGGTTTTCCATTTTCCATGGTATAGGTTTCGCCTTCAATACCAAAATTCATCAGAAGGCTTCCTTCCTCACTGTAGAAATAGTCAAACAGCTGCACAATTTCCTTAATATAAGGAGAATCTGCGCTGATTGCCGTATAGCCTCTGATGGGCTGCATCTGGCTGGTGGTCATACAAGTGCCGTCAGGACCCTGGGGAGGGGCAACTACGGTGAAATAAGCGTCAGAACCTTCATTGGCGGCCTGTACCTGAGTGCCAAGAGCATATGCACGGGCTGTGGTATCCTGACATGCGCCGGAGACCTCATTCGTCAGTCTGGAAAGCCATACGTTTGTATCATTGGTTGCATATTCAGGATCGATCAGGCCTTCGCGGTAAAGCTTGTTGATAAACTCAAGAGCCTGTTTGCACCGGGGATCTGTATAGGCATATTTTACCTTGCCGTCTTCAATAAAGAATTGTTCATTCGCTTCAAATCCGCTGATTCCGAAGGCTTCCATGAAGGCAAGAACACCGGCCTGCGTATTTCTGGTGGTATACGGAATTTCATCAGCTTCGCCGTTACCGTTTGGATCCTGTTCCTTGAAGGCTTTTAAAACATTATACCAGTCATCAAGAGTTACAGGAGCGTCCAGGCCAAGCTTATCCAGCCAGTCACCGCGCAGCATCCATACTTTAAAGGTTCTTACTGCACCGATAAAAGGCAGGAAGTAAATTTTTCCATCGTTTGCCCTTATATCTCTGATATACTCAGGATGTTCGTCCAATATCTTTTTTAGATTGGGTGCATATTCATTAATATAATCATCCAATGCGGCAAACGTACCCTGTTCAGCAACCTTCATCATATCATCACGATAGTTGCTTACCATAATATCGGGAATGTCTCCGGAGGCGACTGTGACATTAAATTTTTCCCGGAACTGATCTTCGGTTGTAGGAGCGGGTATAAATTCAAAGTTAACGCCGGTTCGCTTGGTTATTTCTTGAATAATAGGCAAATCTGTGCTGATCGCCTGATCGGCTGAGTCCTGAAGGAACATGCTGACTGTGATATTTTCGGTGTTTTCTTCCACGGATTCTTCTAATGCAGCCTGAGATTGTGTATTTTCCGCAGTCTGTGATGTGCCGTCTGATGCGGGACTTCCGCAGCCTGCCAATGCAGAGATGGAGACAGCCGCTGTCAATGCCAGTGCAGTTAATTTTTTCCTTACCATAACTTCCTCCTTGTAATAAATGAAATGAAAATTTCTGTAGGCCGGCTTGTATTTTCCTTTTGTCGAACTCCCTCCTTTCCGTTGAAAAATGGCTGTTATCAGCCTTTTACAGAGCCGACCATGATACCCTTGACAAAGTATTTTTGTATAAATGGATAGACCATCATAATAGGGATAGTGGCTACCATAATAGTGGCATATTTTGCTGATTCACTGATCTGGTCAGAACCATTTACCAAATCAATGGACAGCTCGTTCGTTTGATTCTGGATCACAATATCGCGCAGAATAATCTGTATCGGTACAAGCTCTCTGTCCCGCAAATACAGCATAGCCGGGAAATAGCTGTTCCACTGGGCTACCGCATAGAACAGACCTACGGTTACCATGCCCGGAAGGGAGAGCGGAAGGATAATCTTGAATAGGATCTTTAGCTGGCTGCATCCGTCCAGGGCAGCGGATTCCTCCAATTCATATGGAATCTGCTGAAAAAAGTTTTTAAGAAGGATGACATTGAAAGATGAAACGGATGTAGGCAGCAGGATAGACCATATTGTATTGTACATGTTCAGTTTTGTGACAATTAAAAAGGTAGGGATCATGCCGGCGCTGAACAGCATGGCGACAACGACAACGCCGGACATAAATTTCTGTCCCCAAAAAGGGCGTCTGGATAAGGGATAGGCAGCCAGTGAGGAGAGCAGCAGACTAATGGCCGTTCCTGCAACCGTATAAAAAATGGTATTCAGATAAGCTCTCCCGATCATGGGATAGGACAGTATCCTTTTGTATGCGTCTAATGTAAATCCCATGGGAATGATGCCTACCTTTCCCTGAGCCAGGAATTCAAAGCTGCTTAAAGAGGCGGCAAAAACGTAGAGCACCGGGTATAATGCTGCAGCCATCAGCAGAAACAGGATAGTATAATTAATACACTGAAATATAATGCGGCCTTTGCTGAGTTTCATGATATCCTCCATTATAAAAGACTTGTTTCCGAAGTTTTTTTGGCTACCATATTGGCGAATAATACAAGTGCCAGACCAATAACAGACTGGAAGAATCCTACTGCGGAGGCGAAGCTGTATTCTCCGTTCAGTATTCCTCTTCGGTATACATAGGTACCGATTACATCTGCTGTGGAGTAAATGCTTGGATTATACATAAGGACTATTGTTTCATAACCAACATCAAGGACTCTGCCGATTTTCATCAGGAATAAAAGAACAATAGTCGGGGCTAAGCCGGGTAATGTGATATGAAATAATTGTGCCCATCTTCCCGCACCATCAATTTTGGCAGCTTCATATAATTCAGAACTGATACTTGTTAAGGAAGCCAGATAAATGATGGCGCTGTATCCCGCAGTCTGCCATATGGTCATAATGGTGTAAATACCCCAGAAATAGGAAGGCTCTGTTAAAAAATTAATCCGTTCAAACCCCAGATGGGCAAGGACATTATTAACCAGCCCTGTACTTGGAGATAAAAATGTGACTACCATACCTACGACCACTACACTGGAGATAAAGTTGGGAAGATAGGTAACCGTCTGTACCAGCTTTTTATAGCGTGCCCGACCCACTTCATTTAATAAAAGGGCCAGTATAATGGGAGCTACGAATCCGATTGTTAACTGTAGAAAGTTAATAGCGAGAGTATTACGTATTAATCTCCAGAAAAAGACGGAATCAATAAACTGTCTGTAATACTCCAGCCCCGCCCATTTACTGTTAAAAATACCCTTGGCTGGCTGGTATTTTTCTACCGAAATAATAAGGGACAAAAATAAGGGCACATAACGGAAAACTACAAAATAGATGAATACCGGAATAAACATAATATAGAACGGCATGTTCCTTTTTATATTTTTGGGATGATTTTGCCCGGCACAGCGGAAAGAAATTTTTCTTTTCTTATTGACAGGAACCATTGAATGCACCTCTTTCTTTGTTTGAATACGTTCTGGCTGTATTTCTGATTACGTGTACTCAGAATAGCATTGAAAAAAGGCAGTGTAAATCTTCCGATTTTTAGTGTTTGTGGACAAATTATAGAAATCAAGGGGAATTTCTTTGGATTTTATGATAACAGTTCCTGATTAACACAAAAGCCCCATTCTCACATTCAGAGAAAAGGGCTTTTGCAAAGAGGATCAGAGCTTTCTGTATTGGCCAGGAGAAATGCCGTTATATTTTTTGAATACCTTGCTGAAGCTGTTGGCGCTGCTGTA
>CAUWLJ010000157.1:0-8142 GCA_963559585.1 uncultured Eisenbergiella sp. | reverse complement strand
ATACTCATTTGGGTAAAATGACTAAAAACTTATAATTTTCAAACACGCTCTAGTAAAAAAGCCCTTGACAGAATCGCTTTCCTGTTATATTGTATATGCAACAACAAAACCAAAACCTGTGAGAAAGAGTAGTAAGCATCAGCAAGCATTTCAGAGAGCCGCCGATGGTGGGAACGCGGTATGGGAGTTTTTGCCGAATGGACTTTCGAGGCCGGCCCGAATGATGAAGTAGGCGTCGGCGGGAAACCGGACCCGTTATCAGACCGGCGTGCATGGAAGTGCATAGCATACGCAAGTATGGGAGAGTGGACGCAAGTCAATGTGAGTGGTACCGCGATAATACCAGTTTATTACCGCCTCACATCCTGTTAACGCAGGATGTGAGGCGTTTTTCTGTACAAATCTGTACAAAAAAGAAAGGAGAACCAAACTATGTCAGGAAGCAGAGAAATTCCCTACAAAATTTATCTGGAAGAAAACGAGATGCCGAAGCAGTGGTACAATGTGCGGGCGGATATGAAGAACAAGCCGGCCCCGCTTTTAAACCCTGCCACCCTGCAGCCCATGACATTTGAGGAGCTGCGCCCCGTATTCTGCGATGAGCTGGTGAAGCAGGAGCTGAACGAGACGGACGCTTATATCGACATTCCGGAGGAGATCCGCAAATTTTATAAGATGTACCGTCCCTCCCCTCTGGTGCGCGCATACTGCCTGGAGGAGAAGCTGCAGACCCCTGCCAAAATCTATTACAAATTTGAGGGAAACAACACCAGCGGAAGCCACAAGCTCAACTCCGCCATCGCACAGGCCTACTACGCCAAGCGGCAGGGCCTGAAGGGCGTGACTACGGAGACGGGCGCCGGGCAGTGGGGAACCGCGCTTTCCATGGCCTGTTCCTACTTCGGACTGGACTGCCAGGTGTATATGGTAAAGGTTTCCTACGAGCAGAAGCCCTTCCGCCGGGAGGTGATGCGGACGTACGGAGCGAAGGTGACGCCTTCTCCCTCTGAATTTACTGAGGTGGGAAGAAAAATCCTGGCAGAGCATCCGGGAACAAACGGAAGCCTGGGCTGCGCCATCTCCGAGGCGGTGGAAGCGGCAGGAAAACAGGAGGGCTACCGTTACGTGCTGGGAAGCGTGCTGAATCAGGTGCTGCTCCACCAGACGGTGATCGGCCTGGAGACGAAGGCTGCCCTGGACAAATATGGCATCGTGCCCGATATGATCATCGGCTGTGCGGGCGGCGGCTCCAACCTGGGCGGACTGATCTCACCCTTCATGGGCGAGATGCTGAGAGGGGAGAGGAAGTATCAGTTTATCGCGGTGGAGCCGGCATCCTGTCCCAGCCTGACCCGTGGAAAATACGTGTACGATTTCTGCGACACCGGAAAGGTGTGCCCTTTGGCTAAGATGTATACCCTGGGCAGCGGCTTTATCCCTTCCGCCAGCCATGCGGGCGGCCTGCGCTATCATGGCATGAGCTCCATTCTCTCCCAGCTTTACCATGACGGTTACATGGAGGCCCGCAGCGTGGAGCAGACCTCCGTATTCCAGGCGGCGGAGGAATTCGCAAGAGTGGAGGGCATCCTTCCTGCTCCTGAGAGCAGCCATGCCATCCGCGTTGCCATCGACGAGGCCATGAAGTGTAAGGAGACAGGCGAGGAGAAAACCATCGTGTTCGGCCTTACCGGAACCGGCTACTTTGATATGTTTGCCTACGAGCGGTTCCATGACGGGAAGATGACCGACTACATTCCTTCGGATGAGGAGATCGCGGCAGGCCTTGCAGGCGTCCCCCGTTTCCCTGGAAATGAGATCTGAACGGAAGATTTTTGATAAATAGTGTGAAAATAAGCCTGACGGGGCGGAGAAAAATCGTAGCTGCGGTTTCTCTCCGCCCCTGTATTTTTTTTCCTCACAGTGCTATAATGAACCCAGCTAAATCCATAGGAAGGGGTATGAATATGCTGAGAACATTCGAGACACACCAGATCAGAAAAACCATGGAGCTTTCCTCCTGTCTGTGGGATTTTCAGACGCTGCCGGAAGAAGGGGAGGGCTTTCAGGGAAAAATGATGGTTCCGGGCTGCTGGGAGACCTGCCCGGATACCAGAAAATACAGGGGAAAAGCCAGGTATGAGAAAACGGTTGTCTGCGGCGGCAGCGTCCGTTTTGAATTCAAGGGCGTCAGCCATACGGCGCAGATATATCTGGACGGAAAAGAGCTCGCATGCCATTATAACGCCTATACGCCCTTTGACGCGGTGGCTCGGGGGCTGCCCTGGGGAGAGCACAGGCTGGAGGTGTATGTGGACAACTCCTTCGGCCCTCAGTCGGCCCTGCATGTGCCCAACGACTACCAGACCTATGGCGGCATTACCCGCCCGGTGGTGATGGAGGAGCTTGGGGAGGCATACCTGTCCCGGCTGTTTTTCACCCCGGTGTACAGAGAAGGAGGCTGGTATTTTTCCGTGAAAGCAAAGGTGGGGAGCCTGACGGAAGAGGACTTTGCGGGAAGGGTAGAATTTTATCTGGACAGAAAGCCCTGCCGCGCCGGGAGCGGGGAGGCCCGGCCCCTTGCGTCTGTCCGGACGGATGCGGCAGGAAAGGCCGTCTTTGAGGCGGCGTCAGGTGAGCTGCCGTTCGATGGGGCACAGGCATGGAGCCCGGAGGAGCCTGTCCTGTATTTCCTCACAGCCGTTTTGTTCAATGAAAATGGAGAGGCCATAGACGACCTGACCGACCGGGTGGGGTTCCGGGAAGTGCGCACGGAGGGGAAGAATATCCTGCTCAATGGGAAAAGGCTCCGGATCAAGGGCTTCTGCCGCCATGAGGATCATCCCCAGTTCGGCTGCTCCCTGCCTCTGGAAGCCATGCAGCAGGATCTTCTTCTGATCCGGGAGATGGGCGGCAATTCTGTCCGCACCTCCCATTATCCCAATGATGAGCGCTTCCTGGATCTGTGCGACGAGCTGGGTATTCTGGTCTGGGAGGAAAACCATGCCAGAGGCCTTTCGGAGGAAAACATGCGCAATCCTCATTTTGAACGGCAGTGCGAGGACTGTATCAGGGAGATGCTCGAAAACCATTACAATCATCCCTCCATCTACATCTGGGGAATCCTGAACGAGTGCGCCAGCCACACGGAGTATGGCCGGGAGTGCTACAGAAAGCAGCTTGAGCTGATCCGCCAGCTTGACCCTTTCCGCCCCCGTTCCTTTGCCAGCTGCCAGTTTAAGACCGATCTCTGTCTGGATCTGCCGGAGGTGGTCTCCTACAATATCTATCCGCTGTGGTATCATGACACTCCTGTGGAGGAATATCTGTCAGATCTGTACGAGTGGGTGCAGAAGGAGAGCGGGGGAGGAGATAAGCCCTTCCTGATCACGGAGGTGGGCGCAGGGGCCGTCTACGGTTACCGCACGCCTGACAGGGTAAAATGGTCGGAAGAGTATCAGGCGGAGGCTCTGGAGAAGCAGCTTAACGCTATTTTTGCCCAGGAGGGCTGCAGCGGCGTTTATATCTGGCAGTTCTGTGACTGCAGGGTATGTGATTCCTGGTTCTCAAACCGTCCCAGAACGATGAACAACAAGGGGATTGTGGATGAATACAGACGTCCCAAGCTGGCCTGGGAGACGGTGAAGCGGATTTTTACAGGGCTGGGAAATGTGAGGTGACGATCATGAGGAAAAGCAGAATTTATGCAGCGGCAGCAGCGGCGCCCTTCGCGGCGATAGCGGGAGCCTCCGCCTTTTTCCTCTATTATTCCGTGGTTCGCTTTCCCGGAAAGAGGAAAATGAAAAAGAGCTATGGAGAGTATGACAGTCTGATCCGGGAGGGGATCAGATGGTTCCGGGATCAGAGGCCGGAGCAGATCATTCTGACCTCCTACGACGGCCTCCGCCTGTCTGCCTTTTACCTCCCGGCCAGCAGACCGGGAAAGAAGCTGATGATCCTGATGCACGGCTACCGGGCAGAATTTTTTACCGATTTTTCCAATTTGTACCGTTATTATCATGAACAGGGCTATGACCTTCTGGTGCCCCACCAGAGAAGCCATGGAACCAGCGAGGGCAGGTATATCTGCTTCGGGGTGAAGGAGCGGTACGACTGTAAGATGTGGGCCGACTATGCCGCCGCCCGGTTTGGAACGGACTGCAGCATTTATCTGGCGGGTATTTCCATGGGCTGCTCCACGGTACTGATGGCGGCGGGGCTGAAGCTTCCTCCTAACGTGTGCGGCATCCTTGCAGACTGCGGCTTTACCTGCCCGGAGGATATTTTCCGCCACGTGCTGAAGAGGGATTATCATCTGCCCGCCTTTCCGCTGATCCCCATGACCCGCCTGCTGACCAGATGGCGGGCAGGATTCGGCTACCGGCAGGTGGATACCAGGCGGGTGCTGGAGAAATGCAGGATCCCCGTTCTTTTCATCCACGGGGGCAGGGATACCTTTGTACCCCTGCAGATGACGCTGGATAATTATGAGGCATGTAGCGCGCCTAAGGAGCTTCTGATCATCCCGGAGGCGGCCCACGCCTCCAGCAGCCTGGCAGATCCGGAACGCTATCGGGAAACCACGCTTCGGTTTATGCAGAAATATGAAAAGAAAACCGCGTCCGGGAATAAATGAAATCACCGCAGCCTGAGGCGGGGGATGAAAAGCCGCTGCCGCCAGAGAAATGAGACAAAGGCGGGGAAGATTGAAAATAAGCCCGATGGCTTATTTTCAATCAACAGTTTTGTGCCGGAGCGTCACAAAACTGTCAGCATGGCAGGCAGGAAACCGCATGCGCGGTTTCCTGCCGCTTTGTCGCATACGCTCCGGCAAGGAGAAAAAAATGAATTGGGCAGCAGGGAAGGGAGGAAGCGTTATGGAGCCGGAAAAGGAGAAGCGGCCGGTAATTTTCCATATAGATGTGAACAGCGCGTTCCTAAGCTGGAGCGCCAGCTACCGGAAAAATGTGCTGGGAGAGGAGCTGGATCTGCGCACCGTCCCGTCCATTGTGGGCGGCGATCAGGAGGCGCGCCACGGTGTGGTTCTGGCCAAGAGCACGCCTGCCAAAAGATATGGTATCCGTACCGGTGAGCCCATTGTTTCTGCCAGGAAGAAATGCCCCGGCCTGATCGTGATTCCCCCGGATTTCCATCTCTATGTGGAGGCCTCCCGTTCCCTGATCAGCCTGCTGAAAAGCTATTCCGACCATGTAATGCAGTACAGCATCGACGAGGCCTGGGCGGATTTTACCGGGTATGAGCTGCTCTACGGAGACCCTGTGGAATTTGCCTGGAGACTGAAGGATAGGATCCGGGAGGAGCTGGGCTTTACGGTGAACATCGGCGTATCGGTGAACCGCCTGCTTGCCAAGATGGCCGGGGATCTGAAAAAGCCGGACCTGGTGCATACCCTGTTCCCGGAGGAAATCCCGCAGAAGCTCTGGCCCCAGCCGGTGGAGAACCTGTTTCTGGTGGGACGCTCCGCCGCTCTGCGGCTTCACAGCCTTGGGATCTACACCATAGGAGACCTGGCCCGCACCGACGTGGAGGTGCTGCGCGCCCATCTGAAAAAACACGGAGAGGTGATCTGGAACTACGCCTGGGGGCGGGAGGAAGAGGAGAGCCTGGAGGGAAAAGAAGGGAACAAATGCTACGGCAACAGCATTACCACTCCGGTGGATGTGACGGATGCGGCGTATGCACAGCAGATCCTGCTTTCCCTCAGCGAGACGGTGGGAATGCGTCTGAGGGCGGATCAGGCGAAAATCGGCTGCGTGAGCGTGACCCTGAGGGATACCTCCTTTGTGAACCGCAGCCGCCAGATGCGGCTTTCCGGAGCTACAGACGTGACGGAGGAGATTTATACCGCCGCCTGCCGCCTGCTTGAGGAGCTGTGGGATGGCAGGCCCCTGCGGCTTCTGGGCATCTCAACCAGCCGGGTCACCCATGAAGAGTACCGGCAGTATAACCTGTTCGACCGGGAAAAATATGACAAGCTGGAGAAGTGCAACAAAGCCATCGATACGATCCGCGCCAGATTCGGCGAGGATTCCGTTATGAGGGCCAGCTTTCTGGAGGGGGATCTGTCCCATACCAGCGGCGGATTGAACCGGGAAAAACGGGCGGAGGCTTTGATGGTGAAAGAAAAGCGGAAATAGGCTCCCGGCTTCCGGCACGGAACTCGGGTTTCAACACGGAACTCGGGTTCCAACATGGAACTTGGGTTCCATATTGGAACCCTGGAATCACGGCAGAACGGATGAAGTCTGAGAGGGGATGGCGGCTCCCGCTCTTTGATTTTTCACGTATTCAGTGGGCGTACAGGCGTTGTAGCGTTTAAAGACTACCGTAAAATAACTGCTGCTTTCAAAGCCCAGCTCCATGGCGATTTCCGTCACGGATAATCCTTCCGCCAGAAGCCTCTTGGCAGCCTGGATTTTCCTGTAGTTAATATAATGCCGGGGGGAAATTCCTACCTGTGCCTTGAATTTCTGCTTAAACTGGGAGACGGACAGACGGCACAGCCCGGCCAGCTCCTCCAGCGCGAGAGGAGAGGACAGATGTTCTTTAATATAAGAAAGAACCAGCTCTATATCCGGGGTAACCGAGCGCAGATCGCTTCCGGAGAGGGCCATAAGCTCATGGAGCAGAAGGGTGAGGCAGGAGGCCGTCAGATACCGCTGCCTGGGATCCGAAGCCAGCTCAAACGCCTTCTTGATGAAGCCGAAGCTCTGGGAGCTCCCCGGATGGATGGTATGACCGGGAATCCGCGCCAGCCCGTCCAGGAAGTCCTGCCGGCTCAGTCCGTCCATGAAAAGAAAACGCTCCGTCACGGATACGTCCAGCTGGAACCAGATAATCTCCCCCACGGGCTGGGGAAGAAGGTTGGTGCTGTGCGCCTCGTCCGGTCTTGTCATAATAATATCGTAGCCGGACACCTCGTATTCCTTCCCGTCTATGGTAAAGGAAAGCGTTCCCTCCGTCACAAAGGTAAACTCATAGGCATGGGGATGAAAATGCGTCCGCAGCGGATCCCCCGCCTGATTCCGGGTGTGCTTCCCGAACATCCGCAGGCCTGGAATTCCCATTTCTTTTTCCGTATAGACGGTGCGGTATTTGGAGGAATAGGCCGCGTCGATCCATGGCTCTGCCGTTTCCCTCTGATCAGTCTTGTCGGGCACTCTGCTTCTCCCCCTTCCGTTATCAATTTCATACGGCGTATATAAATAATTGCAGTACATTTTTAATAATCTTATAATATTTTTCAGGAAAAAGCAATGAATAACCGGAGAGAAAGGATGGATCAGAATCATGAAAAGATCGGAAATCAATGCGGCGATCAGACAGATGGAGGCTTTGATTCGGGAGCACCGTTTTGAGCTGCCCCCCTTCTGCCATTTTACCCCTGAGGAGTGGCAGGAGAAGAGCAGCGAGTACGACGAGATCCGCGACAACATGCTGGGCTGGGACATCACCGACTACGGCCTGGGAGATTTTGAAAAGGTGGGCTTTGCGCTGATCACCCTGCGCAACGGCAATCAGAACAATCCCAAATATAAGAAGGTATATGCGGAGAAGCTCCTCATGCTGAAGGAGGGACAGCATTCCCCCATGCACTTCCACTGGAAAAAGAGCGAGGATATTATCAACCGGGGCGGCGGCACGCTGATCATCCACGTATACAATGACAGGGACGGGGAACTGGACGATACGGACGTGCTGGTGAATTCCGACGGACGCTCCTATTATGTACCTGCAGGAACCGGAGTGGAATTGAAGCCCGGAGAGAGCATCACCCTTTGGCCTCACCAGTATCACGATTTTGACGTGGTGCCCGGAACGGGAGACGTGCTCATCGGTGAGGTTTCCATGTGCAACGACGATAATACCGATAACCGTTTCTACGAGAATGTGGGAAGATTCCCCGAGATCGAAGAAGATGAGGCGCCTTACAGACTGCTGTGCAATGAGTATCCGGCGGCGAAGTAGGGCGTGATACGGCTCAGCCGCCCCGGCGCGGCACACCGGGACGGCTGAGAGGTTACGCTGTGGCAGAAAAATAAAAAAGAACTTCCGGCTTAACCGAAAGTCCTTTGTAATCAGTGCAGGAAAAGAGACTTGAACTCTCATGGTATTGCTACCACA
>CAUWLJ010000156.1:0-9620 GCA_963559585.1 uncultured Eisenbergiella sp. | reverse complement strand
ATAATCCTCGAATATAATATCATCACTATCAACAAAACAAATATAAGATCCCTTGGCTTTTTTTATCCCTAAATTTCTTGCAGCCGAAGCCCCTTTATTTTCCTGATGATAGGCATATATATTTCCATAGCCTTGCTCATACTGTGAAATTAATTTTGCACTTCCGTCTGTCGATCCATCATCAATGAGTACAATTTCTAAATCAGCATAAGTCTGAGCAATCAAAGAATCCAAACATCTCTTCAAATATTTCTCTTGATTATATATGGGCACTATGACGCTAATTAACGGTGAAGCCATTCTTCACTCCTCACTTCGCTCTTTCTGATTCAAGTTCCTATTCCTTATATACGTCCTTTGGTTCTTTAATTTCTTATTTCCTACCAAACTCAATCGCCTTCACCCCCGCCTTAAACAACGTAGGCAGATGCATCAGTTCATTGCTGTACGCCTGGTTTGCCAGAGGGCAGGCACAGTTTTTTCCTTTTATATATTTTCTGACCTCCTCTGCCTTTGAAGAATGCCACAGCTTCTGGAAATCATAATCATACTCCCGCAGATTCCCCATTTCCTTATCGTATCCGAGCACACAGCAGGGCCACACGCCGCCGTCAAAATTAATATGCACATTGGATACACCCGCATAGCAGGGGATCACCTGGCGTTTTTCTTCCAGTATTTTTCCGGCCAGTTCGTAGTAAACCACTCGCATTGCTTCTGTTGTCCTGGCCAGCTTTTTCTTCTTTCCTATATTTTCTTCTACTTTTCTTGCAAAATCCTTGATCAGATTCTGATAAACTTCCGCAGGCGGAGTGATGGGATCCCCGATATTGAAAAACTCAGTGCGGCATTCTGCAACCTCATTTCTATAGCTTTCCACTCCCAGCGAATGAACAAAATCCTCAATTTCGTCCAAATGGTCAATGTTAAAGTTGGAAATAACCGTCCCCAGCTCCAGGTGGAAATTATCATACTTGTCTTCCAGTTTTCTTAAGCCTTCAATCGTTTTCAACAGGCAGTCGAAGTTCCCCTTTACTCCTCTGATTTCGTCATGCAGCTCGCCGACTCCATCTATAGATGGTTTCACAGTAAACGGAACCTCAGGGTCATACTCCCGAACGATCTGAATGATCTTCTCCGTATTTTCAATGATCCTGTCCGTCAGTATTGCATTCGTAGGCGTATGAACCACCCTGGGCTTCAGATACTTACAGGCCAGCCTTACTATATCAGGCAGATCCTTTCTCAAAAAAGGCTCCCCTCCGCTCATATTAAAGAAATACACTGGCTTCATCGTCATAAATATTTTTTCGATCTCATCCAGCGTAAGATCCCTTTTCGCCCGGTCTGGATCCTGGCAATACATTTGCCCGATTTGGCAGGTCTTACATCTGGACTGACAGGCAGCCGTAACAGAATACGTAAGTGTCATAGGATTAAATTTTCTGCATCCAAACCATCTGTTCATTCTATACTCAAACAAATAGGGCATTAATTTCGTAAATAAATCACTTTTTTTCATCTCTTATCTCCTAATCCAGCAGGCCGTTTGCATAACACCAGTCTATTGTCCGCTTCATCCCCTCCTGTAAGGAGACTTCCGGATGGTAACCCAGCAGTTTTTCCGCCTTCTCAATGGAAGTACTGTGGTTCAAAGCCAAAAAATCTATCTTGTTCCTGGATACAAAGGCGTCTTTATGCAGAATTTTTGCACAAATTTTCTCTATTACTCCCGCAAGAAAAACAGAACACCCATAGCCTATATTAAAATGAATGGGCTTACTATGAACACAGTCCGCTATTGCCGTAATAAACTCTTTCGCCGTAACGTCCTGAGCGGCAGAAATATTAAAGACCTGGTTATACGCCTCCTGCCTGCCAATCGCTCTGATAAAGCCCTGCGCCACATCCGTTACATAAGTAGGATGAAGATACGATTTTCCATTTGTAGTCAATATAAATCTTTTTTTCTGGATATTTTTATACATCTTAACCCGTCTTGTATCCTCCGGGCCGTATACAAAATCAGGTCTGATTATCGTATAAGCAATTTTTTTCCCTTTGCAAAAATCCATAACGCATTGTTCCGCATGAACCTTGGTAATTTCATAAAGGTTTCTCGGAGCATACGGTTCTTCCTCCCTGGCCAGTCTGTGTCCAAATCCCTGAACTCCGGGTGTACTGCAAAAGATAAACTGCCCAATTCCTTCCTCCTCACATATCTGAAGAAGCCAACGGGTAAGTTCCACATTTATCTTTTCATAAATCTCATCCGCGACACCGTATTTCCCCATCTGGCCGATCAGATGAATACATACGTCCTTCCCTTCTACTGCACCTCTGATCTGCTCCTCCCTTTCGTAATCAATCCCGATCACCTTCAGGTTTCGATGCTCCGGGAGCTTTGATCTGTCGCTTTCAGGCCGAACCAAGGCCCATATCTGATGATCTGTTTTCGCCAGCATTTCTTTAATCAGCCAGGATCCGATAAATCCATTGGCTCCTGAAATTACAATCTTCATCTTTTCTACCCGAACAGCCGCTCCACCGTCTCCACCATCCGATCCCATGAAAAACGGTATGCTTCCTTCTTTACATTTTCTTCAAATTCTGCTTCTTTTTGCTCGTCAAAGTAACGGTTCACTGCCTCTGCAAGAGCCTTTGGATTTCCCGGCTCCACAATATACCCTGTCCTGCCATCGTTCACCACATCCGGAAGCCCGCCCACGTTGGTAACCACAACCGGTTTTTCAAACCCGTAGGCAATCTGCACAATACCGCTCTGGGTTGCACTTTCATAGGGAAGCACCACCAGATCACAGGCCGCAAAAAATTTCTCTATCTCTTTGTCCGGAATGTAGCCGTCGTATATTTCCACATAATCATTGATTCCATTTTTCTCAATGATTTTTTCATAAAATCCCTTATTCTCCTGACTGCCAAAATCTCCAACGATCAGAAGCGAAATATTCTTCTGCTTCTCAGCAATGCGGGGCATTGCTTCCAAAATATATTTCAGCCCCTTGTATTCCCTGACAAATCCAAAAAACAATAACAGCTTCCTGTCCGGAGCTATATTCAGCCGCCTCCTGCCTTCTTCCTTTGACATTTCTTCAAATTTAAAAGCATTGTAGGTAGGATGAACAGTTTGTTCGTATACCGCATCAGGGAGAATCGTTTTAAGATCCTCTCCGTCTTTTCCAGACTGCACAATGAAAGAATCACCCTGACGAAGAACCATTTTCGCAAGCAGTCTGTCAAAAGGAAAACGCTCATGAGGAAATACATTATGGCATACAAATAATTTCCTGTACTTTTTCAGCAGCTTCGCCACAGACCAATAACAGGGTGCGAAATAGGGATGCCACCACTGAAAAATAATCAGGTCCGGGTTTATTTTCCTGATCTTCCCGGCCACGCTGAACCAATTTACCGGATTGGCTGTATGGATCATGTAGTCCGTACCGTCAATCTTAAAACTGTCGTTTTCATAGTCTTTCTGTTCTTTTTTATACAAAAATTTAGGATACTGAAACCGATACGAAATCATGGAAACCTCGTATTTGGCAGACAGCGCCCTGTACATCAATCCGGTATAATGGGAAATACCCCCCTTGTAAGGATAAACCGGCCCAATCAACACTATTTTCTTGAGTTTTCTGCTCATGACCGCGCCCTTTTTCCTTTACTTTCCTTTCCGTTTTTTCTGTTTCCCCTCACATTTTTCAAGGTTGAAGCGATTCCTACCACAAAAATCGCCGCAATCAGAACAATAATCACCGCTCTCCACACCTGGGAACGCTTCAGCGCCTTCCTCTGCATCTCCAGCGATTCAATATAGGCCGCCCCTTCTGCCTCTGCCTTCTTCATTTCTTTTTCCAGAGCCTGCGGATCCACAGCCGTAGAAGCCGCCAGATCCTCCTGTGCCAAATATATCGTTTTCCCCTGATAGAAAGCCGCATACCAGCCGTTCTCCTGCCCGGTCACCATGATCTGTGTCCCTGCGGGAAATTCTGCTGCAACTGCAGCATTCTCATCCGGTGCCTCCAACGCTGCCGTATCCACTGAAGTCATCATCAGTCCGGCTTCAATAATCCCCTCCTTCTCCGTCTGATTTCCCCCGTCTGCCGCTTCAGCCGGAGTGTCCTCCTGTGCCTGTACATGCACGGGCACCGAAACACTTCCAATAAGCATTGCGCCCGCCAGCATACAGATTGCTGCCACTGTACCGATTCCGTATTTCTTCTTCCCTTGAATCATCTTTACCTCCTGCCCTGCCGCATCGGCGGCTTTCCTCTCTGTGTATTTGCAGGTCACTGTGAAGCCGGGAAACCAGCTCTCCTTCTGTCATTTCCCGCTCCTGCTTTTATTTCACCGCTGCCTCCTCCGTCTTACCCGGTCTGAAATAAAGCAGTTCCTTTTCTCCGTCTCTTTTTTCGTCCTTTCCGGATACACTCTGGCTGTATTCCATGCGTTTCACATGGTACTGCACATCCTGCAGGATCTTCCGGTTGGCCGCGATCACGTCCGCCACCAGGCCGATCATAAAGGTAAGGAAACCAATAATAATCAACGTACAGGCCAGAATCAGGGACTGGACATGGCCTCCGCTCTGCCCGATTGCCATGAAGTAGAGAAACCTCACGCCGATCCCCAGTCCAATCAGAGTGGTGGGAATCGCCAGCAGTGTGAAGCTCATCAGCGGCTTGTACATCATAAATGCCCGCAAAATAGTTAGAATCGATTTCTTCACATATCCCCATATACTCTTGAACAGCCGGGACGGGCGCAGTTCGGCATTCGTTCTGACAGGGACGCTGGCCAGGGCAATTTTCTCCCGTCCGGCCTGCACGATAGTCTCCAATGTGTAGGTATAGTCGTTTACCACATTCATTCTCATGGCCGCTTCCCTGGAAAATGCGCGGAAGCCGCTGGGCGCATCCGGTATATCAGTATGGGAAGCCTTTCTCACTACCCAGCTCCCGAAATGCTGCAGCTTCTTTTTCACAGGGGAGAAATGCTCTGTCTCGTCAATCGGCCGCTCTCCGATCACCATATCTGCCTTTCCTTCCAGGATTGGCCGGATCAGTGCCGCAATGTCCTCTCCGCAGTATTGGTTGTCCGCATCCGTATTCACAATAATGTCCGCGCCGCATCTCAAGCAGCCGTCCAATCCTGCCATGAATCCTTTTGCAAGTCCCTTATTCTGCTTAAAATTCACCACATGATGAACGCCCCACTTTCGGGCAACCTCCACGGTATCGTCCCGGCTTCCATCGTTGATGAT
This sequence comes from uncultured Eisenbergiella sp., assembly GCA_963559585.1. Taxonomy (GTDB): domain Bacteria; phylum Bacillota; class Clostridia; order Lachnospirales; family Lachnospiraceae; genus Eisenbergiella. The sequence goes on along the minus strand of CAUWLJ010000156.1, from coordinate 4,333 downwards.
CAGATATTCGATCTCATCCACGCCGTCCAGCTTCCTGGGCAGGTCGTTCAGCGCCACTTCAAGGGTTTCCGCTTCGTTGTAGCAGGGAATCTGAATGATCAGCTTCATGTCTTTTCCTCACATTCTGCCGCACAGGCGGCACGTCTCCCGCAGGGCTTTTGGAAAAAGCGCCCGCGCTTCTCATCCGTTATAGAACAGATACAGGTGGCCGGAGCCCCAGTTATGTTCATAGGTCTCCCTCATGGTTTCATTCCAGTCACTCGTATTCTGGGTAATCACCTTATCCTCCGGGTTCAGGTCTGCCGGAGAAAAGTCCTCTTTTTCCAGATTCCAGACTTCTATCTCCAGATCTCTCAGGCGGAACTGCACCTGTTCAATATAGGGAGTTCCACCCTCATACAGGTGGATCACTCTGCCGCCCTCTTTTCCGGCGGCCTTCTCCTCCTCCAATATCTTTTCCAGGTGGTCTGCAGTCTGAATATCCATATAGCCGTAGGAGTTTCCAACATAAACATAGTGCTCGCTGGCCTGTACGCCCAGAAACACCTGAAGCGCCAGGATCAGAAACAAGAGCCACTCCATCTGCGCCATCTTACGATACAGATAAATAATCAGGGTCACTCCCATAAGCAGGACCGTACCCAAAATAATGGCCGCCACTGTAAATCCTTCCGGATTGAAATTTTCTTCCTTCAAAAGGTAACTCATGCCTATCATGAAATAGCCATGCACGTTCGTCATTCCATCCGCACGCCAGATGAAGGCAAAAGTCACCACTCCAAAAAGCAGGGTAAAAAGAAGCAAAACCGCAGTTTCCTTCCACAGCTTTCCACTGTCCATCAACTGCCTAAGCCCTGCAGCTGTCAGAAAGGGGACGATCAATTCACTGTATCTGCCATGCAGAAACAGATCAAAGCGCTCATTCCCCGGATCCGCTGCCCCGATAGTGTAGATAATGGATACACCGATCTGTGCCAGAGAAGCGAGCAGGATAAACAGCCAGAAAAAATCTTCGGCCGGTTTTTCCTTGTCCTTCCAGTTGTTCAGAAGGGTCAACGTTCTCTTACCTGCATACCACAATCCCCTCCAGGCCAGGCCAAAGGTTGCCATGCCCAGATACAGAAGCTTTGCACAAAGGCTTCCCAGGAATGCAAGCACCCCTTCTGTGCTGAACAGGTAGGCCACCTTGGCCCACTGCCCTGTGAAATCATTGTATTTGAGTTCGTCACGGGTGGTTCCGTGATAAAGGGAAACAATCACGCCTTCCTTGATGCAGAGTCCCGCCAGGAAAAGGACTGCCAGCAGGGCAAGCAGGACAAGCACTTTTCTGCCGTTTTTCTCATCCATCCGGCCAAGTCCCCACAGCAGGATAGTCAGCGCTCCGGCAGCCACAATCCCAATACTCCGCATGTGCACCATAAATATATAGACGAGCGGCACCGACAGCAAAGCGCCGGCAGCCAGCCCCGGTTTTTTCAAAAATCGAAGGAGCAGACAGGCGATCAGAATATACAGGAACAGAAGCAGTGCCTCCGTCATCGTCATCTGCACATAAAAAATCCACGCAGGATATAGAACCGCAATTCCACTGATAATAGCCGTCTCCATCCCATCCTTTTCCGGAAAAAGCCGCTTCATCAGCCAATATACAAGCCAGATCCCCACACACTGGAGAATCATGTTCACCACCACCGCAGTGCGGTACGCTGCAATGGAGTCTTCCACAAAATACAGGATCGGCGCAAGGATTACGCTGTAGCCGAATGAATAGTAGGATCCCAGCGACAAAGTGTCCGACCAGTCCATTCCTAACATACTGGCTGCCGGAGCCCAATACCCGAATTCATCCGGATACAAAGAAAAACCAAAAATCCTCTGCAGACCATACTGGCACAGGCAGAAGCAAATCAGGGTAACAATGGCCAGACATATGACCACCTTATTTTTCTGTCTGAACAACATAAACTCCCTTTACAAGAGCACTGGGAAACAGCCATTCGGCCATCTCCCAGCACATCTTATCTGTTCATTTTCCTTATACTACTTATGCAACAGGGTACATAACCATAGCATATGCACCAAGTCCGCCAGTGGTATTGAAGGTTACTGTTGCAGGATTTGCATCCAGATCAGGAAGCACTTCAATAACTCCGCCAGGGCGTACACAGATCATGGCATAAGCAAATCCTGCCTTTACAGCGGTTTTGGGAATTCCAAATGCCATGGTGATAGGTGCTCCGCCCTGAGCCAGAAGGCTGAATTTGCCGCCAGCCAGCTTGCCAAGCTCCAGATTAACGGTTCCGATAACGGTTCCGCCAACCGCTGCCGCAGCTGCGTCCACACTTGCCATAGCGGCAGGGCTGTTCTCTGCATTGATGTCATATACTCTCACATAAGGCTGCTCGCCAGCGCCCAGACCGTAAGCGGCTGCGATTGCATCTTTTCCGGTGCTTACAACAGTTCCAGGAATCTTCTTGGACATATAAGCGCCCTTTACTGTGGTAGTCAGGACAGTTCCGCCAGCATTTACCACGCTGGTGTGAGGAACCTCTGCAGCCTCTGTGGAAGTAGCAGAAGAAGTGTTCTCGGAGCCGCCATCAGAATTTCCGGAAACGTTTCCGGAACCACCTGTAGAAGGTGCGGCGTTCACGCCCACAACAGGAGCCATAACCAGGCTCATTGCCAGTGCTGCTGCCAGCACTTTTTTCAGTGACTTGCTTTTGATCATTTTGAATTCCTCCTTGCTTTTAAAAGCATTTATTTTATATTCATCTGAAGGCCTTGCGGCCTTCAAAATGAGTATCCCGCCAGCAGTCCTATGTACTGCCTTTCACACTAAAAATATCATAATTCGACATTTTTAATATCTATAGTATACATACCACACCCTATTTTAGTCAATAGTGTATTAATAAAAAAGTTTTGGATTTTATATCAATATTTATAGCATATATTCATATACAGCTCGGATATTTATGGATAGTAAAAGAGAGAATGGCCTGCACAGCCTGGCAGGAGCCCAGAGCGTGTTTGAAAATTGCTTTCTGCCAGATGTGCGTCCCACTTTGTGGGAGATTTATGCCGGGCAGACAAAAACTGCCTCTGTCAGACCGGTCTCCTGCATTTTCACACAGTCCCGTTTCCGCCAGGGCAGTTTTTTTGATTCTTACAGCAATATTCTATTACGTATCGGCATGTACAGCTTATACGTTGAACCGGAACAGAATGGTATCCCCGTCCTGTACCACGTAGTCCTTTCCTTCCATCCTCACCAGACCCTTCTCTCTGGCAGCGGCAAGGGAGCCGTTCTCCAGCAGATCTTTATAGTTGACCACCTCGGCCTTGATGAAGCCTCTCTCAAAATCGGTGTGGATCTTGCCCGCCGCCTGGGGAGCCTTGGTTCCCACCCGGATCGTCCAGGCTCTGGTCTCGTCCTCCCCGGCAGTCAGGAAGCTGATAAGCCCCAAAAGACGGTAGCTTGCCTTAATCAGCTTGTCCAGTCCCGACTCCTTCAGGCCCAGATCCTCCAGGAACATGGCCTTCTCATCCTCCTCCAGCTCGGAGATCTCCTCCTCGATCTGGGCGCAGATGACGAACACTCCGCTTCCGTTTTCATCGGCATACTCTCTCACGGCCTTCACTCCCGCATTGGAAGCTCCATCGTCTGCCAGATCCTCCTCCGCCACATTCGCCGCATAGATCACCGGCTTCGCGGTCAGAAGATTAAGCCCTGCAAAAATGGCCTCCTCATCCTCGTCCTCCGGCACGAACCTGGCCGCAAGACTTCCTGATTCCAGAAGCTCCTTCACACGCTCCAGAAGGGCTGCCTCCTTAGCCAGAGTCTTGTCCATCCTGGCCTGCTTGCCCACCTTGGCAATCCTGCGTTCCAGAATCTCAATATCGGAAAAAATCAGCTCCAGGTTGATCGTCTCAATATCACGCATGGGGTTGATGCTGCCGTCCACATGCACCACATTTCCGTCCTCAAAGCAGCGGACCACATGAACGATGGCATCCACCTCGCGGATATTGCTCAGAAACTGGTTTCCCAGACCCTCTCCCTTGGAGGCGCCCTTCACCAGGCCGGCAATGTCCACAAATTCGATCACGGCAGGGGTCACCTTCTTGGAGTGGTACATGTCTCCCAGAAGCTTCAGACGCTCGTCCGGCACGGTCACGATCCCCACGTTGGGATCTATGGTGCAGAAAGGATAGTTGGCCGATTCTGCGCCTGCCTTGGTGAGCGAATTGAACAGTGTGCTTTTTCCTACGTTGGGGAGTCCTACGATACCTAGTTTCATTTCTTCTATTTCCTCCTATAAATCCTTAGATT
>CAUWLJ010000155.1:0-11814 GCA_963559585.1 uncultured Eisenbergiella sp. | reverse complement strand
CCGGGCTTTTGCCCGGCCTAAATTTATTTTTCCATTGAACTTTAGCCACAAGTTCGTTATAATAAATATAGAAAGACGGCCTGTTTCACCTGTTTTTGTGCATTATGCGGGGAAGGGGCGGGGCAGGCGGTGTCTGGAAAAAAGGAGGTTATAATATGAATACAATTATTACCATAGGACGTCAGTTCGGTTCCGGCGGACATGAAATAGGGGAAAAGGTTGCGGAATATTTTGGGATCAAATGCCTGGATAAGGAGCTTTTGACCAGGGCGGCAAAGGAAAGCGGTTTCTGTGAGGAGATGATCAAGACACACGATGAGAGACCTACCAATTCCTTCCTTTATAATCTGGTGATGGATACCTATTCCTTTGGCTACAACGCCTCATCCTTTATGGATATGCCTATCAGCCACAAGGTTTTTCTGGCACAGTTCGATACCATCAAAAAGGCGGCGGAGGAAGGCCCCTGTGTGATTGTAGGCCGATGCGCAGACTATGCCCTTCATGATTTTAAGAACTGCATCAACCTGTTCATCTACGCGGATGAAGAGACGAAGGTGGAGCGGGTGACCGGGAAATACAATCTGACTCCGGAAAAGGCCAGAGAAATGATGGTCAAGAAGGATAAACAGCGTCAAAGCTACTATAACTATTATTCCTCCAAGAAATGGGGACGGGCGGACAGCTATGATTTCTGCATCAACAGCGGCGTTCTGGGTGTGGAAGGAACTGTGAAGCTGATCGTCCAGCTGGTGGAGGATTTTGAGACTAAGAATAAACAGGCAGACTGATTGAAAAAAATAGATTTGGAAAAGAAAGATCCTGAAGAATCCTGAAGAGAAGTATCTTCAAGATAAAAGAAAGAGAAATCCATCTATTCGCAAAACACAAGTTTAACGAATAGATGGACGAACAGATAGCGGTTTTCCTGCATAAGCCCGCTTTTTTAAGAGGCTTATGCAGGAATTTTTTCGCCTTTTTTTCTGGAGGCTGCGTCCCGTCCGTTCTTACATTAGCTCCTCTGAATCCAGAACCACTGTAAACGGCCCGTCATTTTCCAGCAGGAGCTTCATATGAGCGCCAAATACACCTTGCTCCACGGCGGCACATTCTTCCCTGCACATAGCGATGATAGATTCATACAGTTCTTTGGCCTGCTCCGGCGCTCCGGCTTTTACAAAGGACGGTCTGTTCCCTCTGCGGCAGTCCGCATACAGGGTGAACTGGGAAACCAGAAGAAGGCCTCCTGACACGTCCTTCAGGCTCAGATTGGTCTTTCCGTTCTCATCCTCAAAGATGCGCAGGCTGAGCAGCTTATGTACCAGCCTGTCAGCCACAGACTGGGTATCCGTGTGGCTGATTCCGATGAGAACGAGAAGCCCCTTTTCAATAGCTCCAACCGTCTGTCCGTCCACCGTGACACTTGCATGGTTTACTCTCTGAATGACGAATTTCATCCTTTTAATCTCCTTCTGCTTTTCGTTTCTGCTATTTGGTGCTCTTCTGCTCCATAAAAGACAGATCCTCCTCCCGGATCGCTTCCAGCTCCACATACTCTCCCGTGCCGGTGGGCAGCTCTTTTTTCTTCAGAGAACGATTCACCCGTCGGCGGAGGAAGGCGTAGAGGACGGCAAAGGTGGGTACGCCGATGACCATTCCGGGAATGCCCAAAAAGCCGCCGAAGATGGTGATGGAAAAGATCACCCAGAAGCTGGAAAGGCCCGTGGAATCCCCCAGGATCTTGGGCCCCAGGATGTTGCCGTCAAACTGCTGCAGGATCAGGATAAAAAGCAGAAAGTACAGACATTGAACCGGGTCGATCATCAGGATCAGCAGGCCGCTTGGAATGGCGCCCAGGTAGGGACCGAAAAAAGGAATGATGTTGGTGACGCCCACGATCACACTGATGAGAATGGCGTAGGGAGTCCCGATCAGGGTGGTGCCTGCAAAGCACAGGATGCCGATGATCAGGGAATCCAGAAGTTTTCCGCTGATAAACCCGCCGAATGTCCGGTGGATGAAGCGCACGTCCTGAATAAGGGCATTGCCATGCTGGATGCTCAGAGCCGCATAGACCGTTTTCTTTGCCTGGCCCACAAAGCGTTCCTTGCTGGCCATAAGATACACGGAAATGATCAGGCCCAGAATCAGGTTCCAGACAGCCTTCAGCACACCAAAGGCATATCCGGATACCGCTTTTATGGCTTCGTTTATCTGTGGGATCAGAGAATCATTCATCCAGGCGCGCAGCTCAGGGGTGTATTTGTTGATGATGTCTCCCACCTGTGCCTCCAGCTCCGGATTGTCCTCCAAAACCTTCGCCAGCCAGCTGGTAAGGTTATTCACATAGACTGGAAACTGGGCGGCGATGCTGCGGATGCTGAAAAAGATCTGCGGCAGAATAATGGAAAAGAAGGCATAGGCCACCGTAAAGACCATAATCAGGGTTAAGATGATGGAAGCCGCGCGCAGTAAGCCTTTTCCTTTAGAGGAAAGCTCCTGCCGTTTCCGGTGAAGCAGCCTTTTCAGGATCAGCCCCTCAAAAAAATTCAGGATCGGGATGAATAGATAGGCCAGCACAAGACCGTTCAGGACGGGCATGCAGATGGACACCGCCCTTGCCATGGCCTGACGGAAGGCCCCTCCCCGGAAGATCAGAAGAATAATAAACAGGCTGACGGTAATCACGGAAACGGCGGTGATCCCCCAATACAGATATTTCTTGTCCCAACGGAATTTCATAACAGCAGACTCCTTCCACAAGCGGCGGAGAGCCGAAACGAGTGTGCCGGAAGGCGCTCCGCTTTTCTTTCTGTTATTCATTATAGCATTTTCAGGGTATTGTCACAACTGATAAAAATTTGATGAAATTGTTTACCGGCTTGCCAGTGGCCGGTAACTGATTGTATAATGCTTAAGAAGAAAAAATCAAGGAAAAGAACGGAAGGAAAGGATATAAAATGAGGCTGCAGCAGGTATTAAGCTATGTCCGCAGAGCAGTGGACGATTATCATATGATTTCGGAGGGCGATAGGATTGCCGTGGGAATTTCCGGAGGGAAGGACTCTCTCACTCTCTTGTATGCCCTGCATGGTCTGAGACGTTTCTACCCGGAAAAATTTGAAATTCATGCAGTGACAGTGGATCTGGGCTTTCAGAATCTGGATCTGACCAGGATCGAGGAGATCTGCAGGGATGAGCTGCAGATCCCTTATACCATAGTGCGGACGGATATTGCAGACATTATTTTTGAACAAAGGAAGGAGTCCAATCCCTGCTCGCTGTGCGCCAAGATGCGGAAGGGGGCTTTGAACGAAGCCATTAAGAAGGAGGGCTGCAATAAGGTAGCCTATGCCCATCATAAGGACGATGTGGTGGAAACTATGCTGATGTCCCTGATTTACGAAGGAAGGTTCCATACCTTCAGCCCGGTTACCTATCTGGACAGAATGGATTTGACGGTGATCCGGCCCTTGATGTATATGAATGAATCGGATGTGATCGGCTTTGTAAACAAGAATCAGGTTCCTGTGGTGAAAAGTCCCTGTCCCGCAGACGGTTATACCAGACGGGAATACGTGAAACAGCTTCTTCGCAGGCTGAACCAGGAAAATCCCGGCGTGAAGGAGCGGATGTTTACCGCCATTGTAAACGGGAAGCTGGAGGGCTGGCCAAAGTGAAAAGACGCCTATTGGGAATGGAATCGGCGTGGAAGGAAGGAACAGGATGCAGAAAACAGGCAATTACCATGACGAACAGAACCGGCAGAACGTGCTGAAAATGAGGGAGGTACTCTCCACCCTCCCCTCCTTTTGCAGACAGTTTTTCCGCGGAATTGAGGATACCACAGCTTCCCGGACCAGAATCGCTTACGCTTACGATATCAGGATCTTTTTTGAATTCCTGCATGAGAGAAATCCTGTCTGCGCCGGAATGGAAATCACAGACTATCCCCTCCAGATTCTGGACGAGGTGGGACGGGAGGATATTGAGGAATATATGGAGTATCTCTCCTGCTATGTGAAGGACGGGGAGGAATACAGGAACGATGAGCGCGGGAAAAAGCGTAAGCTTGCATCGCTCAGAAGCTTCTATAATTATTATTATCGAAATGAAATGATCCATACTAACCCGGCAGCTCTGGTACCCATGCCGAAAATCCATGAAAAGGAGATCATCCGGATGGAGCCAAATGAAGTTGCTGTACTTCTGGACCAGGTGGAGGATGGAGAAGGGATGACCAGAAATGAGCAGCGCTTTCACCAAAAAACAAAGGTAAGGGACCTGGCGCTGCTCACTCTCCTGCTGGGTACGGGAATCCGGGTGTCAGAATGTGTGGGGATCGACAGAAGGGATATAGACTTTGATAACCGGAGAGTTTTGGTGCGGCGTAAGGGCGGATATGAGGATTTGATTTATTTTGGAGATGAAGTAGCAGACGCCCTTCTGGCCTACCGGGAGGAACGTGAGCGTATCGTCCCTCTTCCCGGTCACGAGGAGGCCTTCTTCCTGTCTCTCCAAAACCGGCGGATCACAGTGCGAAGCGTGGAAAAGCTGGTATCAAAGTATGCTTCCAGGGTAACTACGGTGAAGAGAATCACACCACACAAGCTGAGAAGCACTTATGGTACGAATCTGTATCAGGAAACGGGTGACATCTACCTGGTGGCTGATGTGCTTGGCCATAAGGATGTCAATACCACCAGGAAGCATTATGCGGCGATGAAGGATGAGAATAAACGGAAAGCTGCAAAGGCGGTAAGGCTGCGGGAGGACTTCCCTGAGGCTTAGACCTTAGACGCGTCTGAATTTGGGACAAATCTCCCACAAATTGGGACGCACATCTGGCGGAAAGCAATTTTCAAACACGCTCTAAGCCACGAACTGTCAGGGATCAGGACTGCTTTTTGTGCGCGGCTGTTTTTCCTCCCTGGTGGAGCTGGCGGAAACACTTTGATAGGGATGTCCCACCCGGAACGGGGGAAGCGGAGGAAAATCGGCAGGTGCATGCTCCGCTTCCCCCGTTTTGGCCTCCTCCTGGGCTTTGGATGGATTCCCGTTTTTCTTGAGGAAGGTAAGCAGAACCTTGAACAGGTCTCCGTCTATGGAAATGTGCATGCTTCCGCCCTGCAGCTCCGCAAAGCTTTTGGCGATGGCAAGCCCCAGACCGCTTCCCTCCGTATTGCGTGCTCCGTCTCCCCGCACGAACCGCTCCGTCAGCTCGTTTGGATCCATATGCAGCTCGGAGGAGGAAATATTTTTCAGCACTACCTCCACATGCTCCTTCTTTTCTGTCAATATAATATAGACTCTTGTGCCTGGAAGGGCGTATTTGATAATGTTGCTGTACAGATTGTCAAAGATCCTGTAGGTTTTCTGGCTGTCCAGAGGAAGGAGGATTTTTTTATCCGGCATCTGAAATTTAAAATCCAGATTTGCAGCGGCAATCCGATCCTCCAGCTCCAGGCAGGCCTGACGGAGCAGATTGCAGATGTCCACATCCACGATCTGGAGAGAAACCGTGCGGCTGCTCGCTCTGCTTACTTCAAAGAGATCCTCAATCAGAACCTTGAGACGGTTTGCTTTTTTCTGAAGAATATCCAGATATTCCTTCTGCGTTTCCCCTGTGACACCAGGCTCCTTCAGCAGATCGATGTAGGTAATGATTGCAGTCAAGGGGGTCTTCAGGTCGTGTGAAACGTTGGTGATCAGCTCTGATTTCATACGCTGGCTCTTGACCTCCTCCTCCACTGCCCGCTTAAAGTCGGCCTGGATCTGGCGGAGCTGTGATTTATAGCTTTCAAATACGCCGAAATCCTCGGAAAGTGCAGTATCCAGATTGCCCTGCGCAATGGAACGGGTTGCGCCCAGAAGGCGGCGGTATTTTTCCTGAATATCCATCACATATTTTTTCAATACAAAGTAGATTACAACGGTATAAACCACAAGCCCGATAATTCCTGCAAACCAGAAAGAGTTGATGAGCAGGAGAATGATGAAATTTACTGCCAGCACCTTGCAGATAATCCTGTTGGCGCTGGTTCCGATATCATAGCTTACCAGATCTTTGTAGAAACGGAGGCTCAGCTGTCGGATCCGGTATTTAATTCTGTTCCAGTATCTGCAGAAGAAGCTGCGTTCCTTCAGATTCCCTCTGTTAAGACCGCAGAAGCCTCTCCCCACCAGGAAGGCCAGGTAAAAAAGAACATACAGCAGCAGAAACATGGCCGATTCGTCCAGTGAAAGGAAGAACAGAAATTTACCGTTTCCCTTCAGTCCTGCCCTGATATTCCTCAGGAAAAGCCCGTTTTGGTATTCAAAAACGAACCGTGTCAGCATAGAGGCAGACATCGCGAGGAGAAAGCCTGCCAAAACCAGAAATTCGATGTAGAACCGGCGCAGGGGATCCGGGGACGCTCCGGTGCACATGCCTGCGGCTGTGCGGCAGGCTGTCCCTTTTTTTCCTGCTCCTTCCCCCATATGCGTCAGGAGCAGGCCGGCCAGAAAACAGGCTGCAAGAAACAAAAGGTAGACCGGTATCAGACCGGACTGACGGTAGCTGTCCAGCTCTGCCTGATAGGGAGAACTGCCTGACCAGGCAGTCAGCTCCAAAGAATCGGACTGCAGGAGGGAGACATACTGTGTCTGGGTCAGCCCATAGATGACACGCATGTTGGATGGAGAAAGATAAGTCAGCCCGTCCGCATACGAGAGACGGGAACGCTGTTCATGCCCGGCAGTCTGAACACGATTCGTGAACTGGCGGGAGCTGTCTCTGCATTGAACTCGTATATTGCCCAGATTTCCCACGCTGTCATATTCCATGCTCAGATAGTAGATATATTCTCCGCCGCCGGCTCCGTCATTGTCCAGGCTGTCAGGGAGACTGGTGCCGCTGTTGGTCAGAAATTCCCCTGTCTTAAGATCCTCCACATAGTAATCCATCATACCACCCAGAAAAGCCAGCATTTCTTCATAGGGAGCCATTTCATTGGACAGCGAAAGCTCCTGGGCCTGAAGCTCCTCCTCAAGCTCTGCGGCAGCATCTTCGGAAGCCGGAGGTGTTTTTGTGTCTCCTTCGTGCGGCAGGAACAGATCAGCATAGCCGTACTGCCTTTGATCTGTCTTTTCCTTCAGATATTTATACTGGACATAGTTGACGGACAGCAGATTGTCAATAAAATCCTGCTGTGTGAAAGGGTCTGTATAGTACTCCTGTGCCCTTCTGCTGAAAAAGGGAAAAAGGGATATAAATGCAGCTGCCGCAGCCACAGCCACAGCTGCAGCAGGAAATGAGAGAAGCTTACTGTTTTTCCATCTTGTATCCAACGCCCCACACCACCTTTAAATATTTTGGATTCTTAGGATCAATTTCTATTTTTTCCCTGATCTTGCGGATATGAACCATGATCGTGTCGGTATTGATGGCCTTCTCATTCCAGATGCGCTCATAGATCTCGTCGGCACTGAATACGCGGCCCGGATTCCTGATCAGCAGCAGAAGAATCTTGAACTCAATGGGAGTGAGCTTTACCGGTTTTCCATCTACAAAAACCTCAACCGTTTCCTCATTGACCTCAATACCGCCCAGAGTATGGTAGGTTTCCTTCTGAGGCTCAGCAGCCTTGCTCAGGGCTTCCAGATAACGGCTGTGGCGGCGCAGATGGGAATTTACGCGGGCAAGAAGCTCCATTGTAGTAAAGGGTTTGGTCACATAATCGTCAGCTCCCATGTTCAGCCCCATGATCTTATCCACCTCCTCGGACTTGGCAGACAGCATGATGACGGGAAAATCGTATCCCTTCTCCCGCACCTTCATCATCATGGTGATTCCGTCCATGCGCGGCATCATAATGTCCACAATGGCCAGATGGATCTCCTCCTGGCCGATAAGCTGAAGGCCCTCCACGCCGTCCTGCGCCTGAAATACTACATAGCCCTGATTTCTCAGATAAATATCGATCCCTTCTCTGATAGCTTTGTCATCCTCTACAACCAAAATATGATTTGTTTCCACTGTTATCCTTCCTCCTGTGCAGACATTGCATTTTACCAAGGCTCATTATAGCACAGGTATTCAGATCCGGTCTACTTATCAGGTAAGAACAAGGATAACGTGAAAAGCGAAAAAACCAGGGCTTTAAAAACCAAAGAATTCCTTAAGAAACCCTTTGGTTTTTCAAAAACGGAGGGCTGCATTGAATTTTAGAAGGTGTAAAAAGAGGCTGAGCGGGGAGCCGGATACATGTGCCGCCCGGCCTACCTCCGAAACTCCTCAGAGTAATAAGGAATGATCAGCCAGTCTCCCGCCTGAAGCTGATCATCCAGCATATGGTTTATGCGTATGACTTCACGCATAAAATTCCGCCTGCTCCTCTCGTCTCCTTCCGTATAAACGGATGCCAGCGACCACAGAGTGTCTCCCTCCTTAACAGGAATACTGGTAAAGTACTTGTAGCTGACAGGAATATCCTTCTCCCGGGCAGCCAGGATCATGCGGCCTCCCAGAAGGCCGGATCCGGTCAGTATGGTCAGAACAGACAGAAGCAGGGCAAGGCGTACTCTGAGCTGCCGCTTCCTTCTCTGCCGATTTTGAATGATTCTGTATTCTCTTTCCCAAAAACTCATCCCTCATCCTCCCTGTAAGAGCACATCTGAACTCCAATGCAAACATTTGTTGGGAACATTAGTTCTCGTTCGAGCATGTCAGCATTATACCGAACAAATTTTCGCTTGTCAATAGTTTTGAATAAAATAATCGAACAAAGATTCGGAATATGTGTTTGCTTTTTGGAACGGAATATGTTATACTCAAAACAACGAAGGGAAGAACAGGATGGGCCTGATCAGAGCGGCCATCTTTTCCATGAAGGAGGAAATTATTATGTCACAGGGTAAGATTACTGCGAAGCAGCAGGAGATTCTGGACTTTATCAAGGCGAGGATACTGGAGAAGGGCTATCCCCCGGCAGTGCGGGAGATCTGTGAGGCGGTAAAGCTGAAATCCACCTCATCCGTTCATTCCCACCTTGAAACGCTGGAGAAGAACGGTTATATCAGAAGGGATCCTACCAAGCCCCGGGCTATTGAGATCTGCGACGACAGCTTTCAGGTAGTGAGAACGGAAATGGTAAGCATTCCCATCGTGGGCAATGTGGCGGCCGGCCAGCCCATTCTGGCGGAGGAAAATATTGAAAGCTACTTCCCTATTCCGGCAGAGTATGTTCCTAATGGAGACCCCTCCTTTATTCTGAGGGTAAGGGGAAGCTCCATGATCAATAAGGGAATTCTTGACGGAGACTATATTTTTGTACAGAGCTGTTCTACTGCCAGAAACGGCGATATGATCGTCGCGCTGATCGACGATTCCGCAACGGTAAAGACCTTCTACAGGGAGAACGGACATATCCGTCTGCAGCCGGAGAATGATGCCATGGATCCTATTATCGTCAATGACTGTATGGTGATAGGAAAGGTGTTTGGGACGTTTCGTATTTTTGAGTAACTGCCCCGTTTGGGATGACTGCCTCCGTTTTTACCGGCAGCCCCGGGCTGCTTCTGAGGCCCTGTCAGAGGCCTCGGCGGAGACGGGCTTTACCCGATACCAGTAGGTGTATACTTCCTGGAAGCCCAGGCTTTCATAGAGGGACAGCGCTGCGAAATTATGGGCGTCTGTCTGAAGATAGGCGGTGTCTGCCCCTTCACGCACTCCTTCTTCCATGATCGCCCGGCAGATGGCAGCGCCGATTCCATGCCGGCGCAGTGTATTACGCACACGGATATCGTACAGCCCTACCTTCCCATCCTCCACTACGCCCAGTCCGCAGCCTGCGGGAGTCCTGCCTTCATAGACCGCAGCACAGTAGACAGGGTTCCTGACAGCCTCCAGCATGGAGCGGTCGCAGGAACGCTCCTTCTCTTCTGCTCCATCGTCCAGCTCCAGAAAGGCTTCCAGCCACTTATCATCCAGGCTGTGGCTTAAAGTAATGGTGGTCTGTTCCATGACGGGGTCTGCCTGAGACGGAGCAGGGATATGGGCGGAAGCTTTCTCTGCCAGACCGCCCAGGCGGCATTCCAGGATACGTGTTTTTCCGGTCATCTCATAGCCGGCCATGGCAAGCTGCTGATCCAGTGCACCGGATACATTAGCCGTCATCTTAAATACGGCAGGCAGAGAACGGGATGCGAATTTTTTCTCGCAGTATATGATTTTATCCTCATAAGAGCGTGTGGACAGATATAAGGGAGTGACGCAGTTGCCACGAAGACCGCCGCCTTCGGTGAAGCGGAGGATCCATCCGTCATAGACCTCTGTATGCAGTACAGGAAACGCATTCAATGTAAGCTCTTCATATCTGAGCGCAGCAAAGTTCATATCTACATCCCTCCTGATTCTATTGTATGGAATAGAAAGCGGATTATAAACGGTATTTGTGCTTTCAATATTGCAGATTGTGCTATATGGAGACAGCTATGGAAAAATATGAAAAAAAGGGATACCTGGAAAACGATTTCCGTATCTTTCACCTGACCGATACGGACAGAATGGAAATAGAATATCATTACCACGACTTTGACAAGATCATGCTTTTCCTCAGCGGTGATGTCACCTATTCCATTGAAGGGAGAAGGTATGATCTAAAGCCTTATGATATTGTACTTGTAAAAGCGGGTGAGATCCACCGTCCTGTGACGCATGGTGGAAGGCCATATGAACGGATCATTATTTATATTTCTTCGGGATTCATGGATGGATTCCGCACGGACAGCTATGATCTGAGCCGGTGCTTCCAGGAGGCAAAGGAGAATCACAGCAACGTACTCCGGATTGAAAAGCTGGAAAAGAGCAGTCTGTTCTCCGTGTTTCGCCAGCTGGAGCATTCCTTTCAGGACACCGAGTACGCCAGAGAGCTGTATCAGCAGGTTTTGTTTCTGGAATTTATGATCCTTTTGAACCGCGCTGCACTGGATCATCATGTGAACTATCTGGAAAATCAGATTTCCAATGAGAAAATAGTCTCGATCATCGATTACATTAATCTGCATCTTGTGGAGGATATTTCTGTGGATATGCTTGCAGAGCGTTTTTTTATCAGCCGTTCCCATCTCATGCACCTGTTCAAGGCAGAAACGGGATATTCCATTGGAGCCTATATCAATGAGAAAAGGCTCCTGTTGTCCAAGACGCTGATACAGAATGGCAGAAATGTAACGGAAGCCTGCTATGAATGCGGCTTCCGTGATTATTCCACCTTTTCCAGAGCGTTCAGGAAGAAGTTCCATACTACGCCCAGGAATTCAGGGAAGATACTGTGATTCCATTGTGGGGAACTTAAACGCCCTTAATCCTCATTAGTCCAAATAAGTAAATAACAGCTTTTACAAGCGGTTTTCACTATATAACGCCAATCCATATTTGTACACCAAAATTCAAAAATTTAATGTTATTCTTCTACATAAGCAAGACCATCCTACTTTGTAAGAGAGCCAATAGATTCCTTGTGATTCTATTGGTTTTCTTATTTTCGAGAATATAATTTATCGAACCATATCCCCAAAACAAGGATATTATCTACTCTTGTATATTAAAAAGCATATCCTTTTACTCTCCAGCCTTTCATCCCAGAGAGCAAAAGTTTATCCCTTTCCGCTTATCAGAGAAATAGTAGTTATCGAGCAAAATGCAACAACGCAAGACCACAAAATACTATCTACTCATTTTTCCTAGAGCGTGTTTGAAAATTCATTCCCGCCATCTGCACGCCCCACTTCGCGGTATATTTGCCCCAAATTCGTTTAACGTAGCCCGCTACG
>CAUWLJ010000154.1:0-16237 GCA_963559585.1 uncultured Eisenbergiella sp. | reverse complement strand
AAGAGAAACCAGCATATCAAGCTTTCCCTTCTGCATGCCCTGCTGGATTCCTTCCTGTATCCCCTGCTGGATCCCTTTCTCTATCGCTTCCTTTTCAATCAGATCTGAAAGATTACACATACGCTCCATCCCTTCTCCAGTCTCTATACTGGTTTCTATCCCATACTTCGTCTCCAGCTCCTCTATTTTCTCCGCTGCGGACGCTCTGGCGGTGAACACCAGCGACAGCAACTCCAGATGGAATATACCTTTTTTCAGAGGTTCCGGCCTTCCTGTGTATTTCTTTTTTATCAATTCTGTTTTCTGCGGCAGGAAAAGTATTAATCTTCATAATGTCCACGGCAGGCTATGATCCATAAGCTGCCATTATCATCAATATGATAAACCAGTCTGTTGGTTTCATCTATTCTGCGGCTCCAGGCTTTCCGGTGCTTCAACGGCTCTGGTTTTCCGATTCCCTGCGCCAGCCCTTCGCGTTCTATGCTTTTTAACGGTTCATTGATTCGCTTCAGTGTCTTTTTGTCCTGGGTCTGCCAGTATAGGTAATCATCCCATGCCCGGTCGCTCCATAATTTATTCATCCTCTGTCTCTATCAGGTCGTGTACCTGTCCGCGTCCGGCTTCCAGCTGGGTGATCCCCCGGTCAAGCATTGCAAGATATTCTGCATTTCTTGCCGCTTTTTCAAGCTGATTGTACCTTTCCAGGCTGATAATCACCACATTTTTCTCATTTTTCCGGGTGACTATCACGGTTTCTCTGTCATCAGTTGCTTTGTCGCAGTAGTCTTTCAGATGGCTGCGAATAGTAGAATAGTTGACTGCCAGCATAAGCGCCTCCATATTGTTTGATTAATTGTCCTGTTTTTTGTACAAGTATTTTACTATATTAGTATACCGCTGTCAATCTGCTTGATATCCCTCATGGGAACTTCTGTTTGATATCCTTCAGAGAAACATATTTTACAAAGAATCATAAAAGGCCCCGGATTTCTCCGAAGCCTTTCCAACGAATATAAAATTCAATACATCTAAAACCTGCTGTCTTATTGAAGCAGCTGCAGAACGCCCTGAGGGATCTGGTTGGCCTGTGCCAGCATAGCCTGGGAGGACTGAACCAGGATGTTGTTCTTGGTGTAGGCCATCATCTCATTGGCCATGTCAACATCGCGGATGCGGCTTTCAGCGGCGGTCATATTCTCAGCGGTTACGCTCAGGTTATTGATGGTGTGCTCCAGACGGTTCTGGATAGCGCCAAGATCACCACGAGTGGAAGATACGGAGTTGATGGCGGCTTTGATCTTGTCTACGGCAGCCTTTGCTCCATCCTGATTACTGATATCAATTCCGTCAATTCCCAGAGCTTTGGTGTGCATATCACCAACGGAAACGGTCATCTGGTTGAAATCCGCAGAAGTATCTCCGATCTGCAGTGTCAGAGCTTTACCGGTAGGACCGGCTGCAACACCATTAGTAGTAGCAAAACCAGTGCTGCCGGCAACGCCTGTAATACCTGCTCCTGTAATGCTTACAGTCTTCAGTAATTCGCTCAGTTCGGCCTGTTTATTCTTATCAGTCACAGCAGTGATATCGGCATTGGCAAGTAAGGATTTAATGTCGTCAGCAGTAACGTTTTTGGTGGAATCCACTGTAAGCGTAATCGTGCCATTGGCAGCTACCACAGCCTTATTACCACCAGCACCATGTGCCAAATTAACATTCAAGTTCTTGCCGTCAAACCGATCTGCAAAGGTAAATGTCAGATCTGCCCCTGCCTTACCTGCAGCCGCAGCGCTTGAAATCTTGCTGGTAGTGGAAGTGGAAAGAGAGCCATCCAACAGGTTGATTCCATTGAAGTTGGTGGAATCCGCAATACGGTCGATCTCGTCCTGAAGGGAACTAATTTCCTTCTGCAGATTGGCGCGATCCACTGCATTGTCATAAGTTCCGTTAGCGGACTGATCAGCCAGCTCTACCATACGGTTCAGCATGGAGTGAACTTCTGTCAGGGCACCTTCGGCAGTCTGCACCAAAGACACACCATCCTGAGCGTTCTTCTGAGCGGTGTTCAGACCGGTGATCTGTGCACGCATCTTCTCGGAAATAGCCAGACCTGCGGCGTCATCGCCTGCACGGTTGATTCTGTATCCGGAAGACAGTTTCTCCAGATTTTTGGATACAGCGTTATTATTTCCAGTTAAGTTTCTGTATGAATTTAATGCTGCGATATTGTGCTGAATTCTCATATTTTATTCCTCCTTGAAATACAAAATCGAAACTCCATTTTCGATTCTATTATTGTAACAGCTGCAGAACGCCCTGAGGGATCTGATTGGCCTGAGCCAGCATAGCCTGAGAAGACTGAACCAGAATGTTGTTCTTGGTGTAAGCCATCATCTCGTTGGCCATATCAACGTCGCGGATACGGCTTTCAGCGGCGGTCATGTTCTCAGCGGTTACACTCAGATTGTTGATAGTATGCTCCAGACGGTTCTGGATAGCGCCCAAATCACCACGGGTGGAGGATACAGAGTTGATCGCTACTTTGATCTTATCAACGGCAGCCTTTGCGCCATCCTGATTGCTGATGTCGATGCCGTCAATACCCAGCGCCTTGGTGTGCATATCACCTACAGAAACCGTCATCTGGTTGAAATCTGCGGAGGTATCTCCAATCTGCAAAGTCAGAGTCTTACCGGCAGGGCCGGTTGTTTTGCCCGCTGTGGCTGCAAAAGCAGTGCTGCCGGTAACACCTTCAACACCGCTGCCAACAACGCTGACGGTCTTCAGCAGATCGCTCATCTCTGCCTGCTTATCTGTATCTTTGATGGCCGAAATGTCTGCATTCGCAAGAATTCCCTTAATATCATCAGCTGTATAATTTTTGCTGGCATCCACTGTAAGTGTAATCGCTCCGTTAGCATTAACGACCGCTTTATCTCCAGTATCACCGTGAGTCAGGGTTACATTAACGGTGTTACCATTAAACTGTCCTCCAAATGTAAACTTCAAATCTACGCCAGCTTTTTTGGTAGCAGTATCTGCTGTTCCTGAAATGGTGCTGGTTGTGGAAGTGGACAGCGAGCCGTCCAGAAGGTTTATTCCATTGAAGTTGGTGGAATCTGCAATACGGTCGATTTCATCCTGAAGGGAGTTGATCTCCTTCTGCAGATTGGCACGGTCTACTGCATTGTCATAGGTCCCGTTAGCGGACTGGTCAGCCAGCTCCACCATACGGTTCAGCATGGAGTGGACTTCGGTCAGAGCGCCTTCAGCAGTCTGTACCAGGGATACGCCGTCCTGTGCGTTCTTCTGAGCGGTGTTCAGGCCGGTGATCTGAGCACGCATCTTCTCGGAAATAGCCAGACCTGCCGCGTCATCGCCTGCACGGTTAATCTTGTAACCGGAAGACAGCTTCTCCAGGTTCTTGGATACTGCGTTGTTATTTCCTGTTAAATTGCGATAAGAGTTTAATGCTGCAATGTTGTGCTGAATTCTCATTTTACTTCCTCCTTGAATGAGATATCTTACCGGAATTCCGTTTCCGGCGTAAGTAATTTATACTGGATAGCCATAAAAAATAGCATCCTTTTTTCAGTGACCGTATAGACGCCCTACCGGAATACGTCAGACTGCCGGCAGTTGTCCTGATAAGTACACCTTTCTGGACGCTGTACAATCACTGTTCACTTATAGTATCGTAAGATGTGGGAAAAACTTAAGGACATTTTTCAAAATAATTATCTTTTTGCAGAAAATTCTGCAGCTGTACCATTTTCCTGCCGTCTGTATTCGGCAATCCGGGTGTACAGGGTGCTTTTTCCCAGATGGCACAGGGCGGCAAACTCCCGGGTGGTGATCTGCTTGGAGCACCATTTTTCATAAAGCTCGGGAAAATTCTCGGGAAGCTTTATTCTGGGCTTCCCGAAACGCACGCCCCGCAGCTTGGCGGCGGCAATTCCCTCGGCCTGACGCTGGCGTATGGCTTCCCGCTCATTCTGGGCGACGAAGGAGAGCAGCTGCAGAACAAGGTCGCTGATGAAGGTGCCGAGCAGATCCTTCGTTTTGCTGGTGTCCAGCAGGGGCATGTCCTGAATGATGATGTCGGCCCCCTTCACTTTGGTGATGATCCGCCACTGTTCCATGATTTCCTCGTAGTTGCGCCCCAGCCTGTCGATGCTTTTGGTGACCAGCACGTCGCCGGGCTTCAGCCTGCGCATCAGAGAACGGTAGGCCGGCCGTTCAAAATCCTTTCCGCTTTGCTTGTCAATAAAAATATGCTTGTCCGGGATGCCCTCATTTTTCAGAGCGATAAGCTGACGTTCCACATTCTGATCCTTTGAGGAGACCCGGACGTATCCGTAAGTAATATTCGACATATGTTTCCCCCTTAACAGTCCTCAAATTTTTCCCGGCAGGACGATGGCATACTACATATAATAGGTAAATCTGAGAATATGACAAGCTTTTGGGGGAATACGGGCGGGGAGAGGGGAGCGGGAGGGGTTTCTTCCTATTATAATAGGAAAATAATGCTGTTAATATGGGAAGAGAGACCTAAGATTGGATTTTCACCGGTTTTACCCGCCGTGCGGCAGCAGAATCCGTTCACCCGCCTGGAAGATCAAGAAGAACAAAAACAGGAAGGGAATTCTGATTGAAATATTCTTTATTTATGGTATCATATCCATATCAGAATTTATCGTAAAAAATCTATGATTATCACCTACCATAAAAAGGAAATGCGGCAGCCGGCATGAACAGGCAAAATCATGCCGGTATGTTTGAATTGTTCAAACCAAAAGGACTGTCACGAAGCCGCACGTCGCTTTTATGCTCCTTTATTTTATGTCTTTACTATGTGCAGAGATCTGAAAATGTCAATAAAAATATAAATACACAAAAGAACGTTGCTGCCAATGTATCGTTTCAGGCACTGAATGAGAAAGCAAATGGGGAATGAGCGCAGAGTGGAAATCAGAATATCCGTCAGGAATCTGGTGGAATTTATATTAAGAAGCGGCGACATCGACAATCGGAGGCGGACGTCGCCGGAGGATGCCATGTCAGAGGGAGGCCGGATCCACCGCATGATCCAGAGGCGTATGGGCTCGGATTACCACGCTGAGGTGGCGATGCGGTTTTGTCTGAATACGCCGAAATACGATCTGATCGTGGAGGGCCGGGCGGACGGGGTGATGGACGGACCAGTGGTGACCATCGATGAGATTAAGGGAACCTACCGGGAGCTGGAGAGGATGAAGGCGCCTGTGGAGGTGCATCTGGCCCAGGCAAAATGCTATGCGTTCATGTATGCGGCACAGCATGACCGGAAAGAAATGAAGGTGCGGATGACCTACTGCAATATGGAGACGGAGGAGCTGCGTTATTTTACCAGCTCTTATTCCAGGCAGGAGCTGGAGGAGTGGTTTCTGGAGGTGGTGGGAGAGTACCGGAAGTGGGCGGATTTTTCCTGTGAGTGGCAGGAGCTTCGGACGAAGTCCATCCGGGAGCTTTCTTTTCCCTATGCTTACCGGGAGGGGCAGAAGGAGCTGGCGGCCGGGGTCTACCGGAGTATTGTCCACCGGAAAAAGCTGTTCATCCAGGCTCCCACGGGCGTGGGAAAAACCCTGTCCACCGTGTTTCCGGCGGTGAAGGCGGTGGGAGAGGGAAAGGCGGAGCGGATTTTTTATCTGACGGCCAAGACCATTACCAGGACGGTGGCGGATCATACCTTTGACCTGCTGCGGGAGGGAAGCCTGCGCTTTAAGACGGTGATCCTGACGGCGAAGGAGAAGATCTGCTTCCTGGGGGAGCCGGAGTGTAATCCGGCCTCCTGCCCCTATGCCAACGGGCATTATGACCGGATCAACGACGCCATGTATGAGCTTCTGATCCATGAGGATCACTATACCAGGGAGAAGGTGGAGGAGTATGCCCGCAAATATCAGGTCTGCCCCTTTGAGATGAGTCTGGATATGAGCCTGTATGCGGACGGGATCATCTGTGATTATAATTATGTGTTCGATCCTCATGTGTATCTGAGGCGTTTCTTCGGAGATGATTCCCTGGCTCCCGGAACCTCCCCCAATCTGTTTCTTATCGATGAGGCCCACAATCTGGTGGAGAGGGGCAGGCAGATGTACAGCGCGGTTCTGGTGAAGGAGGACTTTCTGGCGCTGAAAAGGATGGTGAAGGGATACGATAAGCGGCTGGAGAGCGATCTGGAGCGCTGCAACAGGCAGCTGCTGGAGCTGAAGCGGAACTGCATGGACTGTGAGGTTTTGGAGCCTGCGGAGGTGGACGGTCTGGTGCTGGCGGTTCAGAGGCTGGCTGAGACGATGGAAAAGTATCTGGAGGAGCATGAGGAGAGCCCGGTGCGGGAGGAGGTGCTGGACTTTTATTTTGAGCTGGCCCATTTCCTGGACATCTACGACAGGCTGGATGAGAACTATGTGATCTACACGGAGCTTCAGGAGGACGAGAGCTTCCTGATCAAGCTGTTCTGCGTGAACCCATCGGGCAATCTGAAGGAGTGCATGGAGCGGGCCAGGAGCAGCATCCTTTTTTCCGCCACCTTTCTTCCGATCCAGTATTACAAGAGCCTGCTGGGCGGGGAGGCGGAGGATTTTGAGGTTTATGCCAGATCCACTTTTGATCCCAGGAGGAAAGCGCTTTTTATAGGAAGTGATGTGACCAGCCGTTATACCAGGCGCTCTGACCGGGAATACTATAAGATCGCTTTTTATCTGCATGAGATTACCAGGATGCGGCACGGAAACTATATGGTTTTCTTTCCGTCCCATTCTTTTCTGCAGAGTGTGTATGAGATGTTTGAGGAGCATTTCATGGACGGCGGGGTGGAATGCCTGATCCAGGAGGAGCACATGGGCGAGGAGGCCAGGGAGCAGTTTCTGGCCAGGTTTGAGGGAAACTGCGGCTGTAAGCTGGAGGAGGCGATCCGGATCCCCATTGAGGAGGAGCAGGATCACAGCCTGCTGGGCTTCTGCGTCATGGGCGGGATTTTCAGCGAGGGGATCGATCTGAAGAACGACAGCCTGATCGGGGCGGTGATCGTGGGGACGGGGCTGCCCCAGGTGTGCAATGAGAGGGAGCTTCTGAAGCTGTATTTTGATGAAATGGGGAAGAATGGCTTTGACTACGCCTACCGCTATCCGGGCATGAACAAGGTGCTTCAGTCGGCGGGGCGGGTGATCCGCACTGCGGAGGATGTGGGGATCGTGGCGCTTTTGGACGAACGTTTTTTAAGCCCCTCCTATCAGCAGCTTTTTCCCAGGGAGTGGGAGGAATATGAGGCCGTCACCTGCGACAGCATTGCCAGGAGGACGGAGCGGTTCTGGGATGAGTGGCTATAGAGGCAGGGCGAAAAATGTCGAATCCGGCGCGTGCGTTTCCAGGTTTTTATGACCGGTTTTCATTTGAATTGTGGATAATCCGGGAAAAAGAGGGAGTTACGGGGAGATATAGGGGGAGGAACTGTGTGTTTTGTGGAATAACAGGTGGAAAACCTTGGACATGCCCGATGAATTGTGGATAACTATGTGGAAACTGGGGATTTCTTTTGCAAAAAATGTCGAATTTATAAGTAAAACTGCGCTTTTCCACATTCTCACAAAAGGGTCGTAAAAGGAAGAAAAAAAGCGGCGGTTCAGGGGAAGGCAGTCGGAAAATGTGGATAATCCGGGGAGAGTTATCCACGGTGGGCAGGAATTGTGGGAAATGTGGATAACTATGTGGATTAGGTGGATTGGCGTGTGGAAAGGGAGTGGATAAGGGCAGCCAAGGCTTTATTCGGATGGGTTTCTGAGTGATCAGATTATTTAGGACTGGCCGGCGCGGCAGCGGCTTGGTATAATGAATATCAGAGTATTTCTGCCGGAGAACGGAAAGGGCATGAAATGCAGATCAAAAATGAAGCAGGAGGAAAACAAAATCATGTGGGCATATGAAAGCGTATTCTACCAGATTTATCCCCTGGGTTTCTGCGGAGCACCCCTGGAAAACGACGGGGTGGAGGAAGCCAGGATTCTGAAGGTGCTTGACTGGATTCCTCATATGAAAAGGCTGGGGGCCAATGCAATTTATTTTTCCCCGGTGTTTGAGTCGGATACCCACGGCTATAATACCAGGGATTTTCGCCGGATCGATGTGCGGCTGGGAACGAATGATGATTTTGCGCGGGTGTGCGGGAGGCTTCATCAGGAGGGGATCCGGGTGGTGCTGGACGGCGTGTTCAATCATGTGGGAAGGGGCTTCTGGGCGTTTCAGGACGTGCTGAGAAACAGGGAGCGCTCCCCTTATCTGAACTGGTTCCACATCAGTCTGGAGGGAAACTCCAATTACGACGACGGCCTGTGGTATGAGGGCTGGGAGGGGAATTATGACCTGGTGAAGCTGAATCTGCGAAATGAGGAGGTGATCCGGCACATTTTTGAAAGCATCCGTTTTTGGGTGGAGGCCTTCGACATCGATGGGCTGCGGCTGGATGTGGCCTACTGTCTGGATCACGATTTTGTGAGAAGGCTGAGAAGCTTCTGCGACGGGCTGAAGCAGGATTTTTTCCTGGTGGGCGAGATGCTGCACGGGGATTATAAGGTGCTGGTGAATGAGGGAATGCTGCACTCTGCCACCAATTACGAGTGCTATAAGGGGCTGCATTCCAGCTTCAACAGCATGAATCTGTTTGAGATCAACCACTCCCTTCTGCGCCAGTTCGGACCGGAAAACTGGACGCTGTACCGGGGCCTGCATCTGCTGTCTTTTGTGGACAATCATGATGTGACCAGGGTGGCCAGCATCCTGAACAATGAAAAGCATCTTCCTCTGATCTATGCGCTGGCTTTTGGGATGCCCGGCATTCCCTGTGTTTATTATGGAAGCGAGTGGGGAGCGAGGGGGAATAAGAGCGAGGGGGATCCGGCGCTGCGGGCCAGCTTCCCTGAGCCTGTGGAAAATGAGCTGTCTGCGTTCATCGGCAGGCTGGCGGAGGCGAAGAAGCACTCCAGGGCGCTGAATTACGGCGGCTTCCGCTCTGTGGTGCTCACTAATAAGCAGTGCATTTTTGAGAGGGCTGTAGAGGGAGAGCGTGTGCTGGTGGCGATTAATGCGGATGGGGAGGATTACACCGCTCATTTTGACGCGGGCTGTGGGATGGCGGTGGATCTGATCACCGGGGAGAAGCATGATTTTGGAGGAGGAAGCGTCCTGCCTGCTTACAGCGCGGCCTTCTGGAAGTGTGAGAGATGACGGAAAGCCCAGGAGAGGTATTTTGAGGAGCAGCGGAGCAGCACTGTGGCGGCAGTGCTGCTCCGTAGGCGTGTGATGAACGGTTACGGGTCAGGCTCCCGCTGTGTACGGCGGGGCCCTTTTATGCCAAAAGCCTGCGCACGGCGCGCACGGCCTCAGGGTCGGTCTGCCAGATTTCGTATTCGCTCATGGAGGGCAGGCCCATGGAAACGTGGGGATTGCGGCAGCGCATTCCGCTTTCCAGGATCCGTTTGCCGCTCATATGGAAGGCGGTGAGGGTGGTCTGGCGGAGAAGGGTTTCCACAGCCTGGGCGTTGATGCCTGCGCCGGCCAGAAGGGTGATCCGCCCCTTTGCCTGTTCCTGCAGCTTCTGTAGCAGCTCCAGCCCCTCCAGGCAGCTGTTGGCCTGGCCGGAGGTGAGGATGGTGTCGATTCCCAGGCGGACGGCCGTCTCCAGGGCGGCGAAGGGATCCCGGCACATGTCGAAGGCACGGTGCAGGGTGACGGACATGCCCTCTGCGGCCTCCATCAGGGGCTTCATGGCCTCCGTATCCAGATCCCCCTCCGGGGTCAGACAGCCGATCACCACGCCCTCGGCCCCGGCCTGACGGAACCGGGCGATCTCGGAGCGGATCAGGGCCAGTTCTTCCTTTGTATAGAGAAAATCGCCGAAACGGGGGCGGATCAGGGCGTGGATCCGGATGGAGGAGACCAGACGGATCCGTTCGTACAGGGACAGGGTGGGGGTTGTGCCCCCTATGATCAGGCTGGAGCACAGCTCCAGGCGGTCGGCTCCGCCTTCCTGGGCAAGAAGGGCGGATTCCACGGAATCCACACAGCATTCCAGAATATAATCTTTCATAACCTGTATTACCTCTCATTCTGCCGCTGCCGCGGCTCTTTTCATTTCAGGCGGCCCGGCCTGTGAAGGGCGGAAGCCGCATTTATTCGGTTGTATCTGTACAGGTTCAGTGTATCATATCTCCCGAAAAATAACCAGAACCGCGAAAAATGTTGAATATGTGAATAATATGTGAACAAAACCTTATGAAATTCATAATTTGTTTAATAACTTTATAAAAACTATTTACAAGCCGGGTGAAACGTGTTATTCTCTCATTCGTAACAAGGAACCGGCGCCTTACAGCCGGAGGTTAGATTTAGGAGGAGTGATTATTATGAAGAAAAAATTAGTAGCAGTTTTAACAGCAGCAGTTCTTACATCCGCATTTGTAGTAGCATGTGGTTCCGATGAGACCGCAGCAGAGCCCAGCAGCGAGGCTGTTGAGTCTGTGGTAGAGTCTTCCGCAGCAGAATCTTCTGAGGCTGAGTCCACTGTAGCTGAGACTGCAACCGAGACCGAGACAACCACTGAGACTGCAACCGAGACCGAGACAACCACCGAGACTGCAACCGAGACCGAGACAACTACCGAGACTGAGTCCGCAACTGAGACTGCAACTGAGACTGAGTCTGCAACCGAGACTGCTGCCGAGTAATTTGGTCTGATTTTCGGTTTATATGTAAGAGAAGAAACAGGGCGCCTGAAGGCGGCCCTGTTTTTTTATACAATAGGAAAGGAACTTTCCTATTGTATAAAAAAGGACGCTCCGCTGTGGATGCGCACTCGCGCGAGAGGCAGATATTGCCTGACGGCAATCGCGCTCGGCGCGGGTGTGCGTCAAGACGCACACTTTTTTATAACCGGATTTATTTATGGTTGACTTCACATGAATAAGAGGTACAATTTACATAAGACTCAGAGTGAGAGGAAAGCAGGGGTGCTGTGTATTCCTGTCTCGTATCTGATTTTGTAAGGGGAGGAGTTTTGGCTGTTATGAAAGCAAAGTCTTATGAGATCGACATGTGCAATGGCCCGCTGCTGGGGAAGATTTTCCGTTTTTCCATTCCGCTGATGTTTTCCGGCATCCTGCAGCTTCTGTTCAATGCTGCGGATATTGTGGTGGTGGGGCGGTTTGCAGGCCATCAGGCGCTGGCGGCGGTGGGGAGCACCGGAGCGCTGATCAATCTGCTGATCAATGTGTTTATCGGCCTGTCGGTGGGAACCAACGTGCTGGTGGCCAACTATATGGGCAGCAGGCAGGAGAGGGCAGTGAGCGAGACGGTGCACACTTCTATCCTGCTGAGTGTGGTGTGCGGCACCTTTCTGGTTTTCTTGGGAGTGCTTCTGGCAAAGCCGCTTCTGACTCTGATGGGAACACCGGGCGATGTGCTGGATCAGGCGGCTCTGTACATGCGGATCTATTTTGTGGGGATGCCCGCCACCATGCTGTACAACTTTGGCGCGGCTGTCCTGCGGGCCCAGGGGGATACCCGGCGGCCTTTGTACTTCCTGTTTGTGGCAGGGGTCATCAACGTGGTGCTGAACCTGATTTTCGTGATCTGCTTCCATATGGGTGTGGCAGGCGTTGCCACGGCTACCGTGATTTCACAGTGCGTGTCCGCCCTTCTGGCAGCACGCTGCCTGATGCGGGAGGAGGGCTTCTGCCGTCTGGAGCTGCACAAACTGAAAATACATAAAAGCCGCCTGCTTCTCATGTTGCGCATCGGCCTGCCTGCCGGAATGCAGGGGGCAATTTTCTCCATCTCGAATGTACTGATCCAGTCCTCCATCAATTCCTTCGGATCAGTGGCCATGGCGGGAAGCACGGCGGCCAGCAACATCGAGGGCTTTGTCTACACCTCCATGAACGCCTTTCATCAGACGGCGGTGAGCTTCACCAGCCAGAACTTTGGGGCGGGGAAGAAGGAGAGGATCAACAAGGTGCTGATTCTCTGTCAGATCTCCGTGTTCCTGGTTGGGGCGGTGATGGGAAACCTGGCCTATCTGTTCGGGGATAAGCTGCTGCTCATCTATTCCTCCGATCCGGAGGTGATCCGCCTGGGGATGCTCCGCCTGCAGATCATCTGCACCGTTTACTTTATCTGCGGTATGATGGACGTTATGGTGGGGAGCCTGCGGGGGCTGGGATATTCCGTGATGCCTATGATCGTGTCCCTGGCGGGAGCCTGCGGCCTGCGTGTGATCTGGATTTTTACCGTATTCCAGTGGTTCAGAAGCCTCCGGGTGCTTTTCCTTTCCTACCCGGTGTCCTGGCTGATCACGGCCCTGGCGCATCTGGGATGCTATATTTATGTGAAAAAGAAGCTGGACAAAAATATGCAGGGAGCTGACCTGCGTTAGGGGGAGGAGAAATGGACTGGGAGCTTTCTTTTCTTGATTTGATACAGGAGATTTTTAAGAATGATGTGATGGATGTGCTCATGCCTGCCGTATCTGCCCTGGGAAATGGGGGGATCTGCTGGATCCTCCTGGCGCTGATCCTGCTTCTGATACCCAGGACGCGCAGGATGGGGCTGGCCTGCGCTGCGGCGCTGATCCTGATGCTGGTTACGGGAAACATGATCTTAAAGCCGCTGGTCGGAAGGCTGAGGCCTTTTACCGTGAACACGGCGGTGGAGCTTTTGATTCCGCCGCCCGCAGACTTTTCCTTTCCGTCAGGCCATACCTTTGCCTCCTTTGCCGCGGCTGCGGCGATTCTGAAAAGCAGCAGGAGGCTGGGAATCCCGGCGCTGATCCTGGCTGTGCTTATTGCTTTTTCCAGATTGTATCTGTACGTGCATTATCCCACGGACGTGCTGTGCGGCGCTCTGCTTGGCATCGGGGCGGGGCTGATCGGAGACCGGCTCGCGGGATGGGCGGCAGGGCGGTTTGGATGGGGGGATGCAAAAACTTTTAAATGATGATTGCCGGATAAAGGGCCTTACTATATAATATCAATATGGGAAACCACAGAGCCGGGCGGCTTACCCTCCTGTTTTGGAGGGGCTTACCCTCCAGACCAAAGAGGAAAGGAGGGCTTGCCAATGTATGTTACATATGCTGATTTAATCCAGCTTTTAATATTCATTGTTGCCCTTGTTGGATTGTGCTATACAATCTTCAAGGAAAGAAAAGAGCCGCCACTACTGCAATAGTGACGGCTGACATCGCAAAGATGTAAGGCTTGTAAATTATTGAAGGGTAGGCCGCTTCTGTGGCTTTCCCTTTTTCTGTTTTTAATATAGCATATCTTTAAAAGTATTACAAGGAAAAAAGAGCTGATGTCAGAGGAAAGTCTGTCGTTACTGTTCACAGCAGCCTCAGACGCCTGCCGTTTGAGGCGTAAGAACGTGATTCAGGAGTGAGTGGGACTTTTTGCGAAGCAAAAACTTTGAATAGGCCAGCGAAGGTTACTGTTTTTGCTTCCAAAGTAAAGAAAAGTGTTGACAACAATTACACCTTCTGTTATATTAACACTAGAACAAATAAAACAGTAAAAATGGAGGAAAGGTGTATGAACATTTCAAGGTTTACACAGAAATCCATGGAAGCCGTGGAGCGGTGCCAGAAACTGGCGCTGGAGTACGGCAACCAGGAGATTGAACAGGAACATCTGCTGTACGGCCTCCTTACCATAGAAGACAGCCTGATCTTGAAGCTGATCGAGAAGATGGGGATTCAGAAGGAGCATTTCGTGGATCGGACCCGGCAGGCGGTTGAGAAGCGGGTGAAGGTACAGGGCGGCCAGGTTTATGTGGGCAAGGATCTGAACATGGCGCTCACCTCGGCGGAGGATGAGGCGAAGCAGATGGGGGACGAGTATGTGTCCGTGGAGCATCTGTTCCTTTCCATGCTCCGCCATCCTAACAGGGAGCTGAAGGAGATCTGGAACGAATACGGCATCACCAGAGAACGCTTCCTGCAGGCGCTGTCCACGGTGCGGGGAAATCAGCGGGTGACCAGCGACAATCCGGAGGCCACCTATGACACGCTGGAGAAGTACGGCGAGGATCTGGTGGAGAAGGCGCGGAACCAGAAGCTGGATCCGGTGATCGGCAGGGACGGAGAGATCCGCAACGTCATCCGTATTCTGTCCAGAAAGAGTAAAAATAATCCGGTGCTCATCGGTGAGCCCGGCGTGGGTAAGACCGCCGTGGTGGAGGGGCTGGCCCAGAGGATCGTGCGGGGCGACGTGCCCCAGGGGCTGAAGGATAAGAAGATCTTTTCACTGGATATGGGAGCACTGGTGGCCGGGGCCAAGTACAGGGGCGAGTTCGAGGAGCGTTTGAAGGCGGTGCTGGAGGACGTGAAGAACAGCGAAGGTCAGATCATCCTTTTCATAGATGAGCTGCACACCATAGTGGGCGCAGGCAAGACCGAGGGCAGTATGGATGCGGGAAATATGCTCAAGCCCATGCTGGCCAGAGGGGAGCTGCACTGCATCGGTGCCACCACGCTGGACGAATACAGGCAGTATATTGAGAAGGATGCGGCCCTGGAGCGGCGTTTCCAGCCTGTGATGGTGGAGGAGCCTACCGTGGAGGATACCATTTCCATCCTGAGAGGGCTGAAGGAGCGCTACGAGGTGTTCCATGGGGTGAAAATCATGGACAATGCCCTGGTGAGCGCGGCGGTTCTGTCCCACCGTTATATATCCGACCGTTTCCTGCCGGATAAGGCCATCGACCTGGTGGACGAGGCCTGCGCGCTGATTAAGACGGAGCTGGATTCCATGCCCACAGAGCTGGACGAGCTGCAGAGGCGGATCATGCAGATGGAGATCGAGGAGGCGGCCCTGAAGAAGGAAGAAGATAAGCTGAGCAGGGAGCGTCTGGAGGATCTGCGCAGGGAGCTGGCGGAGCTGCGTTCCCAGTTCCAGAACAGAAAGGCTCAGTGGGACAATGAAAAGGCCAGCGTGGAGCGGCTTTCCGGTCTGCGTGAGCAGATCGATGCGGTGAACAGCCAGATCGAGATCGCCCAGAGAGAGGGGGATCTGGAGAAGGCGGCCCAGCTCAGCTACGGAACCCTTCCCGATCTGCGCAGACAGCTTGCGGTGGAGGAGGAGCGGATAAAGAACGAGGATCTGTCCCTGGTGCACGAGAGCGTGAGCGAGGACGAGATCGCCAGGATCATCTCCCGCTGGACGGGTATCCCTGTGGCCAAGCTGACGGAGAGCGAAAGGAACAAGACGCTTCACCTGGACGAGGAGCTTCACAGAAGGGTGATCGGACAGGACGAGGGCGTCACCAAGGTGACGGAGGCCATCATCCGCTCCAAGGCGGGGATCAAGGATCCCACCAAGCCCATCGGCTCCTTCCTGTTCCTGGGGCCCACGGGCGTGGGCAAGACGGAGCTGGCAAAGGCCCTGGCTGCGGCGCTTTTTGACGATGAGAGCAATATGGTGCGTATCGATATGAGTGAGTATATGGAGAAATACTCCGTGTCCAGGCTTATCGGAGCGCCTCCCGGATACGTGGGCTACGAGGAGGGCGGACAGCTTACCGAGGCCGTGCGCAGGAAGCCCTATTCCGTGGTGCTTTTTGATGAGATTGAGAAAGCTCACCCGGATGTGTTCAACGTACTTCTGCAGGTGCTGGACGATGGTCGGATCACCGACTCCCAGGGCCGGACGGTGGACTTTAAAAATACCATCCTCATCATGACCTCCAACATCGGCGCAGGCTATCTTCTGGACGGCATCAGCCGGGACGGAGAGATCGGCAGGGAGACGGAGGATGCGGTGATGACCGATCTGCGCGCTCATTTCAGGCCGGAATTCTTAAACCGGCTGGATGAGATCATCCTGTTCCGCCCGCTGAGTAAGGAAAACATCGGCGGTATTATCCACCTGATCGTGGACGAGCTGAACGGAAGGCTGGCCGACAGGCAGCTGTCCATCGAGCTGACCCCGGAGGCGGAGCGCTTCGTGGTGGAGAACGCCTACGATCCCGCCTACGGCGCAAGGCCGCTGAAGCGTTATGTGCAGAAGCATGTGGAGACCCTGGCTGCCAGGCTGATCCTGCAGGATGCTGTGGGAGAGGGGGACACGATCCTGATCGATGTGAGAGACGGAGCGCTTGCTGCGGCGAGGAAGTAAGATATAAAGCTTGTTTACAAAGAAGAAGCAGC
>CAUWLJ010000153.1:0-1567 GCA_963559585.1 uncultured Eisenbergiella sp. | reverse complement strand
CCAGGGGATAATATCCTCGAGGATATTTTCCCCGCGGATAAGGCGCGGAGTGCAAAGAAGGAATGAGAGGTAAAGAGGATGCAGACAGCAGAGGATCGCAGAGACTGGCCGGTGGGCGTATTTGATTCCGGTGTGGGAGGACTGACCGTGGCGCGTGAGATTATGCGTCAGATCCCCAATGAAAGAATCGTTTATTTCGGGGATACGGCCAGAGTGCCCTACGGAAGCAAATCCAGGGAAACCGTAACCCGTTATTCCAGACAGATTGTGCGTTTCCTTCAGACGAAGAAGGTGAAGGCCATTGTGGTGGCCTGCAACACGGCCAGCGCTTATGCGCTGGACGCGCTGGAGGCGGAGATCGATATTCCCATCATCGGCGTGGTGAAGCCGGGAGCCAGGGTGGCGGCGGAGACGACCCGCAACGGCCGGATCGGTGTGATCGGTACAGAGGGGACGATCGGAAGCGGGATCTATCCTCAGTACATACACCGGATGAATCCCGATGCCCAGGTGACGGGAAAAGCCTGCCCCCTTTTCACCCCTTTGGTGGAGGAGGGTCTGCTTCAGGATCCGGTGACGGACGAGATCGCCTCCCGCTACCTGTCGGAGCTGATCGATATAGGAATTGACACCCTGATCCTGGGCTGCACCCATTACCCGCTGATCCGTTCCACGGTGGGTAGGATCATGGGAGAGGATGTGACCCTTGTGAATCCGGCCTACGAGACGGCGGTGGAGCTGCGCAGCCTCCTGAAGGAGAAGGGGCTTTTGAATCCCAAGCCTCCTGCGCTGGGCGACAACCGCTACCAGTTCTATGTGAGCGACGCCGCGGACAAGTTTAAACGCTTCGCAAATTCGATCATCAAATACGGGATCCTGTCCGCCAAGACGGTTCCGATTGAGGAATATTAGTAACAGCCGGGCGGCCGGGGAGAGGAAGGGCGTTTTACACGCATCCGGGCCGCCGATACGGCAGAATGAGAGGAAATATGACCAAAGATGTAATGCTCACGATCCGCGGGCTGCAGTTTGACCCCACGGAGGAGAACGGAGAAATAGAAACGATCCAATGGGGACAGTACTACAAGAAGAACAACACTCACTACGTGCTCTATGAAGAGCTGATGGAGGGCTTCGATGAGCCGATCCGCAACACGATCAAGTTCAGGGAGCATGAAATGAACCTGACGAAGCGCGGGCTGGTGAACGCCTGCATGGTTTTTGAAGAAAACAAGAAGAACATGACCAATTACCATACGCCCTTTGGAGGTATTCTGATCGGTCTGGATACGGAGAAGGTAGCCTTCACGGAGAGCGAGGAGGAGATCTGCCTGGGTGTGGACTATGCGCTGGATGTGAACTATGAGTATCTGGCGGACTGCCGGATTGAGGTGAGGATCTGTCCTGCGGGGCAGGCGGGGGCTTTTCAGACGGCGTAGCAGTTCATAGTTCATTCAGCGGGGGGTGAGGCCTCCTGCTCCTGCGGATACGGCCCGCGACAGGTTCTCTGCGGGGCACGCTTCCGCTCGTCAAAAACGCTCTAGGCTCGAAAAGACCTCGCCAAGGG
>CAUWLJ010000152.1:0-1591 GCA_963559585.1 uncultured Eisenbergiella sp. | reverse complement strand
GGGGATCATATTTTTCCGTAATCTCCCGAACCGTGAAAAAGTTGCCGGCGGATTTGCTCATCTTCTTATTATCAATATTCAGGAAAGCGTTGTGCATCCAGTACCGGGCAAAGGGCTTTCCGTTGGCCGCCTCAGACTGGGCGATCTCATTTTCGTGGTGAGGGAATACCAGGTCCTCGCCGCCTGCGTGAATGTCGATCTCCTCTCCCAGGTATTTTCTGCTCATCACAGAGCATTCAATATGCCAGCCAGGGCGACCGTTGCACCAGGGAGACTCCCAGTAGGGCTCCCCGTCCTTTTTGGGCTTCCAGAGCACGAAATCAAAGGGATCCTCCTTCTGATCCTCGCCGGACACCAGAAGGGAGCGCTTACCGCCCTCCAGCTCGTCCAGATTCTTGTGGGACAGCTTGCCGTACTCCCTGAAGCTTCTCACACGGAAATACACCGTCCCGTCCTCTGCCACATAGGCATGGCCCTTCTCGATCAGCTCCCCGATCATATCCAGCATCCCGCAGATCTCCTGGGTAGCCTGAGGGTGGGTGGTGGCAGGCCGCACATTCAGGGCCTCCATGTCCTTTTTGCATTCGGCAATATAGCGCTCGGAGATCACTCCCGCGTCCACGCCCTCCTCGATGGCCTTTTTGATGATCTTATCATCCACATCCGTGAAATTGCTCACATAATTTACCTTGTAGCCTCTGTATTCAAAATACCGGCGCACCGTGTCGAACACGATCATAGGGCGGGCGTTCCCGATGTGGATCAGGTTGTAAACGGTGGGGCCGCACACATACATTTTCACCTCGCCCGGTGTGAGCGGGACAAATTCTTCTTTTCTTTTACTCAGAGTATTGTAAATTTTCATCTCGTCTGTTCTCCTTTTTCTTTCAGATACCGTACCTGCGCCTCCAGGTCAAGCAGGCGGTTGATAAGTTCGCTGTTGGCCCGCTGAAGGCTGGAAATATCCTCCCTCACAGGGTCGGGCAGATTCACCTGATCCATGGTTTCTCTGGGAATGGGCTGATCCCTGCGCTTCACCACCCGGCCCGGAACGCCCACCACCGTGGAATTCGGCGGCACCGCGCCCAGCACCACGCTTCCCGCGCCGATTTTGGAATTCTCCCCGATGGTAAAGGAACCCAGCACCTTGGCCCCCGCGCTGATCATCACGTTGTCGCCGATGGTGGGATGGCGCTTGCCGTGCTCCTTGCCCGTCCCGCCCAGGGTCACTCCCTGGTACAGGGTCACATTGTCCCCGATTACCGTAGTCTCCCCGATGATCACGCCGTTTCCGTGGTCGATGAAAAGCCCTCTGCCGATCTGCGCGCCCGGGTGGATCTCGATCCCGGTTTTACGCACCCCGCGCTGGGAAATCCACCTTGCCAGAAAAAAATGCCCTCCCAGATACAGCCTGTGCGCCAGGCGGTAATGCAGCATCACCTTAAAGCTGGGATAGAGAAAAACCTCCAGGGAGGAATGGATGGCCGGATCCCGTTCCCGGATAATTCGGATTTCTTCTTTTATATTGCTGATGATACCCATTTCACAGCCCTCTTTTCCGGGAATGGATGAAAGGAACTTTCCTATTGTA
>CAUWLJ010000151.1:0-1702 GCA_963559585.1 uncultured Eisenbergiella sp. | reverse complement strand
CTCCGGCACAAATAGCCGTGTGAAAAATAAGCCATCAGGCTTATTTTTCACACTATTCTCCTCCTCTTTTCTTTCTGAAAGGATGCTTTGATTCTTATATTATACCGGGTCTGGGAATATTCTTCAATGGTGATGTTTTCGTTAACCTTCTTCAGAAGATGGCGGCAATGAAGCAAGGAAATCTTTTCTCATGGGATGAAAGACATCCACCAGCTTTCCCGCCTCCAGACAGGTCACACCGTGCCTGGCTCCGCCCGGTATGTACACGCTGTCTCCCTTTCTCACGGTCCTGACCTCATCTCCAACCGTAAACCGAAACGCTCCCTCTGCAATATAAGTAATCTGCAGATGCTCGTGGGAATGAAAATATCCCTGCGCATTCTCTTCAAATGTAATCTCGCACATCATCAATTCTTCCGAATAGCACAGAATCTTTCTTGTCACTCCCGGTTCACATCCTGTCGCCGTACATTCACTGTTTCTTACAAACATTTCCCTTTCCTCCTGTCAGTCTACATATTGTGTCCGTTCCTCATGCGCTTCAAACGTCAGAGAAAACAGAGTGGTCTTTAACGTCTGGGTTTCCCTTTGATATTGGGGTGAATAGCTTCTGCACAGCTCTGCAAACTGTTCAAAGCTGCCGTTCTCCTTTTTGCTCCCGCACACCGTCAGATAAGCGATTTCATCCCCATAGCTTCGCTTTTCGCAGCCAGACAGCATATCATTGTGATCCGTATATGTCTGATTGCACCAGATCCCCAGCCAGGAGCCGCCCTTTTGCCCAAACAGCCACCCATCCTGCTCCATCGTCCTGTCAAACCGCTTTTCATTCCAATATAAATGAGTAAAATGTACCGGACAGCTCTCCGGGAGCACATAAATGCAGCCCAGCACATTTTCCTTCTGCATCAGCGCCGGGGTGATTCCATTTCCAAACCAGTACCCCGGCCGTACCTCAGCCATATCCTCGCACGTTCCGCCCGGGTGGTTGGCAAAGACAACCAGATCCGCCGCCAGCGCCGCATACCATAAATGCTGCTGATAACCATATCCGCCGGGTTCAAACAGCGTTGTCCCATGAAAACACTCATTCAGCGATCTGACATAGCTGTGATGCCGCTGCTTCCTCTCGGTCTCATCCCTTTCCCAGGCTCTCCCCTTTTGATCCCTTCTGGGCGCTTCCACACTCGTCAGCATATATTCCTTTGTCTTGTAAAGGTCGATTACCGCATTGGAGGCCGTGTAGGAATAAGCTCCCTCCAGCTCCATCAGCTTTTTGCAGGATTCTGGAATCCGGTAAGAGCTTGTCGCCAGGCTGATCAGCCATTCGCTGTATACATATGGCGCATCCTCGTCCAGGTAATGTACCAGGGACTGCAGTGCCTGGCGTCCCGGATAAAGCACATCTCTGTAAATTCTTCCCTGCGGTGAAATCACTACTCCATCAAAGCAATGTACCGCAACGCTTTCAAACAGAATATCCGCCGCTCTTTTTGCCAATGCAGCAAGCTCCTCAGGCGCAAAATCCACCACGTTCAGTATGGCCGCCAGGGTAATGGGAGTATATACTCCGCTGTTAAACTCGTCAAACCCCTGGCTGCACACATCCTCCAGCCACTCCTTCATATTGATTTCAGCCGTCTCTGCCAGCTCTTTGCCACAATGTCAAGTGATGAATTCAAATTACTTTGAGAATTTGGCA
>CAUWLJ010000150.1:0-1732 GCA_963559585.1 uncultured Eisenbergiella sp. | reverse complement strand
AACGGATAACTAAAAAATCCTCAACTTCTCATACAGGATAATTAGATATTATCCTCCATTCACCCACAACTTTTCCACATTTTATCCACCATTTCCACATTACATCTAATTAAGTCACTGCTTCTGCCTGCCCAATCCAGCTTCCTCCCTCAATCCCAAATCCAGCACCGTATCTCACAGCATCGCCCCTTCCCTTTTTCCTCCGTTTTTCACATTTTATCATATTCAGTTTTACGAATCAACAGATACTACTATTTTATACCAAAAAATTGTAACAGTTCAGCTCGCACCCATTCGCCAAACGCCCCTCCGGGGCTTTCCGCTGCTTCGCAGCACCTTTGGCTTATAGACGGGCGCTAAGCTCATATCGGTTTGCACGGTCAAAACCATGCGAGCATGGTTTTGACCGAACAAACCGATATGGCTGAACTATTACAAAAAAATACCAAAATCGATTTTATCCCTCACACTATATAGACAAATATGTTGTACCACCACATAATAAGGGCAAAAAGGAGGGACGCCAACATGCATCCTGTCACTGATCTTACCATGGAGTATCTTGCCTACTGCATTTCTCCAAAAAAGCTGGATAAGAAAACCATCAAAGCCTATCGGATCGATCTCGCCCAGTTCGTTCAGTTTTCTTCCAGCTTTGATTCCCCGTTTTCCATCGAGTGTATCAGGGAACACATCCGCTGCCTGCAGTCTACCTTCGCTCCCAACACATCAAAAAGAAAAATAGCGTCGGTCAAAGCTTTCTTCTTTTATCTGGAAGAAATGAAAATCCTTCCGGTTGGAGAGAATCCTTTTCACATGATAAAAATGAAGTATAAAGAGCCTAAAAAGCTTCCGGCAACCATCCCAACAAATATTCTGGTTCTGTTCTTCCGCTCTCTCTATTCTGAGCTTTGCGATGCCAGAACGCCTTTTGCCAAAAAGACGGCTGCAAGAAATGTTGCTGTCATAGAACTGCTTTTTGCCACTGGGGTCAGGATCTCAGAGCTCTGTAATCTGAGACCGGAGCAGCTGGATCTTTACGGGCAGTCTGTACGGGTCTGGGGGAAGGGGGCAAGAGAACGCATCATCCCAATCGAAAATCAGGATGTGCTGAACGCACTGCGATACTATATTTCCCTGCATACAGATGAGATCCAGAAATGCGGCTGCCTCTTTGTGAACAGCCGGGGGCATCGGTATTCAGAACAGTCTGCCAGAAACATGATCCGCCGCCACCGGGATAACTGCCATATTTCCCTGCGGATCATTCCACACATGTTCCGCCATACCTTTGCAAGCTCCTTTGTGGATGCGGATGTGGATATTCGTGTGATTCAGACCCTGATGGGCCATAGTTCCATAAAGACTACCGAAATATATACCTCCGTGTCCACCACCCAAAAAAGAAAAGTCATTGCCCAGAAGCATTTAAGAAACAGCCTTCATGCCGAAGTGCCGTCTCCTTTCTCTGCGGATGATAAAGCCGCCAGTCTATAGTTCCTTCATCCGTATCTGCAAAGGAGTCTGTACATCCTTCGCCCTTCTTATAAACACAAGCCCCTGCCTCCAACAGCAGGAGCTTGTGCTGCACATCATCAGAACCATTTTCTCAGCTTGCCCAGAATTCTGTCCCTGTGCCTCCGTATCTTTTTTCTGGACACGCCCTGTCTCCGCGCCAGCTCTGACACCGACACTCCTTCATAGTATAAAGCGTGGATCAGGAAAAGTTCTT
>CAUWLJ010000149.1:0-1978 GCA_963559585.1 uncultured Eisenbergiella sp. | reverse complement strand
AATTTTCAAACACGCTCTAGCGCTTACATGAACCACACATCCCGGTTGGTGGTGGAAATGGATACCGCCCCGGCGTTCAGTGCGCCCATAATATCCTCTCTGTCGGTGATCAGCCCTCCGGCGATCACAGGGACACGGCTTTCCTGGCATATCCTTCGGATCACCTTGGGCATCAGCCCCGGGAGAATCTCGATCATATCGGGATGCACCGCCGCAGACTGCCGGGAAATGTTGTCGAAGGCCAGGGAATCTATCACGAAAAACCGCATTATTGTGTACAGCCCAAGCTCCTTTGCCTGCCGGATCAGAGCAGGCTTGGTGGAAATGATGCCGTCCGCCTCCGTGTTCTGCCGGATAAAATGTACGGCAATCTCTTTTCCGGAGAGCCCGGAGATCAGATCCATGTGAACGATCACCGTTTTGCCGGCGGCCTTCAGCCGCGTTACGATCTCTCCGATATTGCAGATGTCACCGAACAGTACGAAAACAATACCAATTTCCGAGGTCAGGCAGGCCGCAAGCCCTGCCTCATCCTTCACAGCCGCGATCACAGGGCAGTCCTCAAACTGCTCCAGATAATTCTGTCTCATCTTTTCACGCCTTCCGCCGCATAAACGGCATGATAATCCGGAGAAGCCCTGTGCTCCCGCACAAAAGAAAAAGACAGAAAAATAAAGCCTCTGCATTGAGGCGGTCTTTCCTGTCTCTGATCTCCTTTTCTATTCTAGCACAGGTTATTTGGGGGTGCAATGGGGAAATTTTATCGTTTGAGTTGTTTTTTGTGGTGGAATAGTATTGTTTTTAGTCTCCCTTTTCAGTAGCTCGTACACATAGGCAGAGCCGTCCAAATAAAGCCCGGTTTCAACATCAGCCAGCTTATCAAAGGTATTGGATATATAAAATTGCTCCATAGCCTGTTCCATAGGAATACCATTATCCTCAATAAGGTATCCGATTACCTCCTGTATGGTATATTCAATCATTTCCTGCTGTTGATTTGTCATACATTACCCCTGCTTTCTTTAAATACTAAAGCGCTTTTTCGGTATGAAAGGTATATTGATTTGTCAGCCTGCCAAAGTCGAATTCTTTTTTTAGATATTCCGCATTTATCATTCCACGTGTGAATTGTCGAATGAGAATACCAACTGTATCATTTGCCACAGGGCCGACTACCACATCGTATTTGCAGTCAAGGTTACATTCTTTACATGAAAAATCAGTGAAATTTCTGTCCCGATTATTTTTTATAAAAATAGCCCATTCAATGGTAGGCTTATCATCAAAGACCCGACAGTTCAGATTTGCTTTTCTGACCAGATCATCAAGCACATCATCAAACGAAAGGGTGTGTTCCACATCATAGAATTCCTTTAAGAATTCTATGCCTTCAAAACGGGTTAAATAGATATAAGCCTCTCTCATGTGCATCCCATGTCTGTCTGCAAATTCGCTGATACAGACGACTATATAATCCAATACGTTTTTTCTGCCTTCGTCATACCAACATTTTTCCTCCCGTCACATTCTGCCTGTCCTGATTATAACAAATTACAGGCTTTTGTATAGCCTGCTCGATGGCAATGCGGTTTTTCTCACGGAGCCTGGCTCCATTCAGATATTTTGGAATAGCAGCAGTGCTCAGTCCTGTTTCTCTGGCGAGATCTTTTAATGTGGCAGACATGATTCCATATTTATCCCTCATAAAAGTAAAACGATTAATGTTTTGTTAAAAATATCACCCATAAATGAATGAGCCAAGGATACTAAATTATATTCAAAATGAATATTTTGAGAGAAAAAAACAATAAAAACAGTGCATATTGTATAAAAAAACAGCTTGACAAACCGGGGGGGGTGGTAAAAGTAGTTGTATAACATTTAACCTTTTAGGGGAGGAGGAGCTGCTTGTGGGAAGGAAGGCTATCAATGAAAGGGGCGGAGGTATGAAAAATCGGCCAGCCAAAAAGAAAAGTTT
>CAUWLJ010000148.1:0-2659 GCA_963559585.1 uncultured Eisenbergiella sp. | reverse complement strand
TACCGTGCTAAAAATAGCATAACGGCGGACGAGAAGCAAGTGTTTTGGAAGAAAAAGGAAAGCCTGCGACAGCAGTCCGGCCAATCCCGGCACGTACCTTGGCGGAATCCGCCACGGAATCCGCCGCGGATTTAAAAAAGGCCTTGCATTGCGTCGGAAACTATGCTATTATAAAAAAGCTGTTCATGGGTAACATCATGGGCAGAAGTGGATGAGAACGAACAAATAAACAGTAGGAAAAATAGAAAGGCAGCCGGAAGGAAAGCAGAGGAAGGGATTCGTGTCAGGATCGGTTCAGAAGGCTTTGATCTGGCGTCTGAGGCCGCTTTCAAGGCGGCGGAATGGAGGAAAAAATGAAAGAAGGACTTCATCCTGCCTATTATCAGGCAACCGTAACCTGTAACTGCGGAAACACTTTTGTGACCGGCTCCACCAAGCCCGAGCTTCACGTAGAGGTTTGCTCCAAGTGCCATTCCTTCTACACCGGCCAGCAGAAGGCTGCACAGGCTCGCGGACGTATTGATAAGTTCAACAAGAAGTACGGTGTGGATGCTTCCAAATAAGCCGGTAAATAGGTACTGCGTGAAAGGTTGAGGTGTAATAATCTCAACCTTCTTTTATATGGAGGAAACATGGGCAGAGGGAAATGCGGACACTATTCCGGGATCGGCGGACAGGCCGTCCTGGAAGGCGTCATGATGAAGAACAAGGATGAATACGCCGTATCCGTGAGAAAGCCGGACGGCACGATCGAGACAAAGAGGGAAGAATATAAGGGGATCTGGGCGGGAAAGCCCCTGGTGAAGCTTCCTTTTATCAGAGGCGTTTTTAATTTTATCGATTCCATGGTGCTGGGAATGCAGACCCTTACCTGGTCGGCCAGCTTCTATGAGGATGAGGAAGCGCAGAACACAAAGACGGATGAAATGCTGGATAAGGTGACGAAAGGCAGCGGGGAAAAGGTACTGATGGGGCTGACGGTGGCTTTTTCCATCGTGCTGGCGCTGGCAATTTTCATTGTCCTGCCCTACGGCATCAGCCTGCTTTTCCAAAAGTTTGTGAGGAACGCATCGCTCCTGGCGATTCTGGAGGGAGCGGTCAGGCTGGCGATTTTCCTTATTTATGTGGCAGCCATAGCGGCCATGAAGGATATTCGGCGGGTGTACCAGTATCACGGTGCGGAGCATAAGTGCATCAACTGTCTGGAAAAGGGGCGGCCGCTTACCGTAAAAAATGTAATGAAAAGCTCCCGTCTGCACAAGCGGTGCGGAACCAGCTTCCTGCTGTTCGTTATACTGATCAGTATTATTCTGTTTCTTTTTATCCGGGTGGAAAATCCGGGGCTGAGGCTGGTGGTAAGGATCCTGCTGATCCCCGTGATTGCGGGTATCTCCTATGAGGTGATCCGTCTGGCCGGGCGCAGCGATAATCCGGTGATCAATCTGATCTCCCGGCCCGGCCTGTGGCTTCAGAGGCTGACCACCAGAGAGCCGGACGAGTCCATGGTGGAGGTGGCCATGGCCTCCGTGGAAGCGGTATTTGACTGGAGAGCCTACCTGAAAAGCGAGTTCGGTTACACGGATGAGGATCTGGAGTCTCTGGAGGACGGTATGGCTGCCCCGGAGTGGGAAGCCGCGGCTGAGGAAGGAAAAAAGGCCCCGGAAGGGGAAGCCGCAGCATCGGAGGGCGGGGAGCCTGAAGGCCTATGAGCTATCGGGAGCTTTTTATATGGGGAAAAGAAAAACTGGAGGAGGCAGGGATCGGCGAGGCAGAGCTGGATGCCAGGCTTCTGCTGGAATGGATCTGCCATACGGACAGAAATGACCTTCTGGTTCACGGAGAACGCCAGGTATCCGGGGCGGAGGAGGAGCAGTACCGGGAAGCCATAGCCCGGCGGGCCTCCCACATCCCGCTGCAGCATATCACAGGCGTGCAGGAGTTTATGGGGCTGGAGTTTTTGGTCAGCGACAAGGTGCTGATCCCCAGGCAGGATACGGAGATCCTGGTGGAGGAGGCGCTTAGGGAGCTGACGGACGGCACGCGGATCCTGGACATGTGTACCGGATCGGGCTGTATCCTGTTAAGCCTCCTGCATTATTCCAACGACTGCCGGGGAACCGGAGTTGACCTGTCGGAGGAGGCACTTGCTGTGGCCAGGGAAAATGCGGACAGGCTGGGGCTTACCGCTGATTTTATCCACAGCGATCTGTTTGAGAAGGTTTCGGGAAAATATGATGTGATCGTTTCCAACCCGCCCTACATTGCCAGCGGCCGGATCCCCGGCCTGATGGAGGAGGTGCGCCTGCATGAGCCGATGTGCGCGCTGGACGGACGGGAGGACGGGCTTTTTTATTACAGGCAGATCCTGGGGCAGTGCAGAGAGTATCTGATGCGGGGGGGAAGCCTGTATTTTGAGATCGGATACGACCAGGGCGGGAGCGTGAAGGCGCTGATGGAGGCCGCCGGTTTTCATGAAGTGAGAGTGACGAAGGACTATGCGGGACTTGACCGTGTGGTGTCCGGCGTCTGGTTTTAAACAGGAAGGATGATAGTGTGAAAAATAAGCCTGATGGCTTATTGTTTCACCGCCAAACAGGTTTGGCTGGCTATTTGTGCCGGAGCGTCACAAATAGCCCTGATGGCAGAAGAAAAACTGCAT
>CAUWLJ010000147.1:0-3360 GCA_963559585.1 uncultured Eisenbergiella sp. | reverse complement strand
TGGCTGGAACGCCGGATTCTTATGAAAACATGCTCAATTACACTTTAGCATGCCGTATGGTATTCTGCAAGAAAATTTTTGAGATTACATACGGCATTCCATATGTTTTTTACAGGCAAAGTTTTACGCCCTGAACTTTATCTGCCTTACGCCTTCAAAATATCCTTTTTTGTCTATGATAATTTTATATCCATCAGACAAAACTCTATGCGTCCCTGCATCCAGGGGGAGCGAAATCCATGACGTCTCTACAATTCCATATTCAACTTCTCTCCCATCCTCATACCACACACGAATGGAAGTGCACGCGCCGTAATATTCAGTCTGCTGCCTGTCAACCTTCCCAAACCTCTGAACAAAATCTTGATTTTCCACCATCTCCGATTTTCTCGAAGTAATGATAACAATATCTAAATCTGAATTTTCCCTGTTCGTTCCTCTCGCATAAGAGCCGACAATAATAACGCTTTCAATATGCGAAGCGCTCTCTGCATATTCTTTCAGTTCATTCAAAAAATCGCAAAGCATGTCAATCCCCATTCCGGAGCGTAAGCGACAGGAGCACCAGGGCTATTTGTGACGCTCCGGCACAAATAGCCCTGTTAAAAATAAGCCATCAGGCTTATTTTTAACACCATTCTCCCTCCTGCAGATTCCATTCAAACTCAGGATTACGTTATAGCTTCAAACACCTGCGCAGCTTGGCCTTGATACGGGTCAGCGCGTTGTCGGTGCTTTTCTCATCCCTGCCCAGCACGCGGGCAATCTGAGTATAGCTCATCCCAGTCAGGTACAGATCCAGCACCTGCTTTTCAAAGCTGCTCAGTTCACGTTCAATGGCCTGCTCCAGCCCCTCCAGATTTTCCCTGTCGATCAGAATCTCCTCCGGGTTGCTGTCGCTGCCCGCGGGGAGCGCCTCCACCAGGCCCGCCTCCTCCGTCTCGCCACGGCCGGCATACAGGGAAATATAGGTATTCAGGGGTGTATGCTTTTTCCGTGTGGAAGCCTGTACCGCCGTGTACATCTGTCTGGAAACGCACAGATCCGCAAAGGTGGCAAAGCTGGCGTCACGTCCGCTGTCATAATCCCGGACCGCCTTGAACAGGCCGATCATTCCCTCCTGGATCAGATCTTCATTGTCACCGCCCAGAAGATACATGGATTTCGCCTTGGTTTTTACCATTCCCTTGTACTTGTCCATGATATAATCCATGATATCGTTCTCCCCTTCCCGGAGAAGAACGATCAGTTCCTCATCACTGACCTCTCTGTAAAAATCCTTCATTTTCTCCTCAATCCGGAGCGTGTACGCT
The DNA here is from genome assembly GCA_963559585.1 of uncultured Eisenbergiella sp. Taxonomy (GTDB): domain Bacteria; phylum Bacillota; class Clostridia; order Lachnospirales; family Lachnospiraceae; genus Eisenbergiella. The sequence continues at coordinate 2,047 of CAUWLJ010000147.1, read as the reverse complement.
TCCCCTTACTCCTTCCTCTCCTCAAGCATCCTGATCAGATCCGCCGCTATAGGCTCTCCCAAAATCCGGTATCCTTCTGCATTGGGATGTACACCGTCAGGCATCAGATGAAGGGCGTTGTCCTTGTCGCGCCCATCCAGATCAGCCCAGAAGGCCGCCTGTCACGGCGGCCGGAAATCCATTTATTTTCATACCTGTCCCAGTCTCTGCCTCACGATCTCATAGGCAAGCACCCCGGCCGCCACAGAGGCGTTCAGGGAATCAATGTCTCCCTTCATGGGAATGGAGGCCACAAAATCACAGTTTTCCTTCACCAGCCGTCCCACTCCTTCTCCCTCGTTTCCGATCACAAGGCCGATAGAACCCGTCAGATTCAGGTCGTACATCCTTGTCCCGCCCATATCCGCGCAGACGAACCACATCCCTTTTTCCTTCAGCTCCTTCATAGTCTGCACCAGATTGGTCACCTTCGCCACGGGGGTGTAGTTCAAGGCCCCGGCGGAGGTGCGGGCCACCACAGCGGTCAGGCCTGCGGCCCGGTTCTTGGGGATGATCACCCCGTGGGCCCCGGCCAGGTTTGCTGTCCTGATAACCGCCCCAAGGTTGTGGGGATCTTCTATATTATCCAGCAGGATCAAAAAGGGCGGCTCCCCTTTCTTCCGGGCCAGCTCCAGCATATCCTCCACCTGGGCATACTCATAGGCTGCCGCGCAGGCGATCACTCCCTGATGCTTTCCCGTCTCCGACATCTGATCCAGCCGTTCCTTAGCCACGTACTTGATCTGAACGCCCTTTTTGGCCGCCTCCCGCTTGATCGTAAGGATCGGCCCGTCCTGGCATCGATCCAGAATAAAAAGACGGTCGATGGGCTGTCCGGCGCGCAGGGCCTCCGTCACCGCATTCCGTCCCTCAATGTTCATTTCCTGATATCTCATCTCTACCTCCTGCCGGAGCGTCTTTTGCTCCGGCCGCGATGAGAAAGCACGCATGTGATTTCTCATCTGCGATCCCGCCTGCTTCCCTTACAGCTTAAGCCCCAGCTCCCGCAGCGACAGCTTCACAAGCTCCAGCAGGCGTTCCATTCTCCCTGACAGATACAGATAGCCGTACAGCGCCTCCAGGCCGGTGGCCTTCCGGTAGTCTGCCACTGACGCGTTCTTGGCCGTGGTATAAGATTTGGCGTTCCTGCCCCGCTTATAGACGGCCAGCTCCTCCTCCGTCAGATACACCTGCAGAGCCTCCGCCATTTCCGCCTGGGTCTGAGCCTTCACCAGACCGCTCTTTTCCTTATGCAGACGGTTAGGAGAGGTATTGTGCCGTTCCACCACCACGGTCCGCACGATCAGGTCGTAAATACAGTCTCCCACAAAAGCAAGGGTAAGGGGGGAGTAGGTCTTCAGATCCACCTCCCCCAGTGAAAACTCCTTTTTGATCTGCTCCAGCAGGCTTACGCTCTCTTCCATTTCACTCCCTCGCGGGTATCCTCCAGCATGATCCCCTTCTCCAAAAGCTCATTCCTGATCTGGTCGGCACGGGCAAAATCCCTGGCCTTTCTGGCAGCCTGACGTTCTGCGATCAGCGCCTCCACCTCGTCGGGAAGCAGCTCCTCCTTCTTTTCCACGATCAGCCCGCACACATCCGCAAGCATTTTTACCTGATCCAGGAGGGCAGAAAGGAACGCTTTGGACTGCTCCGCCTTCGTATTGGTGTTGATGAATTTCACCAGTTCAAAAATAGCCGCGATGGCGTCTGCCGTATTGAAATCATCATCCATGGCTTCCTCGAATTTACCGGTAAACGCCCCCGCTTCCTCCAGAAGCCTCTTCTCCTCCCCGGACAGCTCCGCCTCCGGCGCCCTCTCCAGCAGGAATTTCAGGTTGGAAACGGCCGTCACGATACGCTCCAGGCTGCTGCCCGCCGCCTCCATCAGCTCCGCGCTGAAATTCAGGGGGCTTCTGTAATGGGCGGAAAGCATGAAGAAACGAACCACCTGGGGATCATATTTTTCCGTAATCTCCCGAACCGTGAAAAAGTTGCCGGCGGATTT
>CAUWLJ010000146.1:0-3571 GCA_963559585.1 uncultured Eisenbergiella sp. | reverse complement strand
TACAACGAGCTGAAGGAAGCATACAAGGCTGAGATCACCGAGTATCTGATCGGAAGCTGCACCATCGACGAGGCTTTTGACAACTATAAGGCAAGAAGAGAAGAGATCAAAAATAAATAAGACTCTTCCATGATCAAAAGGTAAGGAAACAATGCCCGGCGTTTCAGAGGAATGGAACACCGGGCATTCTGAAAGTACAAGGAGGTGTCTTCATGGCTGCAAGCACGACCAACGCTGCCCAGAGAAAGAAAAGCCGCCTGCATAAGAAAGAGATCATTGCGGGCTACCTGTTCCTGCTCCCCAACTTTATCGGCTTCCTGGTTTTTACGGGACTTCCGGTTATCATGGGATTTATTATCAGCCTGACGGATTATTCAGGATACGGCAATATGAACTTTGTTGGCTTTGCCAATTATGCCAAAATGTTTACGGACAGCGATTTCAAAATGGCGCTGCAGAACAATCTGGTCTACTCCCTCACCAGCGTGCCGCTGACCATCCTGTTCGCGCTGCTGCTGGCACTGATGCTGCACCGCAAGATGTACGGCGGAAGCATTTTTCAGACCATCTATTTCTTCCCAAACCTGACCTCCATGGTTGCGGTAGGCTGCGTATGGCTGCAGATTTTTGACAGCAAGAAGGGGCCGGTTAACCAGCTTCTCATGAGCATGGGAGTGGAAAACCCGCCTAAATGGTTCTGGGGCGTGGGAACGGCTCTGATGACCGTGGTGATCGTAGTGGTATGGAAACAGGCAGGCTACTATATGATCATGTTCATGGGCGGCCTGAAAAATATTTCCGCTGAGCTGTATGAGGCGGGCAAGATCGACGGAGCCAACTCCTGGCAGGCCTTCTGGCACATTACCTGGCCCATGCTTTCCCCCACCACTTTTATGGTAACGATCCTCACCTTTATCGCATCCTTCCAGGTATTCGATATTATTAACGTTACCACAGAGGGCGGCCCCGGGCGCGCCACCCAGGTTCTGGTTATGAGGATTTATCAGGAGGCGTTCAAATACGGAAGAATGGGTTACGGCTCCGCTATCGGTTACTTCCTGTTCCTGATCATCTTCATCGTTACCCTGATCCAGTGGCAGGGGCAGAAGAAGTGGGTCGTAGAATAAGGCGATGGGAAAAGGAAGCTGTGCACTGCAGCAGATCCCTGATGAAAAGCTGCTGACGCAGCAGAATGAGAGGAAACAATGAAGAAGAAAAAGAAAATTAAAATAAGTACAGTCATTCTGTTTCTGATCGCGCTGGCGGTTGCGTTTACCATGATTGTGCCTTTTGTATGGATGCTGAGCGCTTCCTTCAAGCTAAAGAGCGAGATCTTCAGCGTACCGATCAGATGGATCCCCGAAACCTTCCATATGGATAACTACCAGACCATCATGAATGAGATCCCCTTCCCCCGCTATTTCTTCAACACGGCGAAGATCACGATCATTATCACACTGGCTCAGGTAGTGACCTGTTCCATGGCGGCCTACGCTTTTTCCAAGCTGCATTTCCCCGGAAGGGATACCCTGTTTCTGGCCTACCTGGGAACGATGATGGTTCCCTGGCATGCCATCATGATTCCCCAGTTCATCGTGATTCAGAAGCTGGGGCTGTATGACAACCATCTGGCGCTGATCCTTACGGGCGCATTCAGCGTATTTGGCGTATTCATCCTCAGACAGAACATGCTGAGCATTCCGGACAGCCTGGCAGAGGCTGCGAAGATCGACGGCTGCGGCCCGGTGGGAATCTACTGGCGGATTATCCTGCCCTTGACCCAGAACGGACTGGCCACCCTGGTGGTTCTCACCTTCAACAGTGTGTGGAACGACTATATGGGCCCTATGATCTACCTGGACAAGGACGTGAACCGCACCATCCAGCTTGGACTGGCTACCTTTAAGAGAGAGTTCGACACCAACTACGGCGCCATCATGGCCGGAACGGTGATTTCCCTGATCCCTATTGTGATCATCTATGCAGTGGCTCAGAGATACATTGTGGATGGGATTGCTTACTCCGGCGTGAAGGGATGAGGCAGGTTCGGATATTGCGGGTCAGGCCGGATATTTGTTGGATACGCCAATATAAGGAAAAGGCAATATAAGAAAAAGACAATATAAGAAAAATCAGGCGGTAGCTGCTGTGAAGGGCGGCGGCCGCCTTTTTTCATTTCATGCGGGCAATGGAGTCAAGCAGCCATGCCTGCATGGATAAAGGGGCTGTGAATGGTATGTAACAGTTCAGCCCGCGCCCATTCGCAAAACGCCCCTACGGGGCTTTCCGCTGCTACGCAGCTCTTTTTGCTCATAGACGGGCGCTCATCTCATATCGGCATGAACGGTCAAAATCATGCAAGCATGTTTTGACCGTTCAAACCGATATGGCTGAACTGTTACAATGGTATTATAGAAAAAAGAAATCCGGGATTGACAACATTTCGCCGCAGGCTTATGATATTTTTATCAAATCTGACATTCTTGACGTGTGTTTTCATGGCGTTTCTGCCGTTTTCACTCTGATGTTGGACAAGAAGGGCGGCAGGAAAGAGGTTCCTTCATGGGGAGCAGAAGACTCTGCCTGCCTGGTAACTGATGTAAAATGCAGGTTTTGCAGAAGCCTGCTGTCTGCTGGTCTGCCAGTGAACCGTAACAGCTTCTGCGATGGGGGCAGATATACCCCGCATGGAGGGAAGAATGGGAAGACAAAACGATGCGGTGTTGAGTTATTTGGAGGCGGCTGACCGGTTTGCGGACGTGTATAATGCGGTCTGCTTTCAGGGAAAGCAGGTGATCCGGGCGGAGGATCTGGAGGAGGCCTCGGAGGGGTACAGCCGGATGCCGGAAAACCGGGGCAGGAAAGAGAAACCGGCAGGGAGTTCCAGGGCCAGAGATCTGAAGAAGCGGCTGAAAAACGGAGCCAGCCTGCGGATCCTGGGAATTGAGGCCCAAAGCTACGTGGACTATGCTATGCCTTTGCGCAGTCTGGATTATGATGTGCAGGAATACATGAAGCAGCTTCGGAAGAAAAAGAGGGAGAACAGGGCGGCGGAAGTCTGCAGAACAAAGAACGAGTATCTGAGCGGCCTGCGCAGATCAGACCGTCTGCATCCGGTATATACGGTCTGCCTGTATCACGGAGATGAGGAATGGGACGGGCCGCTGACCCTGAGGGACATGATGGATTTTGAGAAAGGGGATGATTTCAGCGCTCTTTTCAAGGATTATCCCCTCACCCTGATCCGGGCGGATGAGCCTATGGATTACAGCCTGTTCCGGACACCGGTGCGGGAGCTGTTCCAGGTGCTGGCGCTTCGGAAAGACAAAGAGAGGCTGCGCCGTCTGGCAGAGATGGATCCGGCTTACCGGAATCTGGATCGGGAGACCATGGAGGTGATAGCGGTGATGACGAACAACAGAAGGCTGCTGGAGCACCCGGAAGAATATGAGAATGAGGAAGGAGGCTATGATATGTGCGAGGCATTGGAAGGAATCAAAGAGGATGGAAGGCTGGAGGGAATCAAGCAGGGAATCAAGCAGGGAATCAAGCGGGGCATAGAGCAGGGCGA
>CAUWLJ010000145.1:0-3629 GCA_963559585.1 uncultured Eisenbergiella sp. | reverse complement strand
CTAGAGCGTGTTTGAAAATTCAGTTCAGCCATATCGGACTGGATCGTTGACAAACGAACAGAAGCCGCCGTTTCCCAGGCGCTTTTGTTCCATCATTTTGCAGGAGACAGGAGACAGCAAAAGAACGTGCCGGAGGGCATGTGTTTTTTGGCTGTCTTTTTTTCGCGGGCAGTATCTATTGTACATAAAAAAGCCGCTTCGCGGCAGACAGGAGGCTGTAATGAGAGATGTGATCGTAATTGGAGCGGGCGTGACGGGATGCGCCATTGCGCGGGAGCTGTCCCGGTATGATCTGGCGGTGACGGTGCTGGAGCGGGAGGAGGATGTGTGCTGCGGCACCTCCAAGGCGAACAGCGCCATTATCCACGCGGGCTTTGACGCGGCCCCAGGCTCCTGGAAGGCTGAGATGAACGTGCTGGGAAATTCCATGATGGATCAGCTTGCGGCGGATCTGGATTTCCCTTTTCAGAGAAACGGTTCCCTGGTGCTCTGTTTTTCTGAGGATGGGCTTCCGGCTCTGGAAGAGCTGAAGGAGCGGGGGAATGCCAACGGGGTGGCCCCCTTACGCATTGTATCCGGTGAGGAGCTTCACTCTCTGGAGCCGAATCTGTCCCCTGATGTAAAAGCCGCCCTGTACGCTCCCACGGGCGGCATCGTCTGCCCCTTCAAAATGACCATTGCCCTGGCGGAAAATGCGTATGCCAACGGGGTGGAGTTTCATTTTAACACGGCTGTCAGAAGCATCACAGCCATAGAAGGCGGCTACCGGATCGCCGCCTCCCACGGGGATTATGAGGCCCGCACGGTGGTAAATGCCGCCGGTGTGTATGCAGATGTTTTTAACAATCAGGTCAGCGGGCGGAAGCTGCACATCACCCCCAGGAAGGGGGAATATATTCTGATGGATAAAAAGGCGGGCGGTTTTGTCTCCCACACCATTTTCCAGCAGCCAACCAGGCTGGGCAAGGGCATTCTGATCACCCCCACGGTGCACGGCAACCTTCTGGCCGGGCCCACTGCAGAGAATATCGGCGATAAGGAGGGTGTAAACACCACCTCTCAGGGTCTTTCCCAGGTGATGGAAAAGGCACGGCTCAGCGCGCCGGAGGTCCCCCTCCACATGGCCATCACCTCCTTTGCCGGGCTGCGCGCCTGCGAGGAGGGAGGGGATTTTGTACTGGGCGAAGCGGAGGATGCGCCGGGCTTCTTCAATGCAGCGGGAATTGAATCCCCCGGCCTTTCCAGCGCTCCCGCCATCGGCGTAACCATGGCCGGGTGGATCGCCGGGAAGCTGAACGCCGGAAAAAAGGCTGGTTTTATCTCCACCAGGAAAGACATTCCCTGTGTGGCACAGAGCACGCCGGAGGAAATAGCCGCCCTGATCGCCCATGATCCGGCCTACGGAAATGTGATCTGCCGCTGTGAAACGGTGACGGAGGGAGAGATCGTAAACGCCATCCGCCGTCCTCTGGGCGCCAGATCCCTGGATGGGGTGAAAAGGCGTACCCGCGCCGGAATGGGCCGCTGTCAGTCCGGCTTCTGCTCGCCAAAGGTAATGGAAATCCTTACCCGGGAGCTGGAAGCCGACCCGCTTACTCTGACCAAATCCGGCGGGGCTTCAGGACTTTTAACAGGAAAAACACGATAACCGGCCGTTCAGGCGGCAGGATAAAGGGAGGAAAATATGGCTGAATATGATCTTATTGTGATAGGCGGCGGCCCGGCAGGGCTGGCAGCGGCAATCTGTGCACGGGAAAACGGCGTTCAGAATATCCTGATCCTGGAGCGTGACCGGGAACCCGGCGGGATTCTGAACCAGTGCATCCACAACGGCTTCGGCCTGCACACTTTTCATGAAGAGCTGACGGGCCCGGAATACGCCGCCCGTTTTATCCGCCGGGCAGAGGAGCTGCAGATTCCCTGCATGCTCAATACCATGGTGCTGGACATCAGCGTTTCCGGTGAAACCAAAACCATCACCGCCATGAACCGCGCCGACGGGCTGATGCAGCTTACCGCCCGCGCTGTGATCCTGGCCATGGGCTGCCGGGAACGCCCCAGAGGAGCCCTCAATATCCCGGGGTACCGTCCCGCCGGCATCTATTCCGCCGGAACCGCCCAGCGTCTCGTCAATATGGAAGGCCTTATGCCCGGAAAAGAAATCGTAATCCTTGGCTCCGGTGATATTGGCCTGATCATGGCCCGCCGCATGACCCTGGAGGGCGCAAAGGTCAAGGTGGTTGCCGAGCTCATGCCCTATTCCGGCGGCCTGCAGCGAAATATTGTACAATGCCTGGACGATTTCGGCATTCCCCTGAAATTAAGCCACACCGTAGTTGACATCGACGGAAAGGACCGCGTCCGGGGCGTCACTCTGGCCCAGGTGGATGAAAACCGCAGGCCCATTCCGGGCACCGAGGAATATATCCCCTGCGACACCCTCCTGCTCTCCGTGGGCCTGATCCCCGAAAACGAGCTTTCCGCCAAACTGGGAACCGCCATGGCTCCCGTCACAAACGGCCCTGCCGTCAACGAGAGCCTGGAAACCAGCATCCCCGGCGTCTTTGCCTGCGGAAACGTGCTCCACGTACACGACCTGGTGGACTATGTCTCCCAGGAGGCCGCCAATGCCGGAAAATACGCCGCCCGTTACCTGGCCCGCCCCCAGGACGCTTTCCCTGCCCCCGGAGACGGAGCCATCCCGATCCTTGCCAAAGACGGCGTCCGCTACACGGTGCCCCAGACGGTGCGCCCCGCCTGCATGGAGGACACCCTCACCGTCCGCTTCCGCGTAGGAGCCGTATACAGAAAATGCCATATCGCCATCTATTTGAACGACAGGCAGCTCGCCCGCACTGCCAGGGCCAAACTGGCCCCCGGCGAGATGGAACAGATCACCCTGAAAAAAAGCGACCTGACCGCATTTGCCAAAGACTCCGAAAACAGCCTCCAGGCCATCACGATCCAGGTGGAAGCCTGAGAAAGAAACGAGGGAAGCCATGGAACACAAAGAACTCATCTGCATCAACTGCCCCCTGGGCTGCACACTGAACGTCACCCTCCAGGACGGCAAAGTCACCCATATAACCGGAAACACCTGCCCCCGCGGCGCAGCCTACGCCCAAAAAGAATGCACCCACCCCACCCGCACCCTCACCACCACCATCCGCGTCACAGGCGGCCGCTCCCCCGTAACCAGCGTCAAAACCGCCACCGACATTCCAAAAGAAAAAATAACAGACTGCATGGAACAGATCAAAAAAACCGCTGTGTCCGCCCCTGTACACATTGGAGACATCCTCATCTCCAACCTGGCGGACACAGGAACGGATCTAATTGCAACGAAAAATAATCCCTGATATAATGAGCGCAAAGGAAAAACAAGCGCGGCCCCGCCGCATTTGTTTTTCCTGCGCCATTAACGAGCAAACGCCTGCGAAGCAGGCAGGGAGCGCGCAAGCGCGGGTTTGCGAGTCCCACACCCAGCGTGCAAACGCCTGCGGAGCAGGCAGAGAGCGCGCAAGCGCGGGTTTGCACGCGTCCTTCCCCACCTAACCTCCCCCAACAGCGGCAAAGAGCGCAACGCGCGATTCTGCACGCGCCCTCCTCCCAACCACCCAGCCTCACCC
>CAUWLJ010000144.1:0-3841 GCA_963559585.1 uncultured Eisenbergiella sp. | reverse complement strand
AATGGAGCCAAAAAAGGCTCCATTTTGTATCTGCAAGTGGCAAACTCGGGTTATACCAAACAGCCCGTTTAATTACAACCAATTTTCCTAAAAGCTCATAATCCGGTCAAGCCAGACGGCGTTCGTTCCCGCATGGAGCCCCTTTTCATCGCGGATATCCACCCGGATATACCCTTCCCTTCCGGTAAGCTCAAACTCCGCCTCCGTAATGGTCTCTCCCGCCGGCGCCAGTTTCTTGTAACAGTTCCTCCCCTGCTGGATCACGAAAATCTTTTCCACCGGGGAGGTTCTGACCACCAGCCTGCCGTCCTGTATATAGGCCTCCTTAATCTGAGGGCCCATAGAATAATAGAAATCGCCTTTTTCCAGTGCTCTGATCACCGATGTATATTCCAGCTTCTCCGCCTTCACCATAATAAAGCCGCCGAAGGAATCGGACAGGGGGGAATCAAAGGGCTCCGCATTGTGATTGTCGTCCGTAGCAAGGGCGCACAGTCTCTGTCCGCTGCGCAGCATCTCATCATAGGACTGGGGGTTGAAACCGTAAAGTCCGTCATGCTCACAACCGTGGTTGTAGATCTCCATTGCCCACAGCCCCCGCAGGTCCTTGTAATCCTCACAGGTCTGCAGCGACCAGTAAGGGTGGTTGTAGCAGGCCAGGAAGCCATCCTGATTCATTTTCTCCACGTACCCGTTGATATAGTCAATATCCCCATACCTTTGCAGCGGCAGCTCCGCCTGCATATTTTCAGGCCTTTCCTGAGGCCTTTTGTCATAGAAATTGATATGGTAAACCTTCTTGAACGGCCAATCCCCTTCGTATCTGGAAAATTCATTCACATTCGCCTCAAAGGCGGCAAGACTCAGGAAGCCTTCATCGTCCAGCTCAGGATGCCACCCATAGCGGTTGTGATCCGTAAAGGCCACAATGGAATATCCCTGGGCCTGATACGCCTCCTTCACCTGCTCTTTGGTAAGTCTGCCATCGGAAAGCGTGGTGTGACAGTGCAGATTCGCCTTGTAAAAGTTTCCTTCCTTTGGCAGCAGATAATATGTACTCATTTTCCCTCCATTTCTGAGCCTTTTGGCTCTGCCCTTTCTTTTACCATTCCCCGATCAACGGTCTGGGGAACAGCCACCATTTTTCAAAATCCATGCAGTACTGAGAGCAATACACATTGTGATCCTTTGGATAGTCATAGGAAGTCCACCCGTGGTAGCTCTCCATGATCCTGTCCGCCAGCTCATCCTCCTGGGTTTCGGCGAAGCGTCTGCACAGCTCCACAATTCCCGCCGGCTTGCTGGCAAGCTTCTCCACCGTCTCCTCCAGACGCCGGTTGCAGGGAAACAGAACCTTATTTTCCTGCAGGATCAGCCTGTAAATGGTATAAATAATCTCGCTGGCTGTGCGGATCTTCATATAGCCCTCCGGAGAACAGGCTTTCCAGAAATACCCGTAATTCAGCTGCAGGTCACAGTAGAAGGACAGCATTTTCTCCTCCATCTCCTTTTCCTGAAAAACAGGGATCGCGGCCACCAGCTCCGTAATCTCCGGATCCATGGTATACAATACCCTGGATCCCACAAAAGAATTTCTGGTAGGCTCGCTCCCCTTCTCTGCCGCCTGTCTCAGATACTCCTTGGTCATGTATTTGACGTCAAAATATCCGCCCTCATAGGTGCAAAAACCTGAAATGCACTCTGCCGTCCGGTTCTGTGCGTCCAGCTCTCTGAAATGCTCCTCCGACACGATCGCCATGGCGTCCAGATCTGAATCCGGCCGTTCATTTCCCTTCGCCACAGAGCCGCCGAAAATCAGTGCCGTCACCTCCTCCCTTTTTCGGAACATGTCCTCCATGATTTTAAGCGATTCCTCATGATGTCTGTACATAGCCTTCCCCATCCGTTTCCTTGTCTTATTTTCCCGGTATATCCGGGCATATCTGATCTGCCCATGCAGCGCCGCAAAATCCATCGATCCTTTTTGCCCCAGCCGTCTCCATGCGGCCACTGGCATAACCGGCCGTCCTCTGCCAGGCGCAGGCATTCAGGCATACTCTCAATATAACCTATTCCCGCCCGGTGTACAAGATGGCAGATGCAGGAACATGCCGCTGGTGAGATACCATGCTGCTCCAAGGCTTTCCGCTTTATTGACATATGCCGTTAATCGTGTATAATGAATTTGGCAGTTTATGTTGAACGCCTATTTTTCCAGAAAAACGAGGTAAGAAAATGCCGCGTCCAAAAAAGAAACGGAATGTCTGCTGTATTCCGCGTTCCTGTGCTTTCGGCCCGCTTGGGGATGCCAGCGGCAGCGCGGAACCGGTATGTATGACAGTGGACGAGTATGAGACACTCCGGCTGATCGACCTTCTGGGCTGCACGCAGGAGGAATGTGCCAAGCGGATGGAGATCGCCCGCACCACCGTGCAGATGATCTACAATGAGGCCAGAAGAAAGACCGCAGAGGCTCTGGTGAACGGACGTCCTCTGCATATCCAGGGTGGCAATTACCGGCTCTGTGATGGAACCGGCTGTTGTCCTGCCGGAGAATGCCGCTGTCGCAGAGCCTCCTCTCCACCCGATCCGGACCGGCGTGAATATGATAAGGAAAGGAATGAATCATCATGAGTGAAAATTGCAGCCACAACTGTGAGACCTGTCAGGAAAACTGCCAGGACCGGGATCCCAAAAGCATGCTCAAAAAGCCCCACGAGCTTTCCAGTATCAAAAATGTAATCGCCGTAGTCAGCGGCAAGGGCGGCGTGGGAAAATCCCTTGTCACCTCCCTTCTGGCCTCCTCCATGCAGAAGAAAGGATATAAAAGCGCCATCCTGGACGCGGACATTACAGGCCCTTCCATTCCCAGAGCCTTTGGTGTCAATCAGAAGGCCTATGCCAACGAATTTGGTCTGCTTCCTGTGAAAACAAAGGGGGGCATCGACATCATGTCTATCAACCTTCTTCTTGACAATGACACTGATCCTGTTCTCTGGCGCGGGCCCGTTATTGCAGGCGCTGTGGGGCAGTTCTGGACGGATGTGATCTGGTCGGATGTGGACTTCATGTTCGTGGATATGCCTCCGGGAACCGGAGACGTACCGCTCACCGTATTCCAGTCCATCCCCGTAAAAGGTATTATTGTGGTCACCTCCCCTCAGGAGCTGGTGTCCATGATCGTGGAGAAAGCTGTGAAGATGGCTGAGATGATGCAGGTTCCCATCCTTGGCATCGTAGAAAACATGTCTTACTTTGAATGCCCGGACTGCGGCGGCAGGCACAGCATCTTCGGTGAAAGCCACATCGAGGAGATCGCCTCCAGCCACTCCATCCCCTCCGTATCCAGGCTCCCCATCAGCCCTGCTGTCGCCTCTGCCTGTGATAACGGCAAAATCGAGTCCGTAGACGCTCCCTGGCTGAGTGAACTGTGCTCCAGTCTGGAACGGCTCTGATATATCCTTCCTTTCTTCATAGCCGCGCTCTTATATGCGCTGCCTGCCTTCCCAACAGCAGGCAGCGTTATTATTTAAAAGGATCGTATATCGCTTACGCTCCTGAATGAGGATGAAAGGAATCGTTTTGATAACAGGTGCCTTATCTGCATACAGGACTGCCAGCTGTCTGCTTATCAGCGGCAGCTATGACATAAATATTGATTTCTAACCTTCTCACAGGTAAAGCAGAAATTATACAATATATTTGTTCCATTTATCAAAAGGGAAAAGCTTGATATTTAAAAAAGCCTGACCATTTTTTAGATATAAAATGAAGGGGGGGGGTGCCGGCGCGGCTGAGCCGCGCCAGCTTGTTTTGGGTTGATATTTCTTCAACTTGGGAC
>CAUWLJ010000143.1:0-4116 GCA_963559585.1 uncultured Eisenbergiella sp. | reverse complement strand
CTCGTCGGGCTCATAACCCGAAGGTCATAGGTTCAAATCCTGTCCCCGCTACTCAATGCCCAGATAGCTCAGTTGGTAGAGCAGAGGACTGAAAATCCTCGTGTCACTGGTTCGATTCCGGTTCTGGGCATTTTTAATGTAATAAAATCTTTCTTACAGTCTGATCGGCTTTGTGATAGATCAGTAATATGGAGCACTAGCTCAGTCGGTAGAGCACCTGACTTTTAATCAGGTTGTCGGGGGTTCGAATCCCCCGTGCTTCAGTCCAAAGGTCTCGTATGAACGAGATCTTTTTTTATTGCAAAAATAGTATATAATAGAAATGTATAGGGAGATACGAAAAGGGAATGGGGAAGGGGAACATGAAAAGGATATTTGGATTTTATCTGAGGCCATATTACGGAAGAATGAGCATTGGTCTTTTGATTAAATTTGTGGGATCGATCATGGATCTGTTTCTTCCGTGGATTCTGGCTTATATGATAGATACGATCATTCCTATCGGGGAGAAAAGAGGTATTTTTGTGTGGGGAGCCGGGATGATCCTATGCTCTTTTCTGGCGGTTTCCTTCAACATTCTGGCCAACCGGATGGCCTCCAGGGTGGCGCGGGATGCTACCAGGGCGATCAGGCATGATCTGTTTGAAAAAACCATGTATTTGTCGTCAAAGCAGACGGATGGATTTACGAAACCCTCATTGATTTCCAGGCTTACCACGGATACATACAATGTGAATCAGATGATCGGGCGTATTCAAAGGCTTGGGGTGCGGGCCCCGATCCTGCTGGTGGGGGGCGTGATTTTTACTATGGCGCTGGATCCTGTGCTCGCTTCTGTTTTGCTGCTGGTTATGCCTGTTTTAACTGCCGTAATGCTGGCAGTATCACGCAAGGGAATGCCGCTGTACAGAAGGCTGCAGGAGGCTTCGGACAGATTTGTATGTCTGGTGCGTGAGGATATTGCGGGGATCAGGGTAATCAAAGCGCTGTCTAAAGGGGAGTATGAGAAAGAACGCTTTGATGAGATTAACAGGCAGGTGATGGCATGTGAGCAGAAGGCGGAAAAAACCATGGCTGTTTTGAATCCGGCCATGAACATGCTTTTGAATCTTGGCCTGGTGGAAGTTATCATTGTGGGAGCCTTCCGTGTGAATGCGGGAACCTCGGAGGTGGGACGGATCCTGGCCTTTATGACCTATTTTACCATCATCCTGAACGCAATGATGTCCATATCCAGAATGTTTGTCATTATAAGCAAGGCGGTGGCCTCAGCGGCCCGTATTGACCAGGTGATATCCTGCGGGGAGGATATGAAGGTTTTCAGGGAAAGCGGGGAGGAGAGCGGACAGGCTGTAAAGGAACCGGATGAGATTGTGTTCGAGGGTGTGACTTTTTCCTATAATAAGAGAGAGCCTAATCTGAAGAATATTTCCTTCAGGGTGAAAAAAGGAGAAACGCTGGGAATCATTGGCTCCACGGGAGCAGGCAAGACAACGCTGGCGGCACTTTTGATGCGGCTGATCGATGTGGATGAAGGACGGATCCTGATCGGCGGCCGGGATGTGAGGAGCTTTGAGAAAAAGGAGCTTCGGAGCAAATTTGGCATTGTATTTCAGAATGACACGCTGTTTGAGGATACCATTTATGAAAATGTGAGGATGGGCAGGGCGCTTGGCCAGAGGGAGGTGGAGGAGGCGCTTCATTTTGCTCAGGCTGAGGAATTTGTGAGGGAAAAGGAAAAGAACGGGGGAGCCAGGCTGGACATCAGAGGGGCCAATCTGAGCGGCGGGCAGAAGCAGAGAGTGCTGATAGCCAGAGCGCTGGCAGCGCGTCCGGAGATATTGATACTGGACGATTCCTCCAGTGCATTGGATTACAGGACAGATGCCAGACTGAGAAGGGAGTTGAAGGATAATTTCACACAGACTACAACGGTTATGATCGCGCAGCGGATCAGCTCGGTGATACATGCGGATCATATTCTGGTGCTTGAGGATGGAGAAATGGCGGGATACGGCAGGCATGAGGAACTGCTGGCGGACTGTGAGGTATATCAGGAGATCAGCAGGTCTCAGACGGGGGAGGCGGCAGGATGAAGGCAGAACATTTACAGACTGAGAAAAGCGGAAAGAAAGGAACGATGATACGGCTGGGGGCGTATCTGATGTATGATAAATGGTATCTTGCGGGAGCGCTGTTTTTGACGGTGGGAAGCAATCTGTTTGCGCTGATCGGGCCGCTTCTGTCAGGATATGCGGTGGACGCCATTGAACCTGGACTGGGGAAAGTGGATTTTGGCAGAGTTTTTTATTATGCCGTGTGGATGGCGGGCTTTTATGTGGTGTCCTCTCTTTTTTCCTATCTGCTTCAGGTGCTGATGATCACTCTGAGCCGGAAGGTGGCTTTTCGGATGCGGAGAGAGGTGTTTGAAAAGCTGCTTTCCATGCCTGTGGGATATTTTGACACTCATCAGAGCGGGGATATCATAAGCCGGATCTCCTATGATATTGATACGGTAAACGTGTCGCTTTCCAACGATCTGGTACAGCTGTTCACCACAGTGATAACGGTGGGAGGGGCCTTCCTGATGATGCTTTTGATCTCTCCGATACTGGTGCTGGTATTTGCATTCACCATGCCGCTGTCCGTATGTATCACCAGATATTTGACGAAGCGTACCCGGCCTCTGTTCCGAAGGAGGTCTGCGAAGCTGGGCGAATTGAATGGTTTTGTGGAGGAAATGGTGTCGGGCCAGAAAACGCTGAAGGCTTACTGTCAGGAGGAGGCCACGGTATCCCGGTTTGACGAGAAGAACGAGGAGGCGGTGGAGGCTTATTATCAGGCGGAGTATTATGGAAGCATAGTGGGGCCTATGGTTAATTTTATCAATAATCTGTCTCTTTCCCTGATCAGTGTGTTTGGGGCGCTGCTGTATCTGCTTGGAAAAATGAGTATCGGAAATATTTCTTCTTTCGTTCTGTATTCGAGAAAGTTCTCAGGGCCTATCAATGAGGCGGCCAATATCATCAGTGATCTGCAGTCTGCCCTGGCGGCAGCAGAGCGGGTGTTCCGGCTTCTGGATGAGGCAGAGGAGACTGCGGATGTGCCGGGGGCAGTGGAGCTGACGGACGTGAAGGGCGAGGTGGAGGTCTCCCATATAAAATTTGGTTACAACAGCGCGGGGACGATCATCCACGACTTGAGTTTCCATGTGAAACCGGGTAAGATGGTGGCGATTGTGGGGCCTACGGGAGCGGGGAAAACCACGCTGATCAATCTGCTGATGCGTTTTTATGATGTGGGCGAGGGGACGATCTGCGTGGACGGACAGGATATCAGGCAGGTAACGCGGGACAGCCTGAGGCGTTCCTTTGCCATGGTGCTGCAGGATACCTGGCTTTTTACGGGGACGATCTATGAGAATCTGGCGTATGGAAGCCTATCGGGGAGCAGGGCGGCCCGGGATGGAGAATTACGGAGCAGCGCACCACAGGCCGGAGAGCGGCGGGGCGGAACGCAGCGGGAGGCCGGCCAGGCAGACGGAGCGGACAGCAGCGAGATGGAACAAGTGCGCGCAGCGGCGAGGGCGGCCGGGATCGACGGCTTCATCAGGAGGCTTCCCGAGGGCTACAATACAGTTCTGTCGGATGAGGGGACGAATATTTCCAAGGGGCAGAAGCAGCTTCTGACGATCGCCAGGGCAATGCTGCTTCCGGCCAGTATGCTGATCCTGGATGAGGCCACGTCGGATGTGGATACCCGCACGGAGATGAAGATACAGAAGGCGATGAGGAAGCTGATGGAGGGAAAGACCTGCTTTGTGATTGCGCACAGGCTGTCTACGATCAGAAATGCAGACAGGATCCTGGTGGTAAGCGATGGGGATGTGGTGGAGCAGGGAACCCATGAGGCGCTGCTTAAAAGGGACGGGCTTTACAGGCAGATGTATCTGGCGCAGTTTGAGTAAAGCCGGGGGTTCCTGATCAGGCGGGGGGTTTCCGTTATTCTCCTGTTTTGCTTTTCGGAGATAAGTGGTACAATAGGAAAAGGTATAAGATTGGAAATAAGCCTGATGGCTTATTTTCAATCAACAGTTTTGTGCCGGAGCGTCACAAA
>CAUWLJ010000142.1:0-4142 GCA_963559585.1 uncultured Eisenbergiella sp. | reverse complement strand
GTTATCAGTCTACACCATCGGTTTTCTTAAGTCCAGTTAACCTGTGAACAGTAACAACTGTTACGGAAGAACCGCTGTTATAAGTGCAGCCTCCTTGACAATTCCCACCACTCCATATAAAATGAACCTGTAAGAGCTTTTCAGGCTGCAAAAAAGAAAAACAGCCGCCATTACGGCTGAAATATAAGAATTGGAAGGTCAGAGAATGTTTATTCAGGTAAAGAGCAGATAACTGCCATGCACAAAAACGGAACAGGAGCCAATGAGACCGAAACAGTGACCGGTTATCAGCGGTTCCCAGGGGCAGAGGAGGAGACGCCGGAGGGCTGTCCCCCTGCTGTCCGTTATTCCTGTGTGCAGAAGGCGGCTGTCTGTATCCTGAACGGCATGTTTCTCCGGTTTTTGGGAAACATGCGGGATACATTCTCTTTTTTGTACCCTGAAAGCAGCAGCTCGGCCGTATCGGTTTGTATGGACAAAACATGCGGTCATGATTTTGGTCATGCAGACCGACGTGGGGGCGGACGTACCCTCAAGTGGGTGTTTTGCCCGGGCCGCCTGCTGTCTGGGGCGCAGGCGGAACATCAGGGACGCGCCCCGGCAGCCGGCAGAAATGGAGGAATACAATGAACGAACAGTTTATCAATACAGATACGGAAAATTTAAAGACGCCCCGCGCACTTCTGGCGGGGGTGAGCCTGTCCGATTCTTCGGAATTTGAGAATTCCATGGAGGAATTGGAGAGGCTGGCGGAGGCCTGCGGGATGGAGGTGGCCGCGCGGGTGGTGCAGAACCTTTCCTGCCCCACAGCGGCTTACTATATGGGAAGCGGAAAGGTGGAGGAGATCGCGGAGACGGTGAAGCTTTTGGGCATCGACCATGTGATCTTTGAGGATGTGCTTACTCCCTCCCAGCTGAAAAACCTTCAAAAGGAGATCGACGCCCCCATCATGGACAGAACCAGCCTGATCCTGGAGATTTTCTCCAGGAGGGCCAAAACCAGGGAGGCCAGGCTGCAGGTGGAATCAGCCAGCTTACAGTATATGCTTCCCAGGCTGGTGGGGATGCGGGAATCCCTGGGACGGCAGGCCGGCGCCAGCGGCAGCATGAGCAATAAGGGAACGGGAGAGAAGCAGATCGAACTGGACAGAAGAAAGATCGAAAAACGGATCAGCGAGCTGCGCAGAGAGCTGGAGGCTATTGAGCATGACCGGGACGTCCAGCGGCAGAAGCGTTTCGGCTCCGACCTTCCCCAGGTGGCGCTGGTGGGTTATACCAACGCGGGAAAATCCACTCTGATGAACAGGCTGATGGAGACCTACGGCGGACGGGAGGAAAAGATGGTGATGGCAAAGGATATGCTGTTCGCTACTCTGGATACCACGGTGCGCAGGATTTCTCCCGGGGATAAGAAGGATTTTCTGCTGTCGGATACGGTGGGCTTTATCAGCAAGCTTCCCCACGGCCTGGTGAAGGCCTTCCGTTCCACTCTGGATGAGGCCCGGTATGCGGATCTGCTTCTGGAGGTGGTGGACGCTTCCGATGAGCACTGGCGGGAGCAGATGCAGGTCACCCGGCAGACGCTTCAGGAGCTGGGGGCGGAGAAGCTTCCCTGCATCCATGTGATGAACAAGGCGGACCGCATTTTTCCGAAGGAGGAGCTGCCCAGGGTGGAGGGAGATAAGATCTACCTTTCCGCCAGGGACGGAGCCGGCCTGGAGGAGCTGCTGGGCATGATTAACGGTATTGTATATGCGGGGAACCGCCGCGCTGTTTTCCTGATCCCCTACGACAGGGGCGGGGTGGTGAGCTATCTGAATGAAAACAGCACCGTGTACAGCCAGGAGTATCTGGCTGAGGGTGTAAGGCTGAGTGTGGACTGCAGGGAGAGCGATTATGCCAGGCTGGCGGAGTATCTGGAGAAGGAGGAGGCCTGAGACACAAAGGAGATAAAGCCATGAGAAATGGAAAAGGAGGAAAAAAGAAAGCCGGCCTGTTTTCTATTCTGTTCTGCTGTGCGGCGGTATTTTGTTTCCTGGCGTTTGTTTCGTCCTCCATAGAGCCCGTACAGGCTGAGGATGGGTACTATCTGTTGGCCACACCCGAGAGCTTCCGCTGGTTTACGGAAGAAGTGCGGGAGGGAAACAAGGAAATCGATGTGCGTCTGACGGCAGATCTGGTTCTGAATGATACCACAGAGTGGGAAAGCTGGGAGGAGGAACCGCCGGAGAATGTTTACAGGACGGCAGGGCGGTACAATGGGCATTTTGACGGGAATGGCCACACGATAGAAGGATATTATGCCTCCGATTCCTGGTCTGTTTTTACCATTTTAGAGGAAGATGCGCGGGTGAGCGGCCTTACGCTGCGAAATTCCCTGTTCGATAAGGATTTTGAGGAAGTCTCCATTTTCAGAGAGGAGGGGCTGAACTTTATTTCCGCTTCCAGTCTGTGCCACACCAATTACGGCAGGGTGGAAAACTGCAGGGTGGAGGCTGTGGTGCGCAGCGCGTGGTCTGCCGGGGGGATCGTGGCTCTCAATTACGGGCAGATAGAGAACTGCCGTTTTACGGGAAGGGTGGAGGCCGGCAGCGTACCTTTGCCTGGCAGGGGGGAGGAGGACAGCCCGGAGCTTCTGAAACGGAATTTGGCGGCAGGCGGTATCTGCCGGGAAAACAAAGGAACGGTGCGGCACTGTCTCAATGAGGGAGAGATAGCCGCAGGCTGCGTGACGGAAGAAGACAGGGTGAATTATGTGGCGGGAGGGATCGCCGGAATCGTGGGGGAGACGGGAAGCGTGCGGTCGAGCATCAATCGCGGAGCAGTAACCAGCGCCCAGTTGGCGGGAGGGATTGCCGGAACCTCATGGGGAGAGGTGCAGGGCTGCATCAACGGCGCAGAAGTGAAGGTGGAGCAGGTGGAGCTGGGGAGAACGGACAGCCTGGTGAGTGCGGGAATCTGCGCCTCCAACGGAGGAAGGGTGGCATCCTGCCTGAATACAGGGAAGGTGGGGATCCGTCAGAGATGGCTCAGCCTGATCTCTCCGGTCTATGGCGTTGCCTGCAACAGCGTCAATCCGGAGAAAGGAACAACGGAGAACTGCTTTTATCTGGCGGACAGCGCCCGGCAGGCTTTCCGCCAGTCCGGGGTATCCAAGGTACCCGGAGAGGAATGGGACGGGCCTCCGGGAACGGACGAGAAGGATTTCATCCACTTACAGTCCGGGCCGGAGCAGACAGAATGGTATCGGGCCCGGTTTGGAGACAGCCTGTGGAGCATTGCCCGGGAGTATTACGGAGACGGGGCGCTCTATCCCAATCTGATCAGAGAAAATTCTGCGTCCGGGGACAACATGCTGTATGTGGGCGAGCAGATCGAGATTCCGCCGCTGGACGAGTACCTTCCGAAAGCGGTGGATGAGACGGGACTTGGCTGGGCCTCCTGTGTACTGCCGGACGGTACGTACATCCCCACCCGCTTTGCGGCGGCAAGACCGGAGGACTGGTACGAAGGAACGATGGAGTTTCAGGGGGATTCGGGTATGAAGGTGCTGTGGCCAAAGACGGATGGTCAGGGGGAGGAGACGAAGCCCGGCCTGCGTGTGTTTTTCTCTGTGGACGGAAGTGACGAGGACGATTTCCTGGAGGAACGCTGGGAGGAGGCAAAGGAGGAGATAGCGCAGAGTGCCCGTCTCTGGTGTGCAGACCGGGTGGAAAACTTGCGTTTCTATCGTTACAGGCTGGAAAATGGGGAGCATTTGTACGGCTATACCTTTCGGCTGAACCGGGACGGGGAAAAGCTTGCCTGCGCTGTGTACTGGAGACTGCGGAAGGGGATGTGTGCGGAATTTATCGGCCTGGCCCCTGCGCGGGAGGAAGGGAAGCTGAACAGGCAGGTGCGTTATCTGGCGGCAAGAGTGGATCAGGAGATTGCCATGGAGACGCCGATGTATCCCTGTGAGGAGATGGAGGGATGGCCGTTTTCAAGGTTTCATAATCCCTTTGCGCTGGCGATGGCGTACAATGAAGCGGCAGAATGCAGCCCCTATATGCTGTGGACTGGGGGACAGTGACGCGGGCCGAACTGTTTTTAGCAGGAAAACCGTTGACAAATCCCGCCGATTCCCCTAATATCAATACATA
>CAUWLJ010000141.1:0-4427 GCA_963559585.1 uncultured Eisenbergiella sp. | reverse complement strand
GCTTTACGGCGCCGGCACGGCCTTCCTCCGAAGCCTCCATGCGGGAAATTTCCGCGTGGAATGCCTCTCCGCGGAACTTTTCGATGGTCTCCTCCGCCAGGAAAAGCTTTACCTTATCCCCCGCCTCCACCATCTCGTTTCCGGCGGCTTTGCCGCCGTTCAGGGTAATATTCTTTTTTCGGAGCATCTTATAAAGGAAGGCCCCGGAGGCCTCCCTCAGATATTTTTTCAGAAATTTGTCCAGACGCTGTCCGGCCTCGTTGGGGCTGATGATGATTTCTCTCATGGAAAAGTCCTGCCTTTTTGTAATCCGGATTATATGGAGATTGCACGGATTAAGGACAGGACGGCCTGCGTCCGGTCATCCTCCGCATCCAGCGCTCTGAGCTGGTCCAGGCGGTTCAGGTACTTTGGCACGTCCTGAAAGATCTTCACCGTAATATCCGAAATGCCGTCCTGACGGCACATGGACAGAAGGTGCTTCTCGCAGGCATCCGCCCTGCATTTGGGATCCACTGCAATCCCGATCAGAGATCCGCCCTTATATACCATGTGGGGGATCTGAAAGGCGGCTTCATAGCTGGTAAGCACGTTGTCATAGAGCTGGGGAAGCCCCTGGCTGTGGGACGCGATCCGGCTGTGCAGCTCCTGGCTGCAGCCCTTTGCCCTTAAAAACATGATCATGCTTACCGCACATTTGCTGGCAGGCAGGCAGCCCAGGACGGCAACGATGGTGAGCAGGTTTTTGTTGGTTCCGGTGGAATAATATCCGGTGAGATAGATGGCAAGGGAAAGAAGGAAAAGAAAAACGGTCTTGGCAATCTCCCACTTTCTCTGATGCCTGATGTAGCCATAGTCTCCTTTTCCGATTTTCTGTTTTTTATTCTTTTTTACACTCATTCTGTGCTTTCCTTTCTCATTGCGTTAAAGGCGGTCCGCAGAACAGTGTATCATATTTCAGGGGAGAAATCCATACCCTCAGAGCTTCATCATCCGATACCCTACCCCGATATGCGTCTGGATATATTGGGGAGATCCCGGCGCGGCCTCCAGCTTTTTGCGCAGGGTTGCCATAAAGACGCGCAGGGAGGCGATGTCGTTTTCCCAGCTGCTGCCCCATATATTCTGGGTGATATAGGTGTGGGTGAGCACCTTGCCCACATTGCGGGACAGGAGGCAGAGAAGCTTGTATTCTATGGGGGTCAGGTGAAGCTCCTCCTCTCCGATATAGGCGCAGCCTGCGCCGTAGTCCACCTTCAGCTCTCCGTTGATAAATACAGAGGAAGGTGCGGATCCTGCGTCGGCCTGGGTCAGGGAAAGCCGTCTTTGAGTAACCCGGAGCCTGGCAAGCAGCTCTTCCACGGAAAAAGGCTTGGTGAGATAGTCGTCCGCCCCCGTGTCCAAGGCCTGAATTTTGTCCGTATCCTCGCTTCTGGCGCTGATGACGATGATGGGCATGTTGGACCAGGTGCGGATCCTGCGGATCACCTCGATCCCATCCAGGTCAGGGAGCCCCAGATCCAGCAGTACGATATCCGGATTGTGGGAGGAAGCCTCCATAATGGCGCTTTCCCCGTTTGGGGCTGTCAGGAAACGGTAATCGTGGGTTTTTAATGTGGTGGTTATCAGGTTGCGGACAGGAGCGTCATCCTCCACAACCAGGATCAGTGTTTTATTCATGAAGCTGTACCTCCCCGGCTGGTAATGTAAATGTGAAAACGGTTCCGCAGGGCTTATTGTCCTCCACCCAGATCTGCCCTCCGTGGGCGTTTACGATGGAACGGCACAAAGACAGCCCAAGCCCCAGGCTGCGGCGGCTGTCTGCGGCCCGGTTTGCATTGGTGTAGAAGCGCTCAAAAATACGGCCCTTCTGTTCATCCGGGATTCCCGGCCCGTTGTCGGCGATCTGGATGCGGATCATGCTGCCTTCCCTGGCGGCAGAGATCCGGATGGCGGAATCGGCCTGGGTGTATTTCACCGCATTGTCAATGATATTGATGAACACCTGAACAATCAGCTTGGCGTCGCCGCGGATCAGAAGCAGATTATCAGACAGGCGTACCTGAATGGAGTGGGCTGCAGACAGCCGGTTCAGATGGTGCAGGGCCTCCTGAATGATGTCGTCCAGAAGCTCTGTCACCAGGTTCAGATGGAGCCGTCCCTCCTCCAGCCTGGTGACGGACAGGAGATTTTCCACCAGGTTGATGAGCCACATGGCGTCGTCGTAGATGTCTGTGAACAGGCCCATAACCGTCTCCTGGCTGAAATTTTTCCAGTTGCTCATCAGGTTGCTGGCATTGCCTGAAATGGAGGTAAGGGGGGTGCGCAGGTCGTGGGAAATCGCCCGCAGCAGGTTGGAGCGCAGCTGTTCATTTCGGGCAAGGACTGCGGCCTCCTCCTTCTCTCTGGCGTTCCTTTCATTCTCAAGAGCCAGGGCGCACTCTCCCAGAATGGACAGAAGGATGCTGTTCTCGAAGGCGTCCAGCGGCTCCCCTCCCAGGTCGATCCCCACCACGCCGTAAACCTGCCCTCCTGCCCGGATGGCCAGATAGCGGCATCTGGCAGCAGAAAAGGTATCTGTGCTGGCTCCGGCCTGCCTGTTATTGCACAGCACCCAGCAGGCAACCCTTTGTTCTTCGGCGCCGGTGAGCCCCGCCTCCGTCCCTGTATCGGGAGCGGGATAGATGCGGGGAGCATCCAGCCCGTCCCCTTTTACAGGATAGAGCACGATGCTGCGGTTTAAAAGCTTGATGAGCTGGCCGGCGGTGACGGCGAGGATGGCGTCGCCCTCCCTGGCCTGCTGCAGAAGCTGGTTGGTGTCAAAAAGCACCTTGGTGCGGTAGGCTGCCTGGGAGGAAAGCCTGGCGCTTTCCTTCAGTTTGATGGCCAGAGAGCTGGAAATGATTCCCACCGCAAACATGATAAAGAAGGTGACCGGATAGCCTGCATCATGGGCGGCAAAGGTGAATCTGGGCTCCGTAAAGAAGAAGTTGAAGGTCATCACGCTGGCAAAGGAGGCGATCACGCTGTAGATCTGGTGCCTGGTAAAAATGGCGGAAACCAGCACGCCCAGGATATAGACGGCCACGATGTTGGCGTCCGTCAGGCCAAGGCGCTTGAACAGCAGTCCGATGCAGGTACAGGCTACCAGCACGATCACACATTTCCCCACGTCCAGAGGAGAGAAAATGGCGCGTTTTGACATGGCGTTGTACCGATCCCGGTAGGCCCTGGCGCTTCCGGCGGCATCAGGGATCACGTACACATCCAGAGAGGGCGCATACTGGATCACCCGGTCGGTGAGGGAGAGCTTTCGGAAGAAGCCTCTGGGAGCGGCGGCGCTCCTTCCGATTACGATTTTGGACACTCCGGCCAGACGGGCGAATTCTGCGATCTGGTACGGGACGTCGTCCCCGTACACCGTTTCAAGCTTTGCCCCGAGCTGCTGTGCCAGACGGATGTGCTCCCGCAGCCTGATACGGCTCTCCTCCTTCATGCTTACGTCCCTCGGGCTTTCCACGTAAAGGGCGATAAAGCCGGCCCAGAAGGCATTGGCCATTCTGGCGGCCGTGCGGATAATCTTATCATTGGAGGGCGAGGGGGAAAGGCAGACCAGGATCTGCTCCTCCATGGAATGCTCCTGGCTGCCTCTGCCGCTCTCCGTCAGCAGGTTCACCCGGTCTGCGCAGCGCCGCAGAGCCAGCTCCCGCAGGGCAACCAGGCTGTCCAGGGCGGCGGAATCTGTGTGTTCTCCGTTCTCCCGGCCCGGAAGCGCGGCTCCGGTTTTTCTGGCGTAGGGATTCTGGCAGACCGTCCAGCCATGCAGGCGCTCGAGCAGCTCCTGAGGCTCTATATCCACCAGCTCTACCTGATCGGCCTGGTCAAAGACGGAATCAGGGATCCTCTCCTGCACCCTGCGCCCGGTGATGGAAGCGACCATGTCGTTCAGGCTTTCTATGTTCTGTACATTGACCGTGGTATAGACGTCGATCCCTGCATCCAGCAGCTCCTTGATGTCCTGGAACCGCCTGGCGTGGCGGGAACCCTCCGCGTTGATGTGGGCAAGCTCGTCGACCAGGATCAGCTGAGGCCTGCGGGCAATGGCCGCATCCAGATCAAACTCTCTGACGGTGATCCCGTCGTGGGAAAACTGCTTCATGCCAAGCTGCTCCAGCCCGCGCATCAGCTCCCGCGTCCGCGGGGGAGCATAAGGGGGGATAAATCCGCAGACCACGTCCACTCCCCGCTGCTTTGCCGTATGAGCCGCCTGAAGCATGGCGTAGGTCTTTCCCACGCCCGCCGCGCAGCCGAAGAAAATCTTCAGCCGGCCTTTCTTCTTTTCCATACCGTCTCTCCTCTCTCCTGCCCTGATTATTAGGCATTTGCGAAATGCCAGAATCCGCATAAATGCGGGATTCTTTTTGTTA
>CAUWLJ010000140.1:0-4647 GCA_963559585.1 uncultured Eisenbergiella sp. | reverse complement strand
GTCCTCGAATCTGTGGTCGTTAGACATTACACTGAGAAGCTGTAACGTCTCCTGCACGTGTTTTAGTACACACGGCTCAGGCACACAGGAGCCATTCTCCCGTTTCTGCACAAAGTAATCAGCAACAGCCCTGAAGTCACTCTGAAACATTGCAACCTGCTCATGAGTCAGGTAGGCGATCTCAAACAGATTGATTTTGTAATCATTAACGTACTTGTCAAACACCGGCGGAATATCTAGCCGCTCCTTCAGGCTCAGATTTTTATTCCACCTGGTTTTATAACCAAAATAGAGAACCAGCGTTACAACAGGATAACGGCTGCTGCCATCTGACAGCTGTGCCCGGTACTCGGCACCATCATAACCTATTACCCGCAGAGGCATATCCGGATCTATCTTTGTCTGGTTTTCCAGGCCGATACAGGCAATCCGGATATTACTCTTCTTCCAGCGCTTCGCAACGTCTCTCTCGATTTCCCGGATTTTTCCATCTGCTTTATAGACGGCACGCGGTGCCTGCTCTTCAAGCTCATCCGGTGCAATAACCTCTCTGCCATTAAATTCATCATAGGAGATGTCCGTATTCTTAAAATACTTCTCAACCTGACAGGCGGCCTGCCCAGATTTCCAAAGATCTGTTTCGCTCACATAAATAATGTAAACATCCGGCAGTTCCTCGCAGCTCTTACCCTTTTCCAGATACTCGCTGTCAATCATAGCACTGTAAAATCTTGTACGCCTGGCATGATCAATTACAGCTGCACGCTGTATCTCTAAATTGTAAAGATGTCCGGTGCTGTCCTCTGCCAGAACATCCAGGATTGCATCACGTGATGTAATCTTAGAAATACGGTATTGTGTGCGTACCTCTTTCACAATAAGATCCGTGATCCCGGTAAAGATTCTGAGTACATACTGGAAAGCAGGCTGATCCTTTCACACAGCCTTCCGTTCCGGCCAGGGCGTGTTACCGTTCAGCGGCCTGCCAGTGAACAGCAAATGGCATCAGGAAGCGGTTGATATGCGCCCCCACCAAAAGCAGATAAAAGCAGAAATACAGCCACAGCATGACGATCACGATCACCGTCAGGCTTCCATACATGCTGAACCCGTGGAACTGGCGGACGTAAATGGAAAAGCCCCAGGAAAACACGTTCCAGGTGGTGGAGGAAAATACAGCCCCGGGAATCTGGCGTTTGAATCGCAGCCTGCAGTTGGGTACCCAGGTGTACACTGCCGCAAAAAGCAGGGTCATCACGCACCAGGAGACGATCCCTCGAAAATGCAGGAGCAGCTCAAACAGGCTCTCCGTCCGGGGGATATGGCGCACGATCACCCCGGCCAGCAGGTTTCCGAACACCATAACGATGAGCAGAAAAACGATGGCCGCCAGAAAAACGATCAGATAAAAGGAAGCGATCAGCCTCTGTATCACGTAATTGCGGTCCTCCACCACTCCGTTCATGGCGTTCAGCCCCCTCATCAGCGCCAGGACGCCCTTGCCCGCAGACCATACCGTCACGATAGCCGCCACGCTCACCACACCGAAGGTGCTTCCGTACACGCTTTCAATCATGGAAAAGAAAAAAGGGGCGATGCTGGGCGGCAGAAGCTGAACCGCCATCTGCAGATCCGATTTCTGCAGAAGCGGCGTGAAGGAAAGGATGGAGCTGATCAGCATCATCATGGGAATCAGGGACAGAAACATGAAAAAAGCCGTGCTGGAAGCATACGCATTCACGTTTGCCCTGCTCATATGTCTGGTAAATCCTCTCGCAATCCTGTAAATCCTCATCCCTGTCCGCGCCGCCCGCTCCCGCTCCGGCGGCCTCCTTTCCTCTTCAATCCTGCCCCGGGGAAGCAGTGTATGCTCCCTTCACATCGCTTCCCTCGTAAAAAAATTCCAGTATTGTCCTGCTGTCGCAGCCGCTCTGTGCCATGCTGCGCGCACCGTTCTGGCTCAGTCCCACTCCATGGCCAAAACCGCCTCCCGTCAGCGTATAGCCTGCCACAAAGCCCTCCTCCATGGTCAGGTCAATGGCAAGAAAGGCGCTGGGAAGCATGTTTCCCGCCTGATAGGTGCTGCCGTCCTGGCGGATCACCTGGCTGGAGCCGTCGCTGAGCACGTAGCGGATGTTATGCTCCGACTTTACCAGCACCGCGCCGTTCTCCCCTTCGATCACCAGCTCAGCAGCTACGCCTCCCTGATTCCTGGCGCTGATGTACAGATTGGTGATCCTGCCCAGGCCCTCCCCGTCCAGTTTTTCCTTCTCCGGCCCCTCGAAGCCGCCAAAGCTGCCGTCTTTCTTTCTCACGCAGACGGAATTGGGGCTTGCCGCATACCTGCTTTTCACATTTTCATACAAATGAGCGCTGTCAAGCGCTTCCACCCGGTACGTCCAGCGGTACCAGGGCTCCTCCTTTTCCCAGTCGGAGGCTCTTGTATTTTTGATAAAGGAAGCAAAACTTTCCTCTGCCGTCATGGTCTGGGCCGCCGGAATATCCGCCTCATTTACCCCGGCGTCCACCGCGTCCCCCTGGGAATCCGTCACCCCCGCCACGTTTACCGCCTTGGCCGCCAGGTAGGGAAACCGCGCCGGATCAGAGCCCGACCAGATCGCCGTATTCGTCCCGTAGCCGCAGGAGGTGGAATAGTAAAAAGCATCGGCCAGCTCCTCGCCATAGTACAGAAGCTTCCCCTTCGTCTCCTTCACCGCCTTCGTGGTTTCCACATTTTCCTTCACGTTATTGTATACCTGAAAGCCTGCGCTGTCATCCACATGCGCCCCGTAGGCGGGAAGTCCGGCATGGAGCATTTTGGCGTAGGCATAGGTGCGGGCACATACGGCCTGGGCCTTCAGCGCCTCCAGCGGATAGGAGGAGGGCATTTCACTGGGCACAACGGCGTACAGATATTCCTCCAGGAGCACCTCATTCACCACCACGATCCCGTCCTCCTGCAGCTCCAGCTCCAGCCTTCCTCTGTAGGAGGGTATGCCCTGGCTGCGCTCCACCCGAAGGAGGCTGATCCGCCCGGTGAGCGCCGACGGCTCAATGCACACCTTTCCTCCCTGGAACAGTTCGCTTTCCCTGTCGATTACCAGCTTTTCCCCGGCAGGCAGAATGGTTTCCCGCTCCGCGCCCGCCGCACCGCTTTGTATCCGCAGATCGCAGTCCGCCAAAAGCTCCACCGATTCATGCCAGGCACTCCCGTAATTACTGGTTTTCACCAGGACGCGTATGTTCTCCATGGTCTCCTCTTTCACCGCCAGGGCCGCCTGGATCCGTCCGTCCTCCACCACAAAATCGGCAAAATCATAACCGATGCGTAGATCGGAGATTGCATAGGTCTTCAGCTTTCCATGGAGCCGGTACAGCTTCACATCATCGGCAAAGGGCCAGAAACCCTCTCCCTCAATCTCGGCTCCTCCGTCCCGCACCTTCAGCAGCTTACCCGACACCTTCTCCGTCTTCAGATGCACCTGGCTTAGGCTCCCGTCCACAAAGGAAAGATCTCCCACCTGCTCCCTCACGGCTCCAAGCTTTGCCGCCCGGTTATCCGGAGCAGGGACAGCGATCTCATAATCCTGGTCAAACACCCGAAGCTGCTCCCCATCCACCTCCATCAGCCACACGTTGGACAGACGGCTTTCCTGCCCATCCACACTTCTTACCGCATACAGCACCCCATCCCTCGCCACGGCCGTCACCGGCCGGAACAGGCAGTCCCTCACCCGGTCCGTCATGAAAAGATAGGTCTGCCCTCCGGCTGCAAGCTCCCTTTCCTCCAAAGGTCTGCCCTCTGGGTCTCTTGCCGCCGCTCCGCAGCCCAGCGGCACAAGCGCCAGATCCTGTATCCTGCCCTCCCGGTCGTACACTGCCCTTGCCCCGTCAAAATAAGCATACCAGTCAGCCAGAAGCACCTTATCCTTCTTCCTGTACCCTTCCGGAAGGACAGCCTGATATTCCGGGAAAAGCCCCGTGATCTCCTCCCACAGCCCGAAGGTGAGCATCCCTTCCCCTTCCGCCGCACTCTCCGCTGTAAAAAGCTGCTCCACAGCCTCCGTGCGCTTTCTGCCGGAAGAAGCTCCCTCCATGCCGGAGGATATGTCTGCTTCTGCATCCGCTGGCCCGGAGGATGTATCCGCCGCACCAAAATCTGGATCAGCCTCATCTGACGCAGGATCAGCCGCTCCAAAACCAGCAGCCGATGCTTCTGAGACCGGCTCTGCCGCTCCGAAGGCTGTATCCGCCATATCCGCCAGAAGCCAGGAAAGATTTGCAGCCTCCTGGATTTCCAGGTATTCCCCCTCAGGCCCGCCGCCTCCCAGGCCGCCGCCCTGCTTCAGACCGGCATAAAGCAGCAGTCCCGCACACAGAAGCACTGCAAGGGGCCACAGCCCCATTCCTTTCCTTCTTCTCCTCCCAATGCCAGCTCTGCTCCGGCTCCGTCCTGCAGGCCGTCCATATGTACCCCTCTGCATCCGGCTCCTCCCGGCCTGCCTTCTTCGGAACTGGCTTCTTCTATTCTCCATAGACACCCCTGATGCTGTTTTACCATTTTCCTGCCTGATAGGAAAGAAACTTTCCTGTTGTATAAAAAAGTGTGCGTCTTGACGCACACCCGCGCCGAGCGCGATTGCCGTC
>CAUWLJ010000139.1:0-4748 GCA_963559585.1 uncultured Eisenbergiella sp. | reverse complement strand
TTAGTATTTAATTGTTTGTGTTCCCACACTCTATATCAACTACTACCGAAACATTAATATAGTTTTTTATCTCTTTATTTCTGATTTTATCGCCCTCGTTCGTAAAGACGATATGCTTGAAAAAGTGCCGAAATTAAGGATTTCTACATAGTTTGTCTTTGCAGCAACACACAAGTCTCCACATGCCCCGTCCACGGAAACATATCCACCGGCCACACTTCCTTCCCCCGATACCCCAGTTTTTTCAGGATCCCCAGATCTCCTGCCAGCGTCACGGGATTGCAGGAAATATAGACGATCCTGGAGGGCGCCAGCCTGGCGGCGCAGCTTAAGAATTCCTCGGTGCTGCCGCTGCGGGGAGGATCCAGGAACAAAACGTCCGCCCTTGCGCCCTCCGCAGCCATCTGGGTCAGGAAACGGCTGGCGTCTGCGGTGTAGAAGCGCACATTTTTGATACCGTTCAGCTTAGCGTTGGATATGGCGTCCCGCACGGCGTCCGGGTTCTGCTCCACGGAGATCACGTTCCCGGCCCGGGCTGAGGCGATCAGGCCGATGGTGCCGATTCCGCAGTAGGCATCCACCACGCTTTCCTTTCCGGTCAGGCCGGCCAGTTCAATGGCTTTGCCGTAGAGCTTTTCCGTCTGTACCGGATTGACCTGATAAAAGGAGGCGGGAGAGATGCGGAAGCGGCAGCCGCAGAGCACGTCCTCGATGTATCCTTTTCCGTACAGCACCTGCTGGCGGCCGCCCAGGATCAGGCTGTCCGTTCTGGTGTTCACATCCTGTACCACGGTGGTGATTTCCGGGTGGGCGCGCAGGAGCGCCTGGGTAAAATTGCGCTTGGAGGGCAGGACGGGGGAGGCGGTCACCAGAACCACCATCACCTGGCCGGTGGCGCGGGCGCAGCGCACCAGAACATAGCGCAGAAGGCCGAAGCGGGTATCCTCATCGTAGGTTTTGATCTTGAAGGAACGGAGCATTCCCCGGATAGTGGCGATAATACGGTCGGCCAGGCCGTCCTCGATCAGACACTCCTCCACGGGGAGAAGGCGGTGTGTCCCTTCCTCATACACGCCGGAAATGGGATTTCCCTTCCGGTCCCGTCCGAACACTGCGGTCACCTTGTTCCGATAATGCCAGGGGTCGTCCATGCCGATGATGGGGCGGAAGCACCCCTTTAATTCGGGAAAATCCCTGAGAGCGAGGCGGACGGCTTTTTCCTTCTGCTGAAGCTGCTCCCCGTAGCTTAGGTGAAGATACTGGCAGCCGCCGCATTTTTTCTCGTGGGGGCATTTGGATTTAGGGGCTGTGACGTTTTTCCTGGGTTTGTTTTTTTCTTCCATGTAAATTCTCCTGTAAAAATGTAACCGTTCAGCCACGCCCACGGAGCGGCAGCAAGCTGCTTTGCAAAACGCCCTTTTGGGGCTTTCTGCTGCCTCGAAGCTCCTTTTACCCAAGTTGCCCGCTATTGCGGGTAACCTGGGGGCGCATCAGCCCATATCGGCATGAATGGTCAAAATCATGCGGCATGTTTCACCGTTCAAACCGATATGGCTGAACCGTTACAAAAAAATAAAATTATATCTTTTCAAATAAAAAACATTGTGCTATAATACAAGACATGCAGATATAGTTCATCGGTAGAACGCTAGCTTCCCAAGCTGGAGAGACGGGTTCGATTCCCGCTATCTGCTTTTTTCATGCCCTGTTGTCTGCCAGGATCTGCCGGATCGTCCTGTACAGGCTGGGCTTGAGCTCCTCCAGGCTTACCGGCTCCCGGTAAAGTATGGCGTTGTAGCTTGCGCCGCTGACCAGCTCGACGATCAGGTACATGACCAGCTCGGGATTCCGGTATTGATATTCTGATTTTTCCATAAGGGACAGAAACGTGTCCATCACGGAGGAGGAATCCTCCATCTCCGCATGAACCAGAGAAATCTTGAAAATTCCCCAGCTTAAATGTTTTGCAATGAGCACCAGCAGATCAGGACTTTCCTGGAAACGGTTCAGGATATGGTCTATTACATAGATGACCTGCTCCTCAAAGTCGGTGATCCCGCTGGAGGAGAGGGCCCGGTAGGCGCTGCGGAACAGTACGCTGGCCTTATGGGCGATCAGGTGGTTACGCAGGTCGTATTTGTCCTTAAAATAGAGGTAAAAGGTGCCCTTCGCCACCCCTGCATTCTCTGCGATGTCTGATATGGAGGTCTTATGGAAGCCGTTTTTCATAAAAAGCTGGAAAGCGGATTCCAAAAGGGATTCCTTCTTATGCTGTTTATTCAAATCTGCCTTTCCCGCCATCCTATTTCCCATACCTTTCTTCAGTCTGGAGCGGGATTTCCGTCCGGTACTTTATTATAGGAAGCACGATCAAAAAAAGCAAGGAGAAAGTTCGGGCTGTTTACCGTTCAGCTTCTATCGGCATGGACGGACAAAAGCATGCAGGCATATTTTGTCCATTCAAACCCGATATGGCTGAACGGTGGAAAAGTTTATAAAAAGTTTATTGACTTTTGGTCAGTTTTGGAATATACATAATAATGACTGTTGGTCATAAAAGAGAGTAAGACAGCCGGGAAAGGAATGGTTTGGAAATGGAAAAAATGGGAAGAAGGATCGTAAAGTACAGAATCCTCATCTTTATTCTCAGCCTTCTGCTTTTGATCCCTTCGGTGATCGGGTACATCAGGACAGGGGTGAATTATGATGTGCTGATGTATCTGCCGGATGAAATCGAGACGATGAAGGGGCAGGATATTCTGGTGGATGAATTCGGGACGGGAGCGTATTCCCTGTTCATCTGTGAAGGGATGGAGAACAAGGATGTGGCGGCGCTGAGGGCGCGGATCGAGGAAGTGCCTCATGTGGAGAAGGTGCTGTGGTACGACAGTGTGGCGGATCTGAGTATGCCCATGGATATGCTGCCGGATGAGATCAGAGAGGAGTTCAACGCGGAAGACGCCACAATGATGTTCATTATTTTCAGCACCACCACATCGGCGGATGAAACGATGGAGGCTATTGAACAGATCCGTGCGCTGGCAGGAAAACAGTGTTTCCTCAGCGGCATGTCGGCTATCGTTACGGATACCAAGAATCTGGCGGAATCAGAGGTGGCGGTTTACGTGCTCATAGCTGTGGCACTTTCCGCTCTGATGCTGGGGCTCACCATGGAATCCTTCCTGATCCCTGTTTTTTTCCTCCTGAGCATCGGGATGGCCATTATCTACAATATGGGAAGCAATATTTTTCTGGGAGAGATCTCCTATATTACCAAGGCTCTGAGCGCGGTTCTGCAGCTGGGCGTGACCATGGACTATTCCATTTTCCTGTGGCACAGCTATTGTGAGGAAAAAGAAGCTTTCCCGGAGGATCATAAGGAGGCCATGGCGAGGGCGATAGCGGCCACGGTGAAATCGGTGGTGGGCAGCTCCATCACCACGATTGCAGGCTTCATCGCTTTGTGTTTCATGAGTTTTACCCTGGGACTGGATCTGGGGATCGTGATGACGAAGGGCGTGGTGTTCGGCGTGATCTGCTGCGTCACCGTGCTGCCTTCGCTGATTATGATTTTTGACAGGGCGCTGGAAAAAACAAGGCACAGGGAGTTTATTCCTGATTTTCCCAGGGTCACCGATTTTGTGATCCGGCACAGCAGGGCCCTGGCGGTTCTGTTCGTGCTGCTTCTGGTTCCGGCAGCTTACTGTCAGGCCCACACGGCGGTTTATTACAATCTGGATGAAACCCTGCCTGATGATCTGGCCTGCAGCGTGGCAAACCGGAAGCTGCAGGAGGATTTCGACATGGGGGCGGTACACATGCTCCTGATCAGCCGGGATATGGAAAACAAAGAGGTCTATCAGATGATGGATGAGATCGAGAAGGTGGACGGGGTGAAAGCGGTTCTTGGAAAGGAAACCCTGATCGGCCCTGCCATACCGGAGAGCATGATTCCAAAGGAGGCGGTATCAGCCCTGCAGAGCGACAATTATGAGCTGATGATCGTTCTGAATACCTACAAGACCGCTTCGGACGAGGTGAATGCCCAGCTTACGCAGATCGGCTCCATCCTGAAAAAATACGATGAAGGGAACATGCTGGTGGGCGAAGCGCCCTGTACGAAGGATCTGATCCAGATTACGGATAAGGATTTCAAGGTGGTAAGCGCAGTTTCCATTGCGGCGGTATTCCTGATCATCCTGTTCGTGTTCGGCTCCATTTCCCTTCCGGTGATCCTGGTGCTGGTGATCGAGTGCGCCATTTTCATCAACATGGGGATCCCCTATCTGACGGGAAGCGTCCTGCCGTTTATCGCTTCTATTGTAATAGGTACGATCCAGCTTGGCGCAACGGTTGACTACGCCATCCTGATTACCAGCCGTTATGAAAAGGAGCGCTGCAGCGGCCGCAGCAAGGTGGAGGCTGTCAGGATCGCCCATGCCAGCAGCATGAAATCGGTAATGGTGAGCGCGTTCAGCTTTTTTGCCGCCACGTTTGGCGTGGGGATGTATTCCAGGATCGATATGATCTCCTCCCTGTGTCTGCTGATGGCGAGAGGAGCGCTGATCAGTATGGCGGCAGTGCTTTTGTTCCTGCCCGCCATGTTCCTGCTCTTTGATCCGCTGATCTGCAAAACCAGCAGGAATTTCCGTAAGGCTGTGGGAAAGTGTGAAAAGGAAGGAAAGAGAGGATGACAATGATGAAGAAAGAATACAGGATCTGGAATAAAACCACCGTTACAGCAGCAG
>CAUWLJ010000138.1:0-4775 GCA_963559585.1 uncultured Eisenbergiella sp. | reverse complement strand
TATCGCTATAGCGGAGCCATTGCCCGCTGGCGCCCTCCTTCCAGGTATGCTATAATAGAAAAATCCCAGGCGCAGGAAGCGAAAGAAGCAGGCGTTTCCTGCGCCTTATCAAGAAAACAGGAGGACGAACCTATGAAAGTTCTGGTAATCAACTGTGGAAGCTCATCCCTGAAATATCAGCTCATCGACAGCGGCGCCGAGGCCGTGCTTGCCAAGGGCCTGTGCGAGCGCATCGGGATCGACGGAAGCAACATTTCCCATCAGCCCGCAGGCGGGGAGAAGGTAAAGGAAGAAGCACCCATGCCCGACCACACCGCCGCGGTGAAAATGGTGATCCAAAAGCTCACCGACGAGAAGGTGGGAGTGATCCGTTCCCTTTCCGAGATCGATGCGGTGGGACACCGCGTGGTGCATGGCGGAGAACATTTTTCCGGCTCCGTGGTGATCACGGAGGAGGTGATCCGGGCCATCGAGGACTGCAATGACCTGGCCCCTCTGCATAACCCGGCCAACCTGATCGGCATCCGTTCCTGCCAGGAAATCATGCCCGGCGTACCCATGACCGCCGTCTTTGACACCGCATTCCATCAGACCATGCCGGAAAAAGCCTATCTCTACGGCATTCCATATGAGTATTATCAGAAATACAAGATCAGACGCTACGGCTTCCACGGAACCAGCCATGATTTCGTGTCCCGCCGGGCGGCCCAGATGCTGGGAAAAGACAGAAAGGATCTGAAGATCATCGTCTGCCACCTGGGCAACGGCGCCTCCGTTTCCGCTGTGAAATACGGTGAGTCGGTGGATACCTCCATGGGACTGACCCCTCTGGAAGGCCTGATCATGGGAACCAGAAGCGGAGACCTGGATCCGGCCATCATTTCCTTCCTGGCGGAAAAGGAAAACATGACCGCTGCTGAGGTGATCAACGTCTGCAACAAGAAATCCGGCGTGCTGGGTCTGTCGGACAACTGCTCCAGCGATTTCCGGGATCTGGTGCAGGCCGGAGAGGATGGGAACGCACAGGCGAAGAACGCCCTGGAGGCCTATGCCTACCGCGTAGGTAAATATATCGGCGCTTACGCTGCGGCCATGAACGGCGTGGACGTGATCGCGTTTACTGCAGGAGTGGGAGAGAACAATTCCGAGGTACGCGCCCTGATCGCCCAGTATATCGGCTATCTGGGAACCAACATCGACCTGGAGAAGAATAAGGTGCGCGGCGAGGAGATCATCCTTTCCGATGAGGGTTCCCGCGTGGTGACCATGGTGGTTCCTACCAACGAGGAGCTTGCCATCGCAAGGCAGACCGTGGAGCTGGTGCAGGGCTGAATTGGAGTGCACTCCTGAAACGGGTAAAAAGACAGAAAAGTGACAACGGTTCAGCCTTGCTGGTGTAAGACACAGCTGCCGGATCCTTTGACGGCTGCAGGGCCGGACCGTTTCGGAAATGAGGGGAGACCAATATTGAATACAGAATACACAGCAAGCGTCAACGCGGGCTTTTTTTACCTGATCGTGGCGCTTGTTCTTGCTTTTATTACCATTATGAGCTTCGTCTTTCTGATCAAAAGCTATTGTGCAGGCGTGGCGATCGGAATGGACAGGAAGGTACTGCGCCGGGCCATCGTTTCCAGCGCCACCTTCACCCTGCTTCCCAGTATCAGCATCCTGCTGGGGGTAATCGCCTTAAGCGGCACCCTGGGCGTGCCGTTTTCCTGGCTGCGGCTGTCCGTGATCGGCGCGCTTCAGTATGAGCTGAACGTGGCGGAGATCGCGGCGCAGAGCGTGGGACTGAGCGGTCTGCGCCTGTCGGAGCTGAATATGACAGCCTTCGTCACCATCGCCCTTGTGATGACGGTGGGCATACTGGGCGGCGTGTTCTGCTGCATCTTTTTCCTGAAAAAATATCTGGGCAGGATCCAGAAGGCTTCGAAAAAGGATGGCTCCGGCAGGCCCGGCTTCGGCGATCATGCCACCACCTGCATGTTTGTGGGGCTGTGCGGCGCTTACATCGGCTCCTACGTGGGAACCTTCACCAGCAGCGGCAATTATATTCCCCTTCTGGTGGCAGGCATTTCTGCGGCCGCCATGGCGGTATTTGAGTATTTCATCAACAAAAAAGGCGCGGCTGTGCTGGAGAATTTCAGCCTGGCCGTCAGTATGCTGGCGGGTATGGCAGCCGCTGTGCTTCTGAGCCTGATGGGAGGTGAATTCCATGGATGAGAAAAAAGCACAGGAATTTCTGGAGGAATTTAATAACGGACTGCACCGCATCGGCAGATGTATGCTGATCCTGAGCGTGATCCTTCTGGTGGGCGTTCCTTTTGTGATTGGGGCGGCAAACGGCGTGATGCCGGACTGGAAGGGCTTTCTGATCGGCTTTGCCAAGGTGGGGATCATCTACATTCCCGTGGCCATCGTGGAATTTCTGGTATATGCCCCCATGCTGGGCACAGGCGGAAGCTATCTGGCTTTCATTACCGGAAACGTGACCAACATGAAGATCCCCTGCGCCATGAACGCCAGGGATATTGCTAAGACAAAGGTGGGCACGCCTGAAAATGAGATTATTTCCACCATCAGTGTGGCCACCAGCGCCATCGTCACTACTCTGGTGATTGTGGCCGGCGTTCTTCTGCTGATCCCCCTGCGCCCGGTGCTGGAAAACCCTGTCCTGGTGCCCGCCTTTGACAATGTGGTGCCCGCCCTGTTCGGCGCGCTGGGGCTGAAATATTTTGCCAAGAGCCCGAAGATCGCCCTGATCCCCGTGCTTTCCATGACCCTGCTGTGCGTCCTGGTGCCTGCCGCCATTTCACAGACCAGCCTTCTGCTGATCCCTGCGGGCGGCATGGCGCTGCTGATCGGATACGTCCTGTTCAGAAAAGGGAAGCTTTGAGGATATGAGCCTGCTTGGAGGATTGAAAAAATCCTGACGGCTGATTGTTAATGAACAGATTGTTTCGGAGCGTCATAAAGGCAACAGTTCAGCCTGCGCCCACGGAGCAGCAACAGGCTGCTCCACAAAACGCCCCTTCGGGGCTTTCCGCTGACTGTTACTCATAAAGCTCCGGCAAGGAGGAAAAAATGATATTGAATTTATTGCTGCTTCTTCTGGGACTGATCCTGGCGCTGGCTGTGGTGGTGATCGTCAGGACGCTCTGCCTGAAGCCCACAGAAGCCAAAACTGCCAGGGTAGAGCTTCAAAACAATGACCGCGCCAGAGCCTACGGCAGCCGTATGGCGCAGATGATCCGGAAAGAAACGGTTTCCAGCCGTTTTGATGAGGATAAGACCAAATTTTATGAATTTCACAAGACGCTGGAGGAGCTTTTTCCCCTGATCCATCAAAAATGTGAGAAGCATGAATTTCACGGGAGCCTGCTGTTCAAGTGGAGCGGGAAGGGAAAAGGCGGGCCGATCCTTCTCATGAGCCATCACGATGTGGTGGAGGCCACGGGAACCTGGGAGCATGAGCCCTTCAGCGGCGACATTGACGGGGAGGGACGCCTCTGGGGGCGGGGAACGGTGGACACCAAGGCCAGCCTGTTCTGCATCCTTACCGCCGTGGAGGAGCTGCTGGAACAAGGATACCAGCCTGAAAACGATGTGTACATAGCCAGCAGCTGCACCGAAGAATTCTCCGGAGACGGTGCGCCCCTCACCGTTCAGTGGCTAAAAGAGCAGGGCGTGAAGCTCTCCCTTCTTCTGGACGAGGGAGGCATGATCATGGAGGAACCCATCGGCGGCGTGAAGGGTACTTATGCCATGGTGGGCGTTCTGGAGAAGGGCTACGGTGACCTGCGTTTTGTGGCCAGAGGAAAAGGCGGCCACGCCAGCGCCCCCGGAAAGAATACTCCCCTGGTGCGTTTGGGGAAATTCATGGCGGAGGTGGAGAAAAAGGATCCCTTTGACAGCCGTTTCAACTCCACCGTTCTGGAAATGTTCCGCCGCCTTGCTCCCAATATGAATTTTGGCATGAAGGCCGTGTTTGCCAACCTGTGGTTGTTTCAGCCTCTTCTGAAAAAACTGATGCCCTCCATCAGCTCCGCGGGCGCGGCCATGCTCCACACCACCATTGCCTTTACCATGGCAAAGGGGTCGGAGGGGCTCAACGTATTGCCCCAGGAGGCCTATGTAACTGCCAACCTGCGCTTTATCCCCCACCAGCCCACTCAGGAGAGCATTGCCCTGATCTCAGAGAAGGCCAAAAAGTTCGATATTGACACAGAGGTGATCTACACCGATGATCCCTGCCCCGTGGTGGATTATGAAGGAGACGCTTTCCGCAGAGTGGAGCGCACCATCAACCGGATCTACCCCGGCGTGGGAGTCAGCCCTTACGTAATGACAGGCGGCACTGACGCCAAGTATTACACAGGCATCTGCGACAACTGTATCCGTTTCGCCCCTCTCTATATCAACAAACAGCAGTATGAGAGCATCCACGGGCTGAATGAAAATATTTCCGTTGGGGCTCTGCCTATGGGGGTGGATTTCTATAAGTTGCTGATTACTGGGGAAGCGTAATGATTCGATTGGAGCATAGGCGGTGAGTTTTCCCCGGAGCTGTCTGTGCGCCCACGCAGACAGCTCCGGGAACGGCTGCACAGGGTATCGCAGACAAAGCTGGGAGTTACTGGCTGGTTAAATAAGCATGTAAAAATTTAAAATTAAGTAACAGTTCAGCCCGCGCCCACGGAGCAGCAATAAGCTGCTCCGCAAAACGCCCCTACGGGGCTTTCCGCTGCTACGCAGCTCCTTTTGCTCAAGTT
>CAUWLJ010000137.1:0-4780 GCA_963559585.1 uncultured Eisenbergiella sp. | reverse complement strand
CGAGTGCGCATCCACAGCGGAGCGTCCTTTTTTATACAATAAAAAAGGAACCTGTACGACAGATTCCTTAAATAAGGGAAAATCCCTGACGGAGAATGGCATTCCAGCTGCTCTTCTGAAAGAGAAATCTTACTACGATTACCATTTGCCTTTCTTCATCAATCGTGTAGAAAGCAAGGTAATTATTGACTATAACGAATCTAATCCCCCAGCTTGACAAAACAGGGTCATCTACAAGACGGAACCTTTGAGGCATATCAGAAAGTGAGTTGATTTGCTCAGTAGCTGCATCAAGCAGGTGGTTCGCAGCAGAAGGGTTTTTAAGATTAAATTCAATATGGTCAGCCGCACGTATGATGTCACGCGCAGCGGTCTGTGTGATATGGATTATATAACTAATCCGTGACGCCTGCTCCGGATGTCAGCCATAGCTTCGGAAAAAGGTCTGGTACTGCCGGACGCAATATCATCCATACCTTCTTTGATTTGGCTATATAATTCAAAGCGGCTGGTTAATTCTTCATAGGCTTCAATGCTCATAACAGCAAGGTCGCCTTTTCCATTCTTCGTTATAAAAACTGGTTCGGGATAACTGTGGCAAAATGAAGAAATTTCATTGTAGTTATTCCTTAAATCAGCACTTGATTTGATTGTTGGCATAATGAACACCTCCTTGCTTGATAGTAAAATTATACACAAATGTTGTTATATGGTCAATGAGGATGTAGAAATATTATATGTCAGTTTTTGTAAATTAATTCGATTGACTTCCTTTGGGGAGCAATCCGGACACCAGCCGGGATTGTTCCCGGTGTAGTGCGTGAATCCATAGGAAAGCGTAAAGCAGAAAGGAAGGTTGAAGAAATATGGGTTTATTTGCAGAGGGCGCAGCAGTTTATCTGCACGATGCAAAGCATCACGATAACGGGGGTGTATTTGGTAAAAAAGGATTAACAAAAGGGGGCGGGTATGGTAAGATAAGGAGGAATCCTGCGTAAGGATCTGCGCAGGGGATTTCGGCGGTTTTATCCTGCGGCAGGAGAAACCGCAGACAGAAAAAGAGACAGGAGGCTGAGGAATGGCACAGGATAAATATGTGGCATACGTTTCTACCTATACCATCGGAGATCAGAGAGAATTCGGTATTACGGTTTTTGACGTGGACATGGAAAAGGGACGGTTTATCGAGAAGGAAAAGGTGAAGATCACCAATTCCTCCTATGTGACCATTTCCCATAACAAGAAGTATCTGTATTCCATCACGGATTTCGGCGTGGAATCCTACCGGATCGGGCCGGACGGGAGCCTTCATTCCATCAATATGGGCTCCATCAACGGCATGAGGGGCTGTTACGTGTCCACGGATTATGAGGATAAGTATCTGTTCGTGGCAGGGTATCATGACGGCAAGCTCACCGTGCTGCGGATCAATGAGAACGGCAGCGTGGGAGAGATCACGGAGGAGATCTATTTTAAGGGGCTGGGCATTGTGGCGGAGCGGAACTTCCGTCCTCATATCAGCTGCGCCAAGATGACCAGGGACAACCATTACCTGTGCGTGGCGGATCTGGGAATGGATCACACCAATGTGTACCGTCTGGATCATGCGACGGGAAAGCTGAAGCTGGTGGACGTGGTCAGGAGCGAGATCGAGAGCGCTCCCAGGCATCTGAAATTCAGCAAGGACGG
Source organism: uncultured Eisenbergiella sp. (assembly GCA_963559585.1). Taxonomy (GTDB): domain Bacteria; phylum Bacillota; class Clostridia; order Lachnospirales; family Lachnospiraceae; genus Eisenbergiella. The sequence continues at coordinate 3,091 of CAUWLJ010000137.1, read as the reverse complement.
ACGTTTTCTCTATATCGTTCATGAACTGAAGAACTGTATCGACGTTTACAGCTACCGTGAGGAGAAGAACAATCCCTTCTTTGAAAAGATTCAGTCCATCAGCACGCTGAACAATTACCATGCGGGAGGCTCCACGGCCAGCGCCCTGAATCTGTCGGAGGACTGCCGGTATCTGTGCAGCTCCAATGCCGGGGACAACAGCGCCACCGTTTACCGCATCGACCAGCACAGCGGACTGCTCACCAAGCTTCTGTGCCTGCCTGTGAGCGGGGAATATCCCAAGGACGTAGCCCTGTTCCCGGACAACCGCCATCTGGTTTCCCTGAACCAGGATGCCGGAACCCTCACCTTCTTCACCACCGACCTGGAAAAGGGACTGCTGGTGATGAACGGGCCTGAATTAAAGGTTCCCCAGCCCAACTGTGTTATTTTTCATAAGATCTAAGGAGTGGAGGAAAAAAGAAGGAAATGGAAAAGTGGACGAGAATCGCACATCAGCCCTGCCTTCCCATGGGAAAAGACGGCAGGCGTGTGACTGCCTGTAAGGAGCACATTCAGTTATCCAGGCAGGCAGCCGGGGAGGGTATGGTACTCCTGAAAAATGAAAAGGAGACCCTGCCCCTGGAAAGAGGCGCAAGGGTGGCCCTGTTCGGAAAGGGACAGATCGACTATGTGAGAGGGGGCGGCGGAAGCGGCGAGGTGACCACCTCCTATACCAGGAACATATACGAGGGCTTCAAGCTCAAGGAGGCGGAGGGAAAGGTACATGTATTTGACGCGCTTTCCGCTTTTTATGAGGAAGACGTGAAAAAGCAGTACGCCCGGGGCGCAGTCATCGGACTGACGGTGGAGCCCAAGATCCCTGATGAGCTGCTTGCAGCGGCGGCAAGATATACGGATACCGCAGTCGTGACCATCAACCGTTTCTCCGGCGAGGGCTGGGACAGAAAAGGGATTCCCGGAGACGGGGATTTCTATCTTTCCGCCGAAGAAGAGGCGATGGTGCAGGCTGTGACGGAAGCCTTTGCCAGAGTGATCGTGGTGCTGGATGTGGGCGGTATGGTGGACACCTCCTGGTTTAAGGATAATGAAAGGATCGGAGCGGTGCTTCTGGCATGGCAGGCTGGAATCGAGGGCGGCCTGGCCGCTGCAGACATCCTGTGTGGGGATGTGAACCCCTCCGGCAGGCTGGTGGATACTTTTGCAGGAGGCTTTGAGGATTATCCTTCCTCAGCCAATTTCAACGATTCTGAGGATTATGTGGAGTATATGGAAGATATTTATGTGGGATACCGTTATTTTGAGACGATTCCCGGAGCGGCCGGTAAGGTGAACTATCCCTTCGGCTTCGGCCTTTCCTACACCACTTTTTCCATCGGCCAGGCAGAGGGAGAGGAAAAGGACGGACAGATTTGTATCAGCGCCCGCGTGACCAATACGGGAAAGAGAGCCGGAAAGGAAGTGGTGCAGCTCTATTATGAAGCGCCCCAGGGAAGGCTTGGAAAGCCTGCAAGAGCATTGGGCGCTTTTGCCAAGACGGATCTTCTGGAGCCCGGTGAGAGCAGAACTGTGTTCCTTCGTCTGGATGCAGATTCCATGGCCAGCTATGACGATACCGGAAGGGTGGCAAAATCCGCCTATGTGATGGAGGCGGGAGAGTACCGTTTCCATGTGGGCAGCTCTGTGAGAGACACCTGCCAGGTTCCCTTTACCCATGTGGAGAAGGAGGACCGTGTGGCCCTTCAGCTGAAGGAGCGCGTGGCACCTGTGAAGCTTCACAAGAGAATGCTGGCGGACGGAAGCTATGAAACTCTTCCTGTGGACGAGGAGAGCCAGGTGGAGTTAAGCCCCTATTTTATCGAAGGAAACCAGCCCTACAAGGGAGACTGGAGAGAGGAGATCGAGCTTGCCAGGGGAGAGGGCGCGCCGGAGGAAAAGGCGGTGCTTTTGGACGTGGTAAACGGAAAGGTGACCATGGATCAGTTCCTGGCCCAGCTGTCCAACGGCCAGCTCATCGATCTGCTCTGTGGCCAGCCCAATACCGGAGTGGCCAACACCTTCGGCATGGGGAACCTGCCTGAGTACGGGATCCCCAACCTGATGACCGCAGACGGCCCTGCCGGCGTGAGGATCCATCCTTCCATGGGCGTATGCACCACCGCATGGCCCTGCGCCACCCTGCTGGCCTGCACCTGGAACCCGGAGCTTGTGGAGCAGATCGGCTCTGCCGGAGCGAAGGAGATGAAGGAGAACGGCCTGGGCGTGTGGCTCACCCCTGCCATGAACATCCACAGAAGCCCCCTGTGCGGCAGAAACTTTGAATACTATTCCGAGGATCCCTTGATTGCGGGCAAAATGGCCGCCGCCAAGGTGCGGGGCATCCAGTCCGAGCATATCGGAGCCAGTGTGAAGCATTTCTGCTGCAACAACAAGGAGACCAACCGGAAGGAGAGCGACTCCAGAGTATCCGAGAGGGCGCTGCGGGAGATCTACCTGAAGGGCTTTGAAATCGCCGTGAAGGAGGCCCAGCCCTGGACGCTGATGACCAGCTACAACCTGGTGAACGGCCAGTATCCTTCTGCCAGAAAAGACCTGCTGGACGGCATTCTGCGCGGCGAATGGGGCTTTTCCGGTATGATCACCACCGACTGGTGGAACAAGGCTTATCAGTATCAGGAGATCATCGCAGGAAACGACCTGAAGATGGGCTCCGGCGAACCGGACAAGGTGATGGAAGCCTTCAAGGAAGGGAAGGTGACCAGGGAGGAGATCATTGTCTGCGTGAAGCGGATTCTGGAAACGATTATGAAGTTTGATTAAGACAGCGGCGGGACGAAGGGAGGCTGCATTTGCGGTTTCTCTTTGTCCCGCTGTTTTTTCTATGGAATGGAGATTGGTATGGAATTTACAGACGCATATGAAAAGTTTTATCAAGAATTGGGTGAAAGTAAAAAAATGGTTTTATCAACATCATTGAATGATGCTGTCAGCTCAAGGATGATGAGCATTGTCGTTATAGATAAAAAAATATATTTTCAAACAGACAGAACCTTTAGAAAATATGATCAATTAAAAGAAAATCCCAGGGTAT
>CAUWLJ010000136.1:0-5034 GCA_963559585.1 uncultured Eisenbergiella sp. | reverse complement strand
AGAGCGCAACGCGCGATTCTGCACGCGCCCTCCTCCCAACCACCCAGCCTCACCCCAACAGCGGCAGAGAGCGCAACGCGCGATTCTGCACGCGCCCTCCTCCCAACCACCCAGCCTCACCCACCACCGCAGAAACCGCCCACTACACGATTCTGCCCCCACCCCCACAACCCCCATAACCCCCAACCAAAGAAAGGACACCCCTCCCATGACTACAGACCTCATCCAAACCCCCGCCGCCCCCCTCAAGTCCAAAAAACTCTGGCTCCTCGACATGGACGGCACCATTTACAACGAAAACCAGATCTTCGACGGCACCATCGACTTCCTGAACCAGATCAAAGAACACGGAGGCCGCTACATCTTCATCACCAACAACTCCTCCAAATCCGTTTCCGACTACGTTCAGAAGGTAAATGCCATGGGAATAGAAGCCTCCCCCCAGGACTTCTACACCTCCAGCCAGGCCACTGCCATGTACATCGGTGAAAACTTCCCCGGCCAGAAAATCTACTGCATGGGAACCCGTTCCCTGATCACAGAGCTTCGTGAAAGCGACCTGGACGTCACCACTGAACCGGACGAGCTGGCAACCGTTGTCCTCATCGGATTCGACACAGAAAACACATCCGAAAAGATCCGAAACACCTGCATCATGCTGGGCAGGGACGTGACCTACCTGGCCACCAACCCCGACCTGGTCTGCCCCGTCAGCTTCGGCTTCATCCCGGACTGCGGCTCCATGAGCATCATGCTCAAAAACGCCACCGGAAAGGAACCCTTTTTCATCGGCAAGCCCCAGCCCATCATGGTAGACTGTGTACTCAAAAATACCGGATATTCCAGAGAGGAAGCCATTATCGTAGGCGACCGCCTCTACACCGACATTGCCACAGGAAAAAACGCAGGCGTCGATACCATCTGCGTTCTCTCCGGCGAAGCCACTATGGAGGATATTGAAAACGGGGACGTAAAGCCCACCTACATTTTTCAGGACGTGAGACAGATCTGGAACGTGCTGAACGAGCTCAGAGGAGAACACTGAAAACCACGCGAAGCCAGGCATCATTCGGATAAAACTCCGCCCCGCCCTGCACAGCCAGTCCCCGCCCAAACAGAGACTCCAAAAACGGCGCAGAGACGGCTGCCGCCCGGGCAGCTCCCGTCAGGCAAACCGTCTCTTGATCTCCTCATACTTTTCTGCCGTAATCAGCGCATCCTTATCAATATCCTTAAAGAACACCACATAGGTCCAACGGCCGTAGGGCTCTATTTTCTTAATCTTGGAAACATTGATAATATAAGACTTATGACTCCTCAGAAACTGCTCCCCGTCCAGCCTGGCCTCTATATCGGCCAGGGCTGCCGAGGTAGTAAAGGAATCCTTCGCGGTATAGATCACGGTGCTGTTGTTCTCCCTCTGGATCAGAATAATATCCTGAATGTCAACGAAGCTCATGCTCTCACGCCCCTTCACCAGCAGGCGGTCAAGCCCTTTCTCGTAGCGCACGATCCTGTCCAGATGATCCATGGCCGACGGCTCCTTAAGAGAAAGGATCCTGCGGAGGGTCTTTTCCACCCGTTCCACGTCAAAGGGCTTCACCAGATAGTCAAAGGCGTATACCTCAAAAGCCTCCGGCATGTATTCCGCATGGGCTGTGGCAAAAATGATTTTGGTCTTCGGCTCCAGATCCACTATGATCTTGGCGCAGTCAATTCCGCTCGCCCCATTAATCTCAATGTCCAGAAAGACCACCTCGGGCCGGACATGGTGAAACAGGTTCACCGCGTCCCCAAGATTGTCACATTCACCCACCACTTCAAAACCGCTGTTGCGCTCTATGATTTTCTTCAGCAGTGTGCGTACACCACTCTCATCTTCTACCAGAATTACTTTGACTGCCATGGTTCCTCTTTCTTTTTCTGCAGACAGGCTCGCCCAGGATTTCGCTCCACAGGATCAGGCTTCTGAGGCTGGCGGAGGAGTCCGGGCCTCCCCGGTATCCTGCGGCGGAATATGCCCTTCCGCCGCCCTGCCGCTGTCCGGCCTCCTGCCGCCGTCTCCTGCTGCTTTCAGCCCCATTGGAAGCCTGAATCCCCGGCCTGCAGGCTTCCGTCTGCCCTTCCGCCTGTTCCACCGCTTCCCTGTCTGCCGCTTTCCAATCTGCTGCTTCCCAGCCTGCCCCTTCCCTGTCTGCCGCTTTCTTGTCCAAGGCTTCCTGGTCTGCCGCCTCCCAGCCTGCCGCATCCTGCTCTGCCCCTTCCTGCTCTGCGGCCTCCAGGGAAAGCTTTCTCTGCTCTGACCGGAACTGATTCAGCGTATCTTTATTGAGACGCAGCGGCTTCTTCGCCATCTGGCCGGGCAGATTCATTTTCCAGCGGTTATTCAGCGGATATTTCATGAAAATATTGCTGTTCATTTCATCATTCCCTTCCTCCGGTCAGGTCGCCGTCCAGGCCTCCCGTGCCGGAAATAGAGGAACGCATATCGGTGTCCGCTTTCAGATTCTGAAGCTCGTAATAATCCATCACACCCATTTTGCCTTCCCGCAGAGCATAGGAGAGCGCCTTGGGAACCTCCGCCTCGGCTTCCACCACGTAGGCCCTCATTTCCTGTTCTCTGGCAACAGCCATAGCCCTTCTCTCCTCCGCCTTTGCCTGGGCGATATTCTTATCCGCCTCGGCCTGCAGGCTCTGGAGCTGTGCTCCGATGTTGCGGCCCACATCAATATCTGCAATATCAATGGAAAGGATCTCAAAAGCAGTTCCGGAGTCCAGTCCCTTGCTCAGAACTCTCTTGGAAATATCATCCGGGTTCTCCAGAACCTCCTTGTGGGAGGTGGCGGATCCCACCGTGGTAACAATACCCTCGCCGATCCTGGCAAGGATGGTGGCCTCCCCGGCGCCGCCCACCAGGCGCTCCAGATCCGCACGTACGGTCACTCTGGCTTTTACCAGCAGCTCGATACCGTCCTTGGCTACGGCAGATACGTTGGTCGTCTCGATTACCTTCGGGTTTACGCTCATTTTTACGGCTTCCAGCACATCACGTCCGGCCAGGTCGATGGCCGCGGCCTTCTCAAAGGGAAGCTCGATCCCGGCTCGCTCGGAAGCGATCAGCGCGTTTACCACCTTATCCACATTGCCGCCCGCCAGATAATGGGCCTCAAGCTGGTTCACACCCAGGTTCATACCCGCTTTCCTGGCCTTGATAAGAGGCAGGACGATACGGGAGGGAACCACACGCCGCAGACGCATACCGATCAGATTGAAAATACTGATCTTCACATTGGCGGCCAGAGAGGAAATCCACAGGCCGATGGGAACGAATACAAAAAAGAGAATGATAAGTAATGCCAAAATACCAATTAATACGATAACCATAACGGTACTCATACAACAACCCCCTGTCTGTTTTTATTATTTCTGTTCCTTTACGATCAGCTTGGAACCGCTGACCTTGATGATCTCCAGCGCCGTCCCCTTAGGAATGTATTTTCCCTCGGAAATCACGTCGATACTCACGCCGTCAAAATTTCCCACGCCCGTGGGGCGCAGATCCGTGTCGGCAATTCCTTTTTTTCCCAATAAATAATTCAGGTCTCCTGAGCTGATGTAGCCCTCATCCTTTTTCTGTTCCTCCTCCAGTATAATGGGGGATCGCAGCTTCCCTTTGGAAAGCAGCCAGAGTATGACGGCCATCATAATGCCCAGCAGCGCCAGGACGATTACGGTAATAAAAGCGCCCTCCTCCACCGTGTCGGCTGTGAGAAATACCCCTGCACCCAGGCAGATGATACCGCTGATGCCCGGCGCGCCAAAGCCCGGTATTACCATCTCTATGGCGATCAGAACGAATCCGGCTATAAACAGGATCAGCCCCAGGATAAATAGTGTATCCATTCCTTTTCTCCTCCTTTCCCGTTTCCTATGCTCTCATTATATACCGGGTTCCGAAAAGAAAAAGGCCTGCCCGGCAAGTTATACGAAACGGGAGTTAAACTGTCATATTTCAGGCAGGAAGCCGCACCTCAAAGCAGGTTTTCTCCTCCTCTGAGGTGAGCGCTATGCTGCCCCCGGCCTCCTTTACGATCTCCGACACGATGGTGAGCCCGGTTCCGTGCCCCTCCTCCTTTTTGGTGGTAAAGCCCTGATGGAAGATCATTTCCCGGCATTCCTCCGGGATGCGGGGGCCATTGTTGCCTACATTGAAAATATAGCAGCCCGGTTCCTGGCAGATCTCCACGGTGAGAGCGGGCCGTTCGGCTCTGCCCTCCTTCTGTCCCTCCTCCAGGGCTGTAATGGCATTGTCGATCAGGTTGGAAAGCACCTTGCACAGCTCCCAGGCGGGAAGCGGGATTTTTTTCAGAGGGGTTCCCACCTCCACCGTCATGCTGATCCCTTTTTGCTCTGCAGATTCCATCTTGGCCCGCAGCAGGGCATTGACGGCGGGCTGAGAGGTTTTCAACGCTTTAGTGACTTTGGTGATGTCCCGAAAGACCGGCTCCATATACCGGCGGGCCTCCTCATACTCTCCCAGCTCCAGCAAGCCGTAGATTACCTGGATATGGTTCATATAGTCATGCCGCTGGGCCCGGAGCTTCAGGTTCAGGTCTTCCAGGTTTTTCATGCTTTCCCGGTAACTGGCGTCCTGGCTGCGGCTGGACGCATACAGCCCCAGAAGGGTGATCAGGCTGCTTAAAAGCAGGATGGCCGTGAGGATCACTGCGGCCAGAAAAACGGTTGGGTTGATGTTACCTGTGATCTGGTCGGACACGACAACGGCCAGGCACAGGACGGCCAGAAGCTGGAGACCGTTGATGAGAAGGAGGGTTCGGACTGTTTTGCGGATGATCATAGGTGTGCATTCCTTTTTTCTGTTATTTTGTTCTTCGTATCAGGTATACTTGAGAGTAAAAAGTTCTTCCAAAAAAATAACCCTTCCGCATGGATTTATGGTATCTTTAAGTTTCCAGACTTTAGAGCGTGTTTGAAAATTGCTTTCTGCCAGATGTGCGTCCCAATTTGTGGGAG
>CAUWLJ010000135.1:0-5087 GCA_963559585.1 uncultured Eisenbergiella sp. | reverse complement strand
ATTTATCAACGCATATATGCGGAAAATCTTACAGCGTGTTGACAGAAAGCTTTACGGCATGTTAATATTTTACTCAAACAACGAGTTACTTTGATGTGTAATAGAACTATTATATTTCTTATGCGGGATTTTCTGAACCGATCTATATGATCATGACAATCTTATATTTTGTCTGCAATGTTCTTATATTTGTTTCAAATGATTCAATATAGAATGTTTCACGTGAAACATTTACATTTATTAAAACTACAATTTCAAGAAACAGAAAAGGCATAACTGCTAATGAAATACAGGGCGGACACATAAATTTCTGCCTATTTTTCTCCTGAACCATATAGAATGTATAGGGGAAAAGTGCTATAATCGAAAAAGAACTAAAAAAAGATTCATACAACAGATGAAAGGACGATAGAATGGGAAGAATTATTGCGGTTGCAAATCAGAAGGGTGGTGTGGGAAAGACAACAACAGCCATCAATCTGTCTGCGGCTCTGGCGGCCAGGAAGAAAAAAGTACTGGTCATAGATACAGATCCTCAGGGGAATACTACCAGCGGATTCAATGTGGACAAGAGTTCCCTGGAAAATACGATCTATGAGCTGATACTGGGAGAGTGCAGTATTCAGGATGCTCTGATTAAAGATGTGATACCCAATGTAACAATTCTTCCTTCCAATGTAAATCTGGCAGCGGCTGAAATTGAACTGATAGGAGTGGAGAAGAAAGAATATATCTTAAAAAATGAGGTGGATTGGGTTAAGGATCAATATGACTATGTGGTGATTGACTGTCCTCCATCTTTGAACCTGCTCACGATCAATGCCATGACAACAGCGAATACTGTTCTGGTGCCTATTCAATGCGAGTATTATGCGCTGGAGGGACTGAGCCAGCTGATACATACGGTGAACCTGGTTCGGGAAAGGCTGAATCCCGATCTGCAGATAGAAGGAATTCTGTTTACCATGTTTGATGCCAGAACCAATCTGTCCATGCAGGTGGTGGAGAATGTGAAGGATAACCTTAATCTGAAGATATTTAAGACTATGATTCCAAGAAATATCAGGCTTGCAGAGGCTCCCAGCTATGGTCTGCCTATCACACTGTATGATCCGAAATCCGCAGGAGCGGAGAGCTACATGGCGCTGGCGAAGGAAGTAATCAGCAGAAAGGATAAATAAAATATGGCGGCAAGAGGATTGGGAAAGGGCCTGGATAGTTTGATTCCAAAGGTGGTGACAGAGGAACCAAGGGAAGAAAAAAAACAGGAAAAAGAAACAGATTCTTCAGAAAAACTGGTCAGGATTACAAAGGTAGAACCAAATGGAAGCCAGCCGAGGAGAAATTTCGATGAGGATTCCCTAATGGAATTGGCGGATTCCATCAAACAATTTGGGCTTTTGCAGCCTATTCTGGTTCAGAACCGGGGAGACCGGTATGAGATTATCGCGGGAGAGAGAAGGTGGAGGGCTGCCAAGCTTGCGGGGCTTAAGGAAATTCCGGTTATTATCAGGAATCTTACCGATCAGGAGATTGTGGAAATATCCCTTATAGAGAATATTCAGAGGGAGGATCTGAACCCCATAGAGGAAGCGCAGGCTTACAAGAGGCTGCTGACGGAATTCCATCTGAAGCAGGACGAGGTAGCAGAGCGGGTATCAAAGAGCAGGACAGCGGTAACCAACTCCATGAGGCTTTTAAAGCTCTGCGATGAAGTACAGCAGATGGTAATCAATGAAATGCTCACTACAGGCCATGCAAGGGCGCTTCTGGCGATTGAGGATCCTGAGGAGCAGTACAGGGTGGCACAGCTTGTTTTTGACCAGAAGCTGAGTGTACGCGAGGTGGAAAGGCTGGTTAAAAAGCTGCAGAAGCCGGAAAATCCTAAAAAAGAGGTTGACGGCGCACTGGAACTGGTTTATCAGAGTATAGAGGAAAAGCTGAAGGAGAGGCTTGGAACCAAGGTATATATTTCACCAAAGGTAAATGGCTCCGGGAAAATCGAAATAGAATTTTACAATCATGAGGATCTGGACAGGCTGATGGAACAGCTCACAGGGATGTAAGAAGGAGTTAAAATGTCAAGTAATTTACTGGAAAGTATAGGATTGGGAGGCCTGGATATTGCATATGTACTGATCGGTATGAGCTTTTTTCTGCTATTGCTGCTGATACTTGTGATCGTACAGTTTGTCAGGCTGGGCAGGCTGCAGAAGAAGTATGCCAAATTCATGAAGGGAAAGGATGCCAAAAGCCTGGAGAATGAGATTTCCGGCCTTTATGAGGACAATGCCTATATCAAAGAGGAGTCAGAGAAAAACAGGAAAGAAATCAAGGACATTCAGAAAAGGCTGGCGTACTGCTATCAGAAGCTTGGAATCGTCAGATATGATGCTTTCAGCCAGGTGGGAGGACAGCTCAGCTTCTGTGTGGCTCTTTTGAATGAAAAGGATGATGGATTTATCCTGAATTCGGTGCAGAGCAGCGAAGGCTGTTATACATATACCAAGGAGATAAAGAAGGGTGAGTGTGCGGTTACCCTTGGAGAAGAAGAAAAGAAAGCATTGGATCAGGCCATAGGCTATTAAGCAGAAAAGAGAGGAGATAAGGCGACATGATCGACATTAAATTTTTAAGGGAAAATCCTGATGCGGTAAAGGAGAATATCAGAAAGAAATTTCAGGACGAAAAGCTTCCTCTGGTGGATGAAGTAATCGAACTGGATAAGGAAAGCAGACAGACCCAGCAGGAGGCGGATGAGCTTCGCGCCAACAGGAATAAGATCTCCAAGGAGATCGGCGCACTCATGAAGCAGGGGAAAAAGGAAGAAGCGGAAGCGAAAAAGGCTGAGGTTGCGGCAGGAGCCAAAAGACTGGCCGAGCTGGAGGAGAAGGAAGCCCAGCTTCAGGAGAAAATCCTGAAGGATATGATGACCATTCCCAACATCATTGACCCTTCCGTACCCATTGGAAAGGATGACAGTGAAAATGTGGAAGTAACCAGATACGGAGAGCCGGTTGTTCCTGATTTTGAAATCCCTTATCATACGGATATTATGGAAAAGTTCGATGGAATCGATCTGGACAGCGCGAGAAAGGTTGCCGGAAACGGCTTTTACTATCTGATGGGGGATATTGCAAGGCTGCATTCCGCAGTGATTTCCTATGCCAGAGATTTTATGATCGAAAGGGGATTTACCTATTGCGTGCCTCCCTTCATGATCAGAAGCAATGTGGTGACGGGAGTGATGAGCTTTGCTGAGATGGATGCCATGATGTACAAGATCGAAGGCGAGGATCTGTATTTGATTGGAACCAGCGAGCATTCCATGATCGGTAAATTCATTGACACCATTATTCCTGAGGAGGAGCTGCCCAAGACTCTTACCAGCTATTCTCCCTGCTTCCGTAAAGAGAAGGGTGCGCATGGACTGGAGGAGAGAGGCGTGTACAGGATCCATCAGTTCGAGAAGCAGGAAATGATCGTTGTGTGCAGGCCTGAGGATTCACCTATGTGGTTTGACAAGCTGTGGCAGAACACCGTAGATCTGTTCCGTTCTATGGATATTCCGGTAAGAACACTGGAATGCTGCTCCGGAGATCTGGCAGATCTGAAGGTGAAGTCAGTTGATGTGGAGGCCTGGTCTCCCAGACAGAAAAAATATTTCGAGGTGGGAAGCTGCTCCAACCTGGGCGATGCGCAGGCAAGAAGGCTGAAAATCCGCGTTAACGGGGAAAACGGAAAGTATTTTGCGCATACATTAAATAATACGGTGGTGGCACCGCCCAGAATGCTCATCGCATTTCTGGAAAACAATCTTCAGGAAGACGGCTCTGTAAGGATACCCGAGGCGCTTCGTCCTTATATGGGTGGAATGGCAGAGATCAGACAGAAATAAAAGAACGAGGTGAAATTCTTGCATAAATTTTTAGGCGCAGTGGGATTTGGCGAATATACTTCAACCAGAAAAGTCCAGGAACTGGTGAAGGATGTCATCATGAACGCAGACAGAAGAAATTATACATCGAATGGCGGGAAGGATGAAGGTATCCTGGTGGAATTTTGCAAGGATTTTGCGGAAAATGCAGGGATTGCTGTGTGCGGAGAGTTCGATGCGGAGGATAATTTCATCTTCTACTATTTTTATCCTTACCTGATTGGAACGGGCATCAGTTCCATGGAGGATATTAGTATAGAAAGACATGCGGCCACAGAATCCTATGCAGGTGTATGCGATGATGTGAAGGTAGGAGTGACGCTGATTTTCTATCTTCAGAATATGATTGATTATGTCAAACTCAGAAACGCAGACCGGTTCCCCTTACGGGGAACCAGCCTGACTCTGGCTGCGCTGTCCAGCCAGGGATCCATTATGATGCCGATTATTAAAAGTGAGAAGCAGAAAAAGAGAATCAGAAAGTCCTCCATTACCCGTAACCAATTGATCGAAGCTGCCAGGAAAGGGGACGAGGACGCCATAGAGAGCCTGACTCTGGAGGATATGGATACTTATACCGCTATTTCCAGAAGGATACAGAACGAGGATGTATTCAGCCTGGTGGATACCTATTTTATGCCTTATGGGGTGGAGTGCGATCAGTATTCCGTATTGGGAGAAATCACCGAGTGCAGGAAAATTCAGAACCGGAGAAGCGGGGAGTACATATGGATCATTTCGGTGGACTGTAATGAATTGAATTTCGATATATGTATCAATGAAAAGGATCTCTTTGGAGAGCCTGAGAAAGGACGCAGATTTAAAGGCGTGGTATGGATGCAGGGGACAGTGAATTATCCGGACAGGTAGAAAATGTTTAAAATAGTTCATATTTAAACTGAAATTAGTTTTAAATTTAGGTAGACATTTTCAGAAAAATGAGGTAGTATAGTAAAGGTATCTTGTGCGCAGGGTTTATGATTTAAGTGCATGGGAAGAATTTATGTATGGCTTTGTAGTTCTGGGGATAGAGCATACGTCTCCTAAGGTTATGCTCTACCAGTTGCCTTACGATGAAAAGTGATTGTTACCATTTTTAATTGAATAGATGTCTCTGTAGCTCAGCAGGATAGAGCGTTCGCCTCCTAAG
>CAUWLJ010000134.1:0-5448 GCA_963559585.1 uncultured Eisenbergiella sp. | reverse complement strand
AAACCATGCGAGCATGGTTTTGACCGAACAAACCGATATGGCTGAACTGTTACGAGAAAATTTTGTACAAATGTACAGAATATTGGAAGCGGAATTGTTGCACTTTGACCGATAAAAGGGTACTTCCGGACACAGGCCGCGCCTGGTCCGGCTGCTACCGGGCAAAATCTGCCGTCCGCGCGGGCACACAGCGGCAGCGGCGCATTTTTTATGCCCCGGCGGCGCGTATGAACCGCCGGGGCATCTATTGTCAGAAAGCCTTACGCTTCTATCCGGCAGGGCGCAAAAAACACCGGAAGGTGGAAATTGGGTGTAGGGTTGTCTATCAGGCTGAAGCTTCCATAGTGCTCGATCTCCGGCGTTTCAGAGATTTTATAGAAGTTGCAGTAAATCTCTGTGTCCTCATTCAATACGGCCACTCCGCACTCTTTTAATAAGTAGGCTTCGGGCACGGTGAAGGTGAGCGTCCAGGAGGAAGGACTCACCTGGGCGGTGCAGGCGCAGGCGGGCAGGTATTCCTGGGGCATGGGGGATCTGCCCTTGCGGCCTTTTCCGTAAGCGGCGTACAGAGTTCCCAGGGAGTTGGCCTCGAAGTTTAAGTACATGACGTTGTTGGTAAGCTCCTCTCCGGGCTGAGGGAAGGCAAAGAAGGCTTCCATGGTGCTGTCATTGCAGACAGGATCCATATAATTTTGGCAGGTAGCAAGGGGATTTTCTTCCTCACAGGTCATTGACACGTATAAGCCCTCGCCGGGAAGGTATCCCATGCGGCCATAGGCGCGTGGCGTCTGTGTACTGTTCCACATATAGTGGCTGATCTCAAAGGGATTGCATGTCTGAATCTGGTCTTTTGTCTGGATTTTTTTCACAAAATAGGTCATTGCGGCCTCCTGTCTGCGCACCGGGCGCGGGGTGAATGATGGGGCAGGGCGGGCCTGTTAAGGTTTTGCTTTGCAGGACGAGGCATGCCCACCCCTGAATCACATTCCTGCCGTGGACAAAAGCCTGTCCACAGATGTTTCTGCCTTTCATTTTAGCATGTTTTCTTCTATAATAACAGCATGATCCATAATAACGTGATTATAATGGGGAGGAGCCTGCATGAAAATCTTGATTCTGGGAGCCAGCGGAATCGCCGGCAGGAAAATTTATGATAAACTCAGGGGCAGCCATGAGGTCATGGGCACCTGCCGTCAGTCCCGCGGACTGGCTTCAGATGGTTCCAGGCTGGTCCGGCTGGATCTGGCCGATGTGGACAGGGTATCCGGGCTGCTGGATGAAGCAAAACCGGACGTGATCGTCTCCTGTGTGGGCGGGGAATTCCAGGTGCAGTACAGAGCGCATGAAATCATGGCCGATTACTGCGGGCGCAGAAGGGCGCGTTTTATTTTTTTCTCCTCCGCCAATGTGTTTGACGGGGATGACAGCCGCGTTCATTATGAGGGGGATCCTGTGTGTGCAGAAAGTGAATACGGGAAATTCAAGATCGACTGCGAGCGGCTGCTACAGGAGACGCTTGGAGAACGATCGGCCATTTTAAGATTCCCTTTCATCTGGAGCAGGGAAAAGGGCGGACGTACCGACCGGATGCTTCAACGTATCAGACAGGATGAGCCGATACAGATGTGGGAGCGCCTGTACACCAACCATGCCACGGATGAGCAGGCGGCTTCCTTTGTCCGGTATCTGATCCAGGAAGGGCGGGGCGGCATCTTTCATGTGGGCACAAGGGATGTGTGTGAATATCTCCCTTTCGTGGAAAGACTGCTGCAGGGGTTCGCCGTTTCAAACTATACCTTTCATATAGAAGAAAGCGATACTCCCTGCCACATGGCAGTTCTGCCCGGACAAAGGGCCGGTGATGCGCCCCCGGCCCCGAAAGAGCTCTATTCCACCTGTGGTCAGATTCTTGACTGGCTGTGCCGGAAGGAAGCGTAGATTCAAGCTTCCGCTTTTTTCCGTGTCACTTTTCTGATCACCAAAAGCGTGCAGACCAGCAGTGCCAGTCCAGCGGGCAGGCAGATCCAGGCGCTCTTCACGAATCCGGCCAGCACGTAGGTCACAAAGGAAACCGAAGCCACCGTGATCACGTAGGGAAGCTGGGTAGTCACATGGTTTACATGGTCGCACTGCGCTCCGGCAGAGGCCATGATGGTGGTATCGGAAATGGGCGAGCAATGGTCGCCGCAGACGGCTCCCGCCATACAGGCCGAAATGGCAATGATCATCAGCTGGGGGTCGGTCTGCTCAAAAATGCCTACCACAATAGGAATCAGGATGCCGAAGGTTCCCCAGCTTGTGCCCGTGGCAAATGCCAGGAAGCAGCCCACCAGGAAAATAATGGCAGGAAGCAGATTCATCAGTCCGCCCGCAGACTGTTTCACCAGCTGCTCCACAAACACCGCCGCGCCCATGCTGTCCGTCATGGCCTTCAGCGTCCAGGCAAAGGTGAGGATCATGATGGCCGGAACCATGGCTTTAAAGCCGGCGGGAATACAGGACATGCAGTCGGAAAAGGTGAGCACCCTTCGCACGCTGTAGAAAGTAATGGTGATTGCCAGCGCGAAGAAGCTCCCCAGCGCCAGTCCAACGGAGGCATCGCTGTTGGAAAAGGCTGTGATGAAATCAGCTCCGTCAAACAGCCCGCCGGTGTAGACCATTCCGATAACACAGCAGACGATAAGAACGAGCACAGGAACCACCAGATCCCATACCTTACCCTTGGGGTTGGCCGCATCCACTTCCTCCTGGCCGTATTCTTTTCCGGCTTTGGAAAACAGATCGCCCTTCCTGGCATTTTCCTCATGCAGAGCCATGGGGCCGTAATCAAAATTCATCCCCACCAGACAGATCATCATGGCAATGGTGAACAGTGCGTAGAAGTTAAACGGTATTGCCCGAAGGAAGATGGAAAATCCGTCTTCTCCCTCCACAAAGCCCGTTACAGCCGCCGCCCAGGAGGAAATGGGCGCGATGATGCACACAGGAGCCGCCGTGGAATCGATCAGATAAGCCAGCTTGGAGCGGGACACCTTATGCCTGTCCGTCACGGGGCGCATCACGCTTCCCACAGTCAGACAGTTGAAATAGTCGTCAATGAAGATCAGCACACCCAGGGCAATGGTGGAAAGCTGCGCTCCCGCCCGCCCTTTGATCCTGTCTCTGGCCCAGCGTCCGAAGGCTGCGGAACCGCCTGCGCGGTTCATCAGGCTCACCATGGCTCCCAGGATGACCAGAAAGATCAAAATGCCCATATTATAGTCGTCTGTGAGTACTCCCAGAAAACCGTCCTCAAAAATGTGCATCATGGTTCTCTCAAAGCTGAAATCGGAGTAAAGCAGCCCGCCCATCAGGATCCCCAGAAACAGGGAGCTGTACACCTCCTTCGTGATCAGCGCAAGCCCTATCGCCACCACCGGTGGGATCAGGGAAGCAAACGTGGCATACAGGCGGGGAACATACTCCTCTCCGTCCGAAGCCAGAACCGTCATGGACAGGCAGGCGGCAAACAGCAGAACAGCCGCCGCGGCGCGCAGCGCCTTTTTCGCAAAGCTTTTCATAACTCTCTCCTCTCTCGTAAAAAACCTTTTTTCAAACGCACTTGAACAAAAACAAAAAACCACGGACAGCATCTTCCATGAAAACGCCTCCGCGGTTATCCCGTTTCTTCCGGTCATACCTGATAGCGCTCCACATTCATGTGACAGTCCGCCGGATCTTCTCCGCAGGTTAGCTCAAAGCCTTCCCTTTTGCGGCCCAGACCTGCTTCCCGGACAGGAAACAAATCTTCGGCGGCAATCCCTTTCCCACACAGACGGCCGTCCTGAGCCTGCGCTGTACGGTACTGATGAATGCCGCGCCTCTATCATTTGACATATTCTGTTTATGTTTTCTTATCCTATCATCATTTTACGGTTCTGCCAACCCCTTTTTTCTTTTTACCCAAATAATATGTAACAGCCCAGCCGCTCCCCGGCTGCCGGGAACTGAACCGTCTTCAGGTAAGCCCGCTTACGAGCAGCGCGCATCCAAAGACAGGAGCAAGAGCACACGCTCTAAGGCAGGAAGATACCCGCATAGCTGGAAGCGACAAAAAAACTTCCCACATCTGTGGCAAACAGAATGGAGAGCGCCGGCTTTAGTCTCAAAAACTCCACCGGGAAACTTTTTCCCAACAAAATATGACCCTCTTTGATCTCCAGCTGTGCATCCGTCCCAAGAAAGTGGCGGCTCAGGCTCTGCCAGAAGTGCATTCCAAATGTATTAAACGTGGACAGCACCAGATCCATCTCATCGTCGGCATCCTTACCATAGAGCTGCCTGCCGACGGCAAGCACAAGCCCCTTCTCCACCCCCGTGATCACCGTAACCTCCTGATTCTCCACCTTGTATTCCATCTTTTGATAGATCGTTTTTCCCAGATCCTCCCCTTTATAATTCGTATCTATGATTCTGGCATGAAGGTCTGTGTTCAGCACCGATACAAACAGGAGGTTGATTTTCTCCTCCATCTCCTGCCTGGTTACATTCCATCTGCCGCGTCTGGGCGCAATATTCTTTCCTACGATCGCCATATCTACATTGGCAATATGCTCGATCAGCCACCCCACTCCCGCACCTACAAAATCCCAGATTTCTTCTTTGGTATATTTTCCGTGCTCCGTAATCGTCTGATACTGAAGCTGCTGTGTCTTGTAAAAATCATCATGCAGCTTCCTGTGCAGATGAAGGCCTTCATATCCGTTTTCAGCCATATAAATTTCTTCCGAAAGCACATGTCCACGAAAATGGTGATGCAGGTTGCAAAGCCATTCTTCGGCGAGCTGCTTATTCCTCCCGCTCTCATCACCACAGCTTCTTATCTGATTTAATATTTGCTCGGATATTCGAAACAGTTCCTGATGCTCCTGGTCGAACCGGGGAATTCCCATACGATAATTTACATTCCATATACTCATAGTCACACCTTTCCCTTTCACATGATACTTTCATTAAAGATATTATAGAATATCCCGGTTGCGGTCAGTTCGCCCTTGCAGGCGTTCAAGTCCGCGTCCTCGAACTCGCATACGGTGCAAGTCGGCGTTGATGCTTTCCCCGGTGCAGAGGGGTTCGCAGACGCTCTCGGCTGTGTGCTGCGGGCGGCGTCCGCATAAGCCCCCCTGCATTCTGATTTGAATTTTCCACCGCCAGTACATTTACCGGCAGAGTGGAGCATACCATTGCGCCCGCCATCAGCAGGGCAGCAATCTGTTTTTTCAGTTTCATTTTGATCCTCCTGTTCCTGTGCTGGTCTATCAAAGAACACAAAAAGGAAGCGGTCATCCATCTGGCCGGAACGGACGACTGCTTCCTCTGTTATAATGATATTTGGACAACACAAAAGCAGGCAGATTTACCTCTGTCTGTCTGTCTGTCTGTCTGTCTGTCTGTCTGTCTGTCTGTCTG
>CAUWLJ010000133.1:0-5528 GCA_963559585.1 uncultured Eisenbergiella sp. | reverse complement strand
CAATTTAGAAAACATATCCTGTTTGGCAAAGAATAAATTTAGAGGTGAAAAAATATTATGAATTACGATTATTTGATAGTCGGCGCTGGCCTCTACGGCGCCACCTTCGCCCACGAGGCGCACAAACACGGCCGCCGGGTACTTGTCATCGACAAGCGCCCCCACATTGCCGGAAACATTTATACGGAAGAAACTGAAGGCATCCAGGTGCACCGCTACGGAGCCCATATTTTTCATGCCAGCAACAGACAGGTATGGGATTATATCAACCAGTTTGCGGATTTCAACCGCTACACCAATTCACCCGTAGCCCGTTACCGGGACGAGCTGTACAATCTTCCCTTCAATATGAACACCTTCCATCAAATGTGGGGTGTCATCACTCCCCAGGAAGCTCAGGCCAAAATCAACGAACAGATCCGTGAGGCAGGCATCATCCATCCCGCCAATCTGGAGGAACAGGCCATCAGCCTGGTGGGCCGCGACATTTACGAGAAACTGGTGAAAGGCTACACAGAGAAGCAGTGGGGCAGAAGGGCGGACGAGCTTCCCTCCTTCATCATCCGCAGACTGCCCGTGCGTATGACCTATGACAACAACTACTTCAACGACAGCTTCCAGGGAATACCAATCGGCGGCTATACCCGCATGGTAGAGAAAATGCTTGAGGGCATAGAGGTGCAGCTCAACACAGATTTTTTTGAAAACCGTGAGAAGTGGGAGGCCATGGCGGACAAGATCGTTTTCACAGGAATGATCGACAGATATTTTGACTATTCCGAAGGGGAACTGGAATACCGCAGCCTGCGGTTTGAGACGGAAACTCTGGATATGGAAAACTACCAGGGAAATGCTGTGGTCAATTACACAGAATACGAGATTCCCTATACCAGAATTATCGAACATAAGCATTTTGAATTCGGCTGCCAGCGGCCAGACCCGCTTCCCCGAACAGTGATCACCAGAGAGTACCCGGCGAAGTGGAGCAGGGGAGAGGAACCCTACTACCCGGTCAACGATGACCAAAACAGCGCCATCTATGCCCGCTATGAAAAGCTGGCGGAGCAGACGCCCCACGTGATCTTCGGCGGTCGCCTTGGGAAGTATCGTTATTATGATATGCACCAGGTGATTGAGGAGGCGCTGAGGTGTGTGGGAAAGGAGGTTGACTATCAGATGATAGGATAGGCATCGCAGAGGTGAAGCAGGAATAGAAAAAATTGAGCGCATTTGAAAGAGTCAAGTTTGTGATGAGGAGGAAGAAACATGAAGGAAAAGTTGAAATACGGTATTATTACATCAGTTATTTCTGCTGTGGCAGGTACTGTTGTCGGTGGAGTTCTTTCTTGGGGATTGTCAAACTTGAGTACCGAAAATAAAATTGTTAATGAGATGACGGATTATTTCTCCTTTGTGGACGAGAGTATGAATTATAAACAGGCATTGAGTGCAGTTTATGACGAAAATTCGACACTGAAAGAGAAACTGGGGGTATTAGAGGATAAAAATACGGAATTGGAAAATATGCCTTCAATTGAGTTTTTTAATCCTTCTCTGCTCAAGGATGGACTTGAAATTTCCAGTTCTGTCAATAAAGGAGTGGTGCAGCTTGATGGACGTACCTATATTGCGGTAGAAACAGTAGATCCATTCATGGAGGGAACAATAACATTTGATAAAGAAAAGAATATTCTGGCTGCTGGTAAATCAGAAGGGGTAGAGGTGACGAAGGAAGCGTTGCTGGATACAAATATTCTGTATGATGGTGTCAGATATAGTATTATTCCGAATGATGATCGTGAAAGCCTTTCGGTTGGAGGGCAGATATACAGGAAAGGAGTTTTGCTAGATAAGTATTATGATGACAGTTATATTCTATTGAATCTGAAGAATGATTATTCAAAGCTTATTTTTGAAGTTGGCCGTTTGGATGGAGGAGAAAAAGCGAATGTGGAGCTCGAAGTATATCTTGATGGGGAATTAGCGAATACTTATTCTTTATCTTCCGACACACCTATCCAAACTCTTGAAGTTCCATTAGGCTATGCAGGAAATGCAAAAATAAGAATGATGTCTGAACATTATCGGGCGCAATACTGTATGGTTAATCCCGTATTGGTTAAGTGAAGTATCTGGTTTTTAGAATACAAATATGAAATATCTTCCTAACTATACGACTTGATAAAACTCAGAGGAAATACATATGGAAGACTACCAGAAAATAATCGGAGAACGAATCCGCACATACCGCAAAGCCACAGGCATGAGCCAGAATGATCTGGCCCAAAAAGTAGGCATGCACTATGCCTATATCGGCCAGGTGGAACGCGGCGAGAAAAACATGACCATAAAAACCCTCTGCAAAATATCTGAGGCCCTTGGAGTACTGCCGGAAAGGCTGATTTCCGGCGTGGGGGGGGGACGGCGGAGGAGGAAAATGAAAAGGCGGAATCTCTTTCTGAGGAGATCGTGCGGATTATTCGGACGCATACGGATGAGATGCTGGAGGAGCTTAGGAAAATATGATAAATTCAAGAGTTGGCCGCAGCATCCTTTTTGCTGTCTGTGTAATGGGAATTATTCTTACAGCATTATATAAAAGTCCAGAGCTGGACAAGAAGGATAGCCAAGAGTTGAATATTGCTGAAACAGTACAAACAGAATCTATGGTAGACAGCGTTTCTGCTTCTTCCATAGATTCTGAAACAAAAAGCACGGAATAAAGCTTACGGATATCAACAAAAATAAGAGACAGGACGGAAAAATGTCGGGGCTGATTGATAAACCTATTGAAAAATTGGATGATGACTGCTTTGAAGTAGGAAACTACATTTATGCACTTGCAAAGTTCATCGAAGAATGCGATACTCCAATGACGATAGCCGTCCAGGGAGACTGGGGAAGTGGAAAGACCAGTATCATGAGCATGGTAAGGAATGAACTGAAGAAAGAGATTCATTCAATCTGGTTTAATACATGGCAGTTTTCCAAGTTTAATATGGACGATAAACTTACATATTCTCTTTTGTTTGCTCTCGCGGATGAATTAAGCCAATTTGCGCCCTTATCCGGCAGAGTAAAAAAACTGAAAGGCTTTGTGTCCGCTTTTGCGTGGAAAATCCTTTCGTACAGCGCGGATGCTGTTGGCGCGTCAAAAATAGCTGACGACACTTCTAAAATGGCCGAAATGTATTCAAAAATGAAGGAGGAGACACCGTTTGACTCTGTTTTAACCCTGAAACAGCATTTTCAGGAGAGCATTAACGAGATTACCAGAGATGATTCTAAAATCGTAATTTTTATAGATGATCTTGACCGCCTTGAACCATCGCGCGCGTTGGATGTGCTGGAGGTACTAAACCTGTTTCTGGATTGTGAAAACTGTGTCTATGTGCTTGCCATTGACTATAATGTTGTCGTAAGGGGAGTAAAAGAAAAGTATGGTGATGAACAGCTGGGAAAAGAATTTTTTGATAAAATTATCCAGCTGCCTTTTTATATGCCAGTGGCGCATTACAATATCCAAAAGTATGTTACAAGAACGATGGGAGACAAGCTTGATAAGAATATTATTGAGAAATATGTAAAACTGATACGCTGCTCTGTGGGATGCAATCCACGGAAAATGAAGCGGCTTTTCAATGCTTTTGAACTTGTTTCCATGATCAGAGGAAATAATGGGAATGAGCAGCAGAAAATGTTGCTTTTTTCGCTCTTGTGTCTGCAACTGGCTTATGAGGATACATACAATTTTCTGGTTGAGAACATAGAAATGCTTGGCGCAGAGCAGTACAGTTATTTTATTGATGGAGATATTGACAGGATAGATCAGACATTTAATCTGGAATCTGAAACGGATGAAAAGAAGATTGAGATTCGTGATTTTATGACTCAACTTATAAAAATAATAGCAGGCAGAAAGAAAAAAGTCAGCGATGAAGATATGAGAATCTTCAGGCAGGTATTGCAAAATACCACAGCCACAAATGGTTGTTCTGTCATATCAAAAAGCAGCCAGGGAGAACTTTCAGAGAATAAAATCGGTAAAAAAACAATTAGGAATACGGATGTAAAATATAAGATCTGCTGCCTTGGAAGCGGTTTTCACCTGGGTTATGGAAAGAAAATAACGGTTGAATTTGAGGGGAAAACTTATGGAGTGAAAATGCACGATATTTCAGCCGGAAGGATTGACGGTCTGTCAAAGTTTTATTATGAAAATAAAATAAAGGAAGGAGATCAATTTGAAGTAATATATAGGCATCATGAGAGGAAAGTGATATTTTTAAGGCTGTTGGAGGATTGAATTTGAGGCGACAGCATCCCTGTTTCGGAACAGCGTTTTCCTGCTGCTGGATCAGTGGCTTCCATTCCGAGGCTTTCCGTTCCTCCGGAACAGGGAGCTTCCGCACAAGAGATTTTTAGACTTTATACAGCAAATCTCAATCCTATAAATTGATATTGGAAGCATGCATAAGGCCTAACCCAAAGGCCGTAAACCAGAGTCCTGCACGGGATCAGATACAAGCCAGCCTTCTACGGTTGCGATGCTGAACTCTACCGCTGCCGCGATCTGTTCCGTGCTGAGCCCCTGCTTCTTCAGATTGCCTGCAGTTTCCCGTGCCTGCTCAATACGTCCCTCCGCATGGCCCTCTATACGTCCCTCCTCATAGCTCTCATTCCTTAATTCTTCCATAATCTTACACATTGCCTCAACCCCTTTCCTGCTTTCCTTTAAATAATGTGTCTTCTCTGCCAGCATCCCATAGTGCATATCTGCCGCTTCCGTACAGTTGAAATCATGCATCAGCCGGCCCAGCTCCGAATCCCCCCTGTAAGCCCCGTTCACATACAGGATATGTGCGCCGTCCTCAAACGGCTGGTTCAGGGTGATGTTCATGCTGCGGATCACATATACCGGATGGCCTGCACCATAATAATCGTTTTCCGTGATAAAGATCACATAGGTATCCGGCAGCTCCCTGTAATCCTGCCCTGCATCCAGATTCTCCACGTCCAGCACGCTGGAATGGTATCTGGCACGGTGCGGTTCTGCACCGGTATCCACTTTCTGTAATTCCAGGTCGTACTTTTTCCCTTCGCTGTCCGTCGCATACGCATCCAGGCAGATGGATCTGGCTCCCGTCACACGCTTCATGTCAGCCTGCGTCTCGCAGCGTAACAGGATCAGATCCGGTTTTCCCGTAATGATACGAAGCACCATCTGGGCAAGGGGAAGATTGTCCTTAAAAAGTCCCCTCATAAACGTATCATCAATAGGACGGAACCAGCGTAGCCGTTCCAGATCCTCCCGGCGGCGCTGTTCCCTTTTCTTTTTCTCTGTTTCGTCCATGTGCTGTTATTTCCTTTCCGGCACAGACGATTTCCTCCTGTTTTCCCGCGTCTCCATCGTAGCACAGAACGGGCGTCGCTTCAACTTTTTCTTACTTCTATAAATGAGCAAATTTAAAAACCTTCCGGATTTATTGCTGGACTTACAGGCAGCCAGAGAACATGGCTCATTTGCC
>CAUWLJ010000132.1:0-5565 GCA_963559585.1 uncultured Eisenbergiella sp. | reverse complement strand
TATTTTTTTACATAAATCCAAATAATTATCAATACATTGCTCAAACATATTTTTCAATTCTGTAACTGATGTCCCATGAAAATTCAAAGAATCTGTAATACCAAAAACTTCGCCGATAAAAATATTGTCTTCTGCATCATATTCAACAGACGCATGGTATCCTTTATATTCCAACATTGAATTCATCCTATCACTCCTTATAAACTTATTCTAATTCACCTATTTCTTTTAAAAATTGTATAGTTTTGTTTATTTGGTATCTATACAATTCATTTCCCGGATGCGGTTGATCAAACTGCAAAACTCTTTTCGTTTCATTATGCACAAATCCTATCCCTGAGCCTCTGCCTCCTGAAAATTTTTCGAAATTACATTTGCCCATCAGCAAATCCAGATCTCGTGTTGTAAAGTTTTTAGGACTTGGTTTTCTACATAGTTTTTCAAGCAAATCTTTTTTCTTAGGCATCTATGATTATCACCACCACTGATTCGTTATATGCAACTATTTTCTAGTTGCTTAATTATATCACTTTTATAAATTTTTATCAATCAATTTTAAAAGGAATGAATTCTGGATCTCAAAGAAAAGCATGAAAAGGGTAAGGTGGTTCCGGGCGGGGAACTGACTGGACATTACTGGTTTACTCTCACTCTTATCAAAAACATCAAAATTCATTGCCGCAGCTCCGTTATCTTCTATTTCGCGGGCAAAGGGTGTCGGCTCTCCCATACGCTTGTACTGCAATTCCAGCAGTTCTATCTGCCGCCGTGCCTGTCCGGAGGAAAGCTTTGGAAAACTTTTCTGCATGTCTTTTTTAACCCGCCCATCTATAGTATAATAGAAATCACCTTTAGCGCAGAGAAATAGGGTTGGACAAAACCCGTCTGCCGTTTATAATAAGAGAACAGAGCCGGATCCTGCCGTCATGGAAGTGCGGGGGTCTGTACATACGAATGGGAGAAAAGCACATGATTTTCAACTCAATGCTGTTCCTGGGGGCATTTCTGCCCGTCATTTTCATACTGGACAAGATTACGGGAAGGAGCCGCGCCCTGCAGAATCTTCTTCTGCTGGCGGCCAGCCTGTTTTTCTACGCATGGGGGCAGCCGGAATACCTGTGGCTGCTCCTGGCGTCGGTGCTGGTCAATTATCTGGCGGGGCTTGCCATGGGCCAAAGCCGGAGGAAACCGGGCAGCGGTACGGAGGCAGGCACAAGGGGGACAGGCTCCTCCGGACATATGGCGCTTGTCGTCCTGGTTCTGGGCATCCTTGTGAATCTGGGGCTGCTGGGATATTATAAATACTTCAACTTTTTTGCCAATACACTGAACCGTGTGCTTGGGAGCGAGATTCTGCCCATGCAGGAAATTGCGCTCCCGCTGGGAATTTCCTTTTTTACCTTCCAGGCCATCACCTATCTGGTGGATCTGTACAGGGAGAAGGTTCCGGCGGAGAAAAATATTCTGCACCTGGCTCTGTATTTTTCCTTCTTTCCCCGTATCACCCAGGGACCGATTGAGAAGTATCGGGATTTCGCTCCCCAGGTGGCCGGGCGGAAGCAGAGCGTACAGAAGATGGGGGAGGGGGTGCGCCGCTTCATCTATGGCCTTGCCAAAAAGGTGGTCATAGCGGATACTCTGGGAACCTGTGTGGATCAGATCTATGGGCTGGAGCTTTCCAATGTGAGCGGCGCGCTGGCCTGGATTGCGGCGGTCTTTTACAGCTTACAGCTCTACTATGATTTTTCAGGATATTCGGATATGGCCGTGGGGCTGGGCAAAATGTTCGGCTTTGATCTGGCGGAGAACTTCCATTATCCGTATATGGCTGTATCCATAGCGGATTTCTGGAGAAGGTGGCATATGTCGCTGACCTCCTGGTTCAGGGAATACCTGTATTTTCCTCTTGGGGGCAGCAGGAAGGGCAGGCTGCGTACCTGCGGGAATATTTTTGTTGTTTTCATGGCCACCGGACTGTGGCACGGGGCAAGCTGGGATTTTATCATCTGGGGGCTTTATCACGGCGTTTTTCAGGTGCTGGAACGGCTGGGACTGAACCGGATTCTGGGAAAAAGCCGGATTTTAAGCCATATCTACACCCTGCTGGTGGTGGGGGTGGGCTGGGTATTCTTCCGGGCCGGCGATATGGGAGTGGCGCTTTCCTACGTGAAAAGGATGTTCCTGCCCTGGATGTACACTGCATCCGACTATACGGTGCGTGAGCTGGTGCCGAACCGGGCGTTTGCGGCGGCGTTTCTGGGTATTCTGGGCTGCGGGCTGATCCAGATGATCGGGGAACGTCTGGCGGGAAGGGACAGGCATTCCGGTTCAGAGACGGAAGCGCGCAGTGCTTTCTTTCCTTCCTTCCGGTACAGCACAGCGGAGCTGGTTTTCTGCATGCTTCTGCTTGCTTACAGTATCCTGCTCATGGTGAGCAGCACCTACAGTGCCTTCCTGTATATGAACTTCTGATGATTTTGTTCACAGCAGCCTCAAACACTTGCTGTTTGAGGCGTAAGAAAGTGATTCAAGGGTGAGCGGGTCTCTTTTGCACAGCAAAATTTTTCATAGACCCGCGAACGTTACTGTTTACTGGCTTGCCAGTGAACAGTAATGAAAATGCCGCTGACGCGGCGGGAAAAAAGAGGTAGACATGACAAAGAAGAAAGCGGCTGCCTGGATCATCTGCTTTGCGCTGGTTCTTTTGGGGCCCGGTGCGGTGTATCCTTTTGTAAAACCGTATCTGAATACAACATCCACGGAAAACCGTACTCTGGCAGAGAAGCCGGAGTTTTCCATCCCGGAGGGGAAAACGCTGGCGGAGGGGATCAAGTCTTACACCGGCGCATACAACAGCTATTACAACGACCATCTTGCCTTCCGAAGCCAAATGATCGGCCTGAACAGCCGGATCAATGTGGGGCTGTTCAGGGATTCCGCATCCGAAAAGGTGGTATTAGGAAAAGAAAACTGGTTATTTTATGCGGATGAGGGAAGTATTGATGATTATAAGGGAACGAATCCCTATACCCGGGAGGAGCTGGATCTGATTCTGGACAATCTGATCTGTACCAGGGATTACCTGGCGGCGCGGGGGATTGAGTTCGTCCTTTTCATTCCATCCAATAAGGAAGATATTTATTCCCATTACCTTCCGGACTATATCAGGAAGAAGGATGAGAATACGAAGGCTTCCCTGCTGGTGGAGGAGCTGCGCCGGGCGGGCATCCGGGTGGTCTATCCCCGGGAGGAAATGCTGGCCTACCGGGATCAGTACGATCTGTACTGGCATTATGACACGCACTGGAACAGCCTTGGAGGGTATATCGGTGCGAAGGCGCTTCTGAAGGAGCTGGGAATCGATATTCCGGAGGTGGAGGAGCTTTCCATCGCGCAGAATGACCGTTCCAACTATGATCTGGCGGGCATGATGAACCTGACCGATTATTATATAGAAAAGATGCCGCCGGATGTGAACTATGACGTGAGCGGCTATGCAGCCAACAACATGCAGGTTCTGCAGGAGGTGGATGCCACCCAGCTGATTTATCAGTCGGATGCGCCGGATCCCCGGAGGCTTTTTATGGTGAGGGACAGCTTTGCAGGTGCAATGGCCCACATCCTGGCGTCTAATTTTGCCTATACCTATATGCCCCATTGGAACGGAGGCTTCGATCCGGCACAGATCGAGGAGCAGCAGCCGGATATATTCGTCTATGAGCTGGTGGAGCGGCGTCTGGACGCACTGCTCACCTTCAGACTGTCGGAAGGGTAAAAAGCGGAGACGGTGCAGATAAAAAAGGAAAAACATGGGAACCTCAAAGAAAAGCAACAGCTTTGTCATGCAGGCCGGAATTCTGGCGGCGGCCGGAATCATCTGCAAAATTATCGGAATTTTATATAGAAGTCCTCTGACACATGTGATCGGCGATGAAGGAAACGGGTACTATACCTCAGCCTATGAGATTTATACCATCATCCTTCTGATTTCCTCCTACAGCATTCCCTCTGCGATCTCCAAGGTGATCGCCCAGAGGCTTGCGCTGAAGGAGTACCGCAATGCGGAAAAGATCTTCCACTGTGCACTGGTCTATGTGGTGGTGGTGGGCGGCGCGGGAAGCCTGCTGGCCTTTTTCGGAGCGGGCGTGCTGGTGGGAGGCAACTCCGTACCGGTACTCAGGGTGTTTGCGCCTACCATTTTTTTCTCGGGACTGCTGGGCGTGCTCAGGGGCTATTTTCAGGCCCATGGAACCATGATGCCCACCTCCGTATCCCAGATTCTGGAGCAGCTTCTGAATGCGGTGGTAAGCGTTCTGGCGGCTTTTCTTCTGATCCGTACAGTGGCGGATCAGCCCGATACCACTCAGGCCGTGTTCGGCGCGGCGGG
Source organism: uncultured Eisenbergiella sp. (assembly GCA_963559585.1). Lineage (GTDB taxonomy): Bacteria > Bacillota > Clostridia > Lachnospirales > Lachnospiraceae > Eisenbergiella. The sequence continues at coordinate 1,178 of CAUWLJ010000132.1, read as the reverse complement.
CAGTGCCATCGGAACAGGGACGGGGGTGCTGATTGCCCTGGTATTCATGGCCCTGGTGCTGAAGCTGAACCGCAAATTCATCAAAAGGCAGCTCAGCAGAGACCGCACGGTGGAGCTTCTGTCTACCAGGGAGGTTTATCTGATCATCATTACCATGGTGACCCCTATCATTTTAAGCACCTTCATTTACAACTGCAATACCTCCCTGAACCTGACCATCTATACCAGAGTGATGGAGCATGTAAAGGGGATGAGCGAGGCGGAGGCCTATACCCAGTACGGCCTGTTCAGCGGGAAGGCGAAGCAGATTGTGAATATCCCTATCGCCCTGGCGTCTGCTATGTCCACAGCCATCATTCCGGGTATTTCCGGAAGCTTTGCCAGAGGGGACAGAAAAGAGGCCAACCGCCGTATCGGTACAGCCATGCGCACGACCATGCTTCTTTCCATTCCCTGCGCGGTGGGGCTTGCCGTCCTGGCCAGGCCGGTGGTGCTGCTTCTGTATCCCCAGAAAGCGTCGGTGGATACGGTGGCCCTGCTTTTGGCGGAGCTGAGCATCAGCGTGGTGTTTTACGGGATTTCCACCATCAGCAACGGCATCCTACAGGGGATCGGCAGAGTGAACATTCCGGTGATAAACGCGGCTGTCGCCCTGGTGGCGCAGACCGTGGTGCTGGTTCCCCTGCTTCTGTTTACGGAGCTGGGCCTTCACTCCCTGGTGATCGCTGCCCTGGTCTATTCTCTGCTTATGTGCATACTGAATGGTTTTTCTGTGAAAAAAGAGCTGCGCTTCAGGCAGGAGCTGGTAAAAACCTTCTGCATTCCTTTCCTGGCGGCCCTCATCATGGGGGCGGCGGCCATGGGCGTCTACTACGGGCTGTATTTCCTGATACCCGTAAACGTGGTATGTCTGACCGCTGCAATCCTGATTGCAGCCCCCCTCTATTTCGCCCTCATCCTTCTTCTGGGCGCAGTGGGCCGAAGAGAGCTTCTGGCCATGCCGAAGGGAACCCTTCTGGTGCGCGCAGCCGAGAAATGCAGGCTGTTAAAATAAGTTTAGGACCTTCGGCGGGAAACGGAGGCTCATAACCTGCCGGAAGGCCTGAACTGTTACCTATATTTTGTAACAGTTCAGCCATATCGGTTTGTTCGGTCAAAACCATGCTCGCATGGTTTTG
>CAUWLJ010000131.1:0-5687 GCA_963559585.1 uncultured Eisenbergiella sp. | reverse complement strand
GCCCCGTAGGGGCGTTTTGCGAATGGGCGCGGGCTGAACTGTTACACTTTTTTGACAAAAAAGCTGCCCTCCTCTACATTTCCTTTCCAATCTATGGTATGATAATAAAATTAAGCAGAACTGTATGGAGGAAAGGAGCGGGTTTTATTTTATGAATCCAAGAAAATTGGACAAAACTGTTATTCTTTATATGTGCCTCGCGGCGCTGCTGATCCTTGGGATCCTGCATGTGGAGGAGGTGCTGTCCTGGGTGGGAGGCCTGTGGAGCGTGATGACTCCCCTCCTGTTTGGTTTGGCGGCCGCTTACGTGCTTAATATCGTGCTGGTGCGGGTGGAGCGCCTTTATTTTCCTCATTCCAGAAGCAGGCTTGTGAACAGGAGCAGGCGCGGAGTGAGCATCGTGCTGTCCATCATACTGGTATTCGCAGTATTTACGCTGGTGGGAAGACTGGTGCTTCCGGAGCTGGCCAAGACCTTCAGCGTCATTGGCAGGAGCGTTCCCGCTTTTCTGGAGCGGACGGCGGCATGGCTGGAGGAGAACAGCACCAGGGAGAACGCGGAGGAGCTGGCCAACGCGCTCGAACAGATCGACTGGGAGAATATAGGCTCCAGACTTCTGGCCTTTGCCAGATCGGGAATCGGGAGCGTGCTCAATTCCACCATCAGCGCAGTGGGAAGCGTGGTTGGGGCTGTGGTAAATTTCTTTATTGGAATGATTTTTGGCGTGTACATTCTGTCGGGTAAGGAGCGCCTGCGCGCCCAGGCAAAGCGTGTGCTGAAGGCCTACCTGAGGCCCGCGGCAGTGGAGCGGCTCCGGCGCATTTATCATACGGCGGATGAGACCTTTTCCAGCTTCATTATCGGTCAGTGCACGGAGGCGGTGATTCTGGGAAGCCTGTGTACAGTGGGAATGCTGATTTTCCGCTTTCCCTACGCCCCAATGATCGGCGCGTTTATCGGTGCAACGGCCCTGATCCCCATAGTGGGAGCCTATCTGGGGGCGGGAGTGGGAGCCTTTATGATCCTGACGACGGATCCGCTGAAGGCGTTCCTGTTCATTCTGTTTATCGTGGTTCTGCAGCAGCTGGAGGGAAATCTGATTTACCCCAGGGTGGTGGGCTCCTCCATCGGCCTTCCGGGTATGTGGGTGCTGGCCGCTGTGACGGTGGGCGGAGGACTGATGGGAATCGGAGGAATGCTCCTGGGCGTTCCGATTGCAGCCACGCTTTACAAGCTGGTGAAGAATGATGTGAAGATGAGAAATGACAGGAGGCAGGAAGCGCTCCAAGAAGGAAATAAAAGATGAAGAACCAATATAGAAAGCTTGTAATCAACCGGATTGTGATAACGGTTCTGCTGATTCTGGTACAGGTGGGCTGGTTTATATTTGCATTGGAAAAGCTGGCGGGCTATTCCCGATGGGTGGGAACTGCATTTACGGTGCTCAGTGTGCTCATCGTTCTCTATATTATTGGAAAGGATGACAACTCTGCCTATAAGATCGGCTGGATTGTGCTGATTATGACCCTTCCTCTGTTTGGAGGCCTGCTGTATCTCTTCTTTGGAGATAAAAAGCCCTCCAGGAAGCTGCGCAGGAAGCTGCAGAAGCAGCATGAGCTGTACCGTGGCAGCCTGATCAGGGAAGAGGGGGAGCAAAGGGAGCCGGAGGAGAACTCCAGGGCGGAGGGCACCCTTCAATATGTGGAGCATATGAGCGACTTTCCGGCCTACGGGGATACCCATGTGACCTATTATCCCTCCGGCGAGGAGATGTTTGAGGATATGCTGGCCGGGCTGAAAAGCGCCAGGCACTTTATTTTCCTGGAATACTTTATTGTGGCTGAGGGAAGGATGTGGCATACCGTCCTGGAGATCCTGAAGGAAAAAGCGGCCCAGGGTGTGGACGTGCGCATGATCTACGACGATATGGGATGCGTGGCGCTGCTTCCGGGGGGATATGACGTACAGCTGGAGAAGTACGGTATCAAGTGCATGGCCTTCAACCCTGTGGTTCCTCTTCTTTCCCTTGTCATGAACAACCGGGACCACAGAAAGATCCTGGTCATTGACGGGCACACCGCCTTTACGGGAGGCATCAATCTGGCGGACGAGTACATCAATGAAAAAGTGAGGTTCGGCTACTGGAAGGATACAGGAGTACGCCTGAAGGGCGAGGGCGTGTGGAGCTTTACGGAAATGTTTCTGGAAATGTGGAACGCCTTCCGGCGGGAGGATGAGCAGATCGACCGCTTCCGCCCCCATGCCCATCATCCGGAGCCCTTTGCCGGAAAAGGGCTGGTTCAGCCCTACAGCGACTCCCCTCTGGACAACGAAATGGTGGCGGAGAACGTGTATCTGGAGATCCTGCACCAGGCAAAAAAATACGTTTATATTTTCACACCCTATCTGATTGTGGACGATGTGATGAGAAATGCTCTCCGCCTGGCTGCAAAGAGGGGCGTGGATGTGCGGATTGTTACTCCCGGTATCCCGGATAAGCCCATGATTTTCCGGCTGACCAGATCCAATTATCCGCCCCTTCTGAAGGCGGGAATCAGGATCTACGAATACACTCCCGGCTTCATCCATGCCAAAAGCTATATCTGCGACGACGAATTCGGCGTGGTGGGGAGCGTGAACATGGATTACCGCAGCCTGTTTCTGCATTTTGAATGCGCCACCCTTCTTTACCGCACCGAGGGCCTGGAGGAGCTGAAGCAGGACTGTGTGAAAACCATGGAGGAGAGCCGGGAGATTACCCTGGCGGACTGCAAGAGCGGCCTGATCGGCGGACTTTTTGACTCCGTGCTCCGCGTCTTTGCGCCTCTGTGCTGACAGCGCGGTGAGGCAGACTTTTTCCGGAGACGGTGCGGCAGACTTTTTTTCAGAGCGTTGACAACCCCTGCTTTAAAATCTATAATAAGAACAATCAGGCAATTTTGGAGGAAAATACGGTGAAGAAATACGGTGTAAATGAATTACGAAAGATGTTTCTCAAGTTTTTCGAGAGCAAAGACCATCTGGTCATGAAAAGCTTTTCCCTGGTGCCTCACAACGACAACAGCCTGCTTCTGATCAATTCCGGCATGGCTCCCTTGAAGCCCTACTTTACCGGGCAGGAGATCCCGCCCAGAAGGAGGGTGACTACCTGCCAGAAGTGTATCCGTACCGGCGATATTGAGAATATCGGCAAGACGGACAGGCACGGCACTTTCTTTGAAATGCTGGGAAATTTCTCCTTCGGGGATTATTTCAAGCATGAGGCCATCGCGTGGTGCTGGGAATTCCTCACCCAGGTGGTGGGACTGGATGCGGACAGGCTGTATCCGTCCATCTATGTGGATGACGATGAGGCGTTTGATATCTGGAATAAGGAAATCGGCATTCCGGCGGAGAGAATCTTCCGCTTCGGCAAGGAGGACAACTTCTGGGAGCATGGCTCCGGCCCCTGCGGCCCCTGCTCGGAGGTGTACTATGACCGGGGAGAAAAGTACGGCTGCGGCAGGCCCGGCTGTACCGTAGGTTGCGAGTGCGACCGCTACATCGAGGTGTGGAACAATGTGTTTACCCAGTTTGACAACGACGGCCACGGCAATTATACGGATCTGATCCAGAAAAATATCGACACAGGCATGGGCCTGGAGCGTCTGGCTGCGGTGGTGCAGGATGTGGATTCCATCTTTGACGTGGATACTATTCAGGCGTTGCGGGGCAGGGTATGTGAGCTGGCCGGTAAGGCTTATAAAGAGAAGCATGAGTGGGACGTGTCCATCCGCATTGTGACCGACCACATCCGTTCTGCCACCTTTATGATCTCCGACGGCATCATGCCCTCCAATGAGGGAAGGGGCTACGTGCTTCGCCGTATCATCCGCCGTGCAGCCCGCCACGGCAGGCTTCTTGGCATTCAGGGAGATTTCCTGGCCGAGCTGAGCCGCACCGTGATTGAGGGAAGCAAGGACGGTTATCCGGAGCTGGACGAGAAGAAGGATTTTATTTTCAATGTGCTCACCCAGGAGGAGGGCAAGTTCAACAAGACCATCGACCAGGGGCTGAATATTCTGGCCGAGCTGGAGGAGAAGATGAAGGCGGAGGGCAGAACCCGCCTTTCCGGTGAGGATGCGTTCCGTCTGTACGATACCTACGGCTTCCCGCTGGATCTGACCAGGGAGATCCTGGAGGAGAAGGGCCTTACCATCGATGAGGACGGCTTTGCCGCTGCCATGAAGGAGCAGAAGGAGAAGGCCCGCGCGGCCAGAAAGGTGACCAACTATATGGGGGCCGACGTGACGGTGTATGAGTCCATTGATCCTGCCATTACCTCCCGGTTTGTGGGCTACGATAAGCTTGTCTGGGAATCCTCCATTACGGCAATGACCACGGAAAACGAGGTGGTGGAGGCGCTCACCGACGGTGAATGCGGAACCATCATTGTGGAGGAAACTCCTTTCTACGGAACCATGGGCGGACAGTGCGGCGATACCGGAGTGATCCGCAGCAGCGAGGGTGAATTCGAGGTCAGCGAGACCATTCATCTGATGGGCGGCAAGATCGGCCACATCGGCAGAATGAAGCGCGGAATGCTGCGCAATACCGATAAGGTGGAGCTTTTGGTGGACGGAACGAGAAGGGCGGACACCTGTAAGAACCACAGCGCCACCCATCTTCTCCAGAAGGCGCTTCGTACCGTGCTGGGCTCCCATGTGGAGCAGGCTGGTTCCTATGTGGATAACGGCAGGCTGCGCTTTGATTTCAGCCATTTCTCTGCCATGACGGCAGAGGAGCTTGCCAGGGTGGAAAAGATTGTGAACGACGAGATCTCCGCCCATCTGCCGGTGGAAACGGCTGTGATGAGCCTGGAGGAGGCAAAAAAGACAGGCGCTATGGCTCTGTTCGGAGAGAAGTACGGCGATAGTGTGAGAGTGGTGAAGATGGGAGATTTCTCCACCGAGCTGTGCGGCGGCACCCATGTGGGCAACACCGGAGATATTGCAGTGTTCAAAATCCTGTCTGAGAGCGGTGTGGCTGCAGGAGTGAGAAGGATCGAGGCTCTCACCGGTCCCGGCGTATTCGCTTACTATAAAGAAATGGAAGAAAAGCTGGATCAGGCGGCCAGGATTGTGAAGGCTACCCCCGCCAATCTGTGCGAGAAGCTGGAGCACCTTATGGCTGAGGTCAAACAGCTTTCCAGTGAGAATGAGTCCTTAAAGAGCCAGGCGGCCAGACAGTCCCTGGGCAACGTAATGGATCAGGTGAAGGAAGTATGCGGCGTCAAGCTCCTTGCGGCCAGAGCGGATGGTGTGGATATGAACGGCCTGCGTGAGCTGGGAGATCAGCTGAAGGAGAAGCTGGGCGAGGGCGTGATCCTGCTGGCCTCTGAGAAGGATGGCAAGGTGAATCTGGTTGCCATGGCGACAGAGGATGCCATGAAGAAAGGCGCCCATGCAGGAAATCTGATCAAGGGCATTGCAGGACTGGTTGGCGGAGGCGGAGGCGGAAGGCCTAATATGGCTCAGGCCGGCGGCAAAAACCCTGCGGGAATTGACCAGGCAGTGGCAGAGGCAGAGAAGATTCTGGCTGGGCAGATAATTTAATCAAATTCACAAAAAAGCCACAAACTTGCGGCTTGTACCGTTACTGTTCACTGGCAAGCCAGTAAACAGTAACTTTCGCGGGCCTATTGAAAG
>CAUWLJ010000130.1:0-5746 GCA_963559585.1 uncultured Eisenbergiella sp. | reverse complement strand
TTTATCCGCTATCATTTTTGAGGTAAATCTACTTCAATCTTCCCGTTTCGGTGAAGCCCTCCGCATTACTCAGGATAAGCTGGATTCCAAGAATTTCTATGCGTTTAATCCTGGCTTTGACAGGTGCAAATGCTGACAGGATCCAAATATGTGAATCAAATGGCGCACTTCGTGGAACGAACCGCCCCCTGCCTGGCAGGGGGCGGTTCGCTGAATAAATGCCTAAACGGAAACATTATTATTCCCGGTTTACGCCAGGTCTTTTGTATTCAGTGCCCGAATCACTATTCTGGACACGTTATCAATGATCTTCTGTCTTTCTTCCTCTGACTTGACCACTGCATCATCGTGTATATATATCGTGCAGGGGCCATCATGGATCACCTTTACAACAGCCATTTCATCACCTCTTTCTTCATACTATTTCGTTACTGATTGTCCCTATTCTTTTTCCTGAAATGTACAGGGCAGTAAATAATGTTTAAAGACAGCAAAACATCCTCCCCAACACAAGAAATCTTCTGTCCATTTTCCAACCCCCTTTCGATTGAAAGGGGATCTGGCGCACAAAACTATTGTATCGTGGAACAATCAGGAAAAGGAGCGCTGATTTGAAGGTTACTGTTCACGGCAGGCCCGTAAACAGTAACTTTCGCGGGCCTATTGAAAGTTTTTGCTGCGCAAAAGAGGCCCGCTCACTCCTGAATCACATTCTTACGCCTCAAACGGCAGGCGTTTGAGGCTGCTGTGAACAGTAACATTTGAAGAACACATAATACATAATAAATTATTTATTCTATTGACACATAATAAATTATGTATTGTAATATAATTGTAAGGAGGGAAGATCAAGATGAAAAGCTATTCATCCAGGGAAGTGCTTAAAATACTGAAGTCAGATGGCTGGTACGAAGCCGGATGCGACGGTGATCATCACCTGTTTAAGCATCCCACCAAAAAAGGACGGGTAACAGTCACACATCCACGAAAAGACTTCCCCATTAAGACCTTACGGAGCATCTTCAGTCAGGCTGGGTTGGAGGAACTGCTCTAACCCTCCTGTTTCCAACAATATTAAGGAGGTACACATTGTGAAAGACAGATATTCTTTTATTGCTATCCTGGATTATGCCAACGATGGAATTTCTATTGAATTTCCTGACCTGCCTGGCTGTTTTTCCTGCGCTGATAAGGATGATACAGAGCAGGCTCTCCATAATGCAAAAGAAGCGTTGGGGCTGCACCTGTGGGGCATGGAACAGGATCAGGAGGAAATCCCTTCTCCCACTCCTATTGTCAATCTTCATTACAAATCTAATCAGGTGCCCGCTGTTGTCGAGGTTTTCATGCCTCCTGTCCGGGAACGGATCAATAACAGATTCGTAAAAAAGACGCTCTCCCTTCCCGCATGGCTTGCCGCCCAGGCAGATGAAGATGGTGTGAACTGCTCCAAGCTTTTTCAGCAGGCCCTCATGGATTATCTCGGGAAAAAGTCTGTGTCCTAAATAGAGCGTTTATCCCAAATAAAAAGATAATTGACTTTTACTCCATGGGAACATAGAATATTAGTGTAATGATGTCATTACCATTTTAATGTGCCCTTGGCAGTAATCCTCCCACTATACGGGAAGCGACAAACCCACGGGTATTTTTATTTCGGCACTGACCACAAAGGAGGGAAGCAGTATGTATAGCGCATTAGATGTTTCTCAATATGTTATTACGCAATGTTCAAAAGCCGGAAAACCTATCAGTAACCTCAAACTGCAGAAGGTGCTTTATTTTTTATGGGCTGATTTTTACCGTGCCACTAAAAATTACCTGTTTTTTGATGATATCTGTGCATGGCAGCTTGGGCCCGTTGTTCCAGATGTTTATTATCAATATTGTTCGTATGGCGGACGTCCTATTTATTCGACATACGAATCTGCCATCACTGCCCCCGATGAAGCTCTCCTTAAAAACTTCATCACTAAGTATATGGATATTCCGGCCAGCACTCTGGTAAATAGAACTCATGCACCTGGCTCTGCGTGGGATCAGATTTACCAAAATGGCACAGGCAACAGGAAAGTCATTCCTTTCCCGCTCATTATATCAAAGGAAGTGGGTGCATAATGCTTGCTGAAGAAAAGGCCAGACGGCAGGGTGAACTGACAAAACACATATACAGTTTGTCAAAAAAATTACTTGAAACCGATGCAGAAAAGGAAGCGGTCGCTTCCAAACTCTGCAAACTGTATAACAAGGGGTTCCGGCACAATTACTCCGACTTTTTCCCTATCATACTGGATATCGCAAGGCCGGATAATGCCTACAGCATTGATTATCTGTCAGAAAATCTGGAGGCTCTGCGTGCGTTCGTTGAAAACGATTATGTTATGAAAAATAACCGCTACACCTCCTTGTATCCAACTCTTGAGAAATTGTGCGACCATCTTAATCTTGAAATCGGCAGATGGAGCTATTATTCGCAAAGCGAACATCGTATTGAGGATATTGCATCCAAAACTGATTCACTAAATGCAAGTATGTTATCCGCCCAAAAGTCCCTGGAGACAGCGCGTGATGAACTCACTTCCGCTTCCGAACAGGCTTCATCTGTACAGACTGACGTTATTGCCGTTTTAAGTATATTCGCCGGTATAGCTTTTGTTTTTTCCGGCGGCATGAGTTTCCTTGGAAGTGCCGTCACCGCAATAAACGATGCTAAACATTATGAACTCGTCATTATGGTTATCATAGTGTGCGGAATGGTTATGTTTAACACCATCTTTCTTATGATGTATCTGGTCGGAAAAATTACACGCAGAAATATTTATGCAGCCTGCAAAACAGACAACTGCACCTGTGAAAAACAGTGCAGAGGTATAAAGAAAATCCGCAAACGTTTACCATATGTATTCTACTTTAATTTGCTCTGTATTCTGGGTATTTTTATTGACGGTATTATATGGTATTGCGATATAAGAAATTGGTTCTTCCTATAGAACCTGTTCTGCATCAATAGAAAAACCCCGGCGAAAACCGGGGCAGTTCCAGAAAACTATACAGACCATAGAGGTTCGGTCAATATAATCATCTCAGCAAAGAAGATTATACCACAACCCTCCGGCGCCTGTATAGGTGTTATTTTTTACTCTTTTTTGGGATTACAACAAGGCTGCTTAAAAAATCGGAGGTGCTGCGACAATGAAGAAACAGATAGACCCGTGCGGCCGCTACTGCGCCTACCTGCGGAAGTCCCGCGCAGACCGCGACAACCTGCTCCACGGCGATGCAGACGTGCTGGCACGGCATGAGCATATCCTGATGGATCTTGCCCGCAGAATGAACATTACGGTCAGCCGTATCTTCCGGGAGGTTGTGTCCGGAGATACCATCACTTCCCGCCCTGAAGTGCAGAAGCTGCTCTCAGAGGTGGAGGCAGGCGTCTGGGACGGTGTTCTGGTCGTGGAGGTGGAACGTCTGGCGCGCGGGGATTCCATCGACCAGGGCATTATCTCACGCTCTTTTACTTATTCCCACACATTGATCATCACTCCAGCCAAAATATATGACCCGGAGGATGAATTCGATTCTGAATATTTTGAATTTGGGCTTTTTATGAGCCGCCGCGAGTATAAGACCATCAACCGCCGCCTGAACCGGGGCCGGGAGCAGTCGGCCATGGAAGGAAAGTATACCGGGAACAAGCCGCCCTATGGATACGAGCGGGTAAAACTGACCGGAGAAAAGGGCTTTACCCTCACTCCCGCTGCCGATCAGGCTGACGTTGTCCGGATGATCTATGATCTTTATGTTCACGGTGACGCAGGACATGATATGGGCGTTTCCCTCATCGTCCGCCGGCTGAATGCGCTCCATATCCCTGCTGCCACCGGAGGCGAATGGTCAAATTCTTCCGTACAGGATATACTGGCAAATCCCGTCTACATCGGAATGATCCGCCGGAAATGGAGGCCGGCGGTCAAGACCGTTAAGGATGGCGTGGTTACAGTGTCCCGTCCCCGCGCTTCAGAAACGGCCAGACTGTATCAGGGCCGACATCCTGCCATCATCCCTGAAGCTCTCTTTCAGGCCGCCCAGGAGAAGCGCCGGAAGAACCCACCCAGACCTGTGCCCTGCAAATACATTGTACAGAACCCTCTCTCCGGCCTGATTGTCTGCGCGAAATGCGGCCGCAGAATGTCCCGCCGTCCTTACGGAAACGGTCGTCCCGATTCCCTGATCTGCCAATATACCAGCTGCGGGCAGATCTCCAGTCCTCTGTGGCTGGTGGAGCAGAAGCTTCTGGAAGGGCTGCGCTCCATCATCAATGATGAAATCAATACCAGCGTAATCTTTGCCGATTCCACCGAAGACCTGGCGATAAAGGAGCAGATGCTGGAAAATGCTTCCGGAGAGCTCCAGGACCTGTCCCGGCAGAAAGAAAAAATTTATGATCTGCTGGAGAATGGGGTATATACCACTGAGATTTTTCTGGAGCGGTCTGCTCTGCTTACGGAACGAATCCATGCTCTTACGGAAACCATAGAGACCATGCAGGAGCAGATCCGGGAGGAAAAAGAACGGCGTTCCAACCGTGAACTTTTCATTCCCCGCGCAGAGCATCTGCTGGCCCACTACAATGAACTGAGCGCCGAAGAAAAAAATACAGCGCTGAAGGAACTGCTGGAGAAGGTGGATTATGACAAAATAGAAAAAAACAGACGCGGCAATGGCTCAAACGCCAGCTTTACCCTGCACCTCTATCCCCGTGTCTTTTCCCACAGACACTCTGCGCCATAAAGGCAGAGTGCCTGTGACAAGGATTCTTTTGTGATAACCTCTATGAACTGATTCCTCCGTCCCAATATCCGTCAGCACCCCCGCCACCTCCCGGTAAGGCATGCTGTACCTCTGCGACAGGTATCTCATGGAGGCCGCCAGCTCTCCGTCCGGCCCTCCGTACTGGGAGATAATGTATTTTGCCAGCTCTGCGTCCGTATTTTTAATGTTTATCGGGTACTGCAGTCTTTTTTCATAATTCCACATTTAACCGCACTCTCCTTCCCAGGGCAGAGGCGCCAGGCCCCATTTCCATTCTTTATTGCAGGAATCGGCTGTCGCCAGATTCAGAGGATAGAACTTGACGGCAAACTCCTCCGACATCTTGTTCAGCATACGGTTATAGTAGTTAAAATAGTTCAGCGCCTCCCTGTCATGGGGATGGGTATCCAGATACTCGGTAAGCTCCACCACCACAAAGCTCACCATGCTGATATTCAGGAGACTGCGCTCCCGCTCGGATTTCACATTACAGCAGCTCATTCCACACATCTCCTTCCTGTAAACGGTTTGCTCAGCTCAGGGAAAATGGTCCCGCACATGAAAGCTTCTTCCAGGTTATCAAAGATGTTGGTCATATGCTGCCAGGGCACATAGGCCATTCCCACAGGGAACTGGTCGTTTTTGTCTGTACATGGAAATTCCTGCATATTTTTCCTCTCATATTCTGGTCGTTTTCTTAATACCATAATATGTTGGGAGGCAGGCAGAGGTTCCTTAGAGCGTGTTTGAAAATTGCTTTCTGCCAGATGTGCGTCCCACTTTGTGGGAGATTTGCCCCAAATGAGCGCGGCGTAGTGGTACGCACCGCGAATTTGGGGCAAATATACCGCAAAGTGGGGCGTGCAGATGGCGGGAATGAATTTTCAAACACGCTCTAGTACCTTCCGCCGGCAAGCTGTTCATTCAGCCATTC
>CAUWLJ010000129.1:0-5822 GCA_963559585.1 uncultured Eisenbergiella sp. | reverse complement strand
CATCCTTTACAAGAGAAACCAGCATATCAAGCTTTCCCTTCTGCATGCCCTGCTGGATTCCTTCCAGCATGCCCTGCTGGATTCCCTCCTGCATGCCCTGCTGGATTCCTTTCTGCATGCCCTGCTGGATTCCTTTCTGCATGCCCTGCTGGAGCCCTTCCTGCATGCCCTGCTGGATTCCTTCCTGTATCCCCTGCTGGATCCCTTTCTCTATCGCTTCCTTTTCAATCAGATCTGAAAGATTACACATACGCTCCATCCCTTCTCCAGTCTCTATACTGGTTTCTATCCCATACTTCGTCTCCAGCTCCTCTATTTTCTCCGCTGCGGACGCTCTGGCGGTGAACACCAGCGACAGCAGATCCAGAAGCCTCCGGCATCCCTCCTGCGGCATATCCTTTCCCGTTTTCTCATACCGGGGCAGACGGATCATCAGCACAGAGGCCAGGTCATACCTGTCCTTTCCGGTATAATTTCCATACAGGTCCCGGGGCTGGATGCTGTACTCTGTAATAGTGTCTGCGTACTTCTCCGGCACGGAAATGCAGATCCAGATGGAATATACCTTTTTGATCCCCCTGTAGTCCTTCCCGGTAAATTCCGTGTCCATCTGGGCCGAAAGCTGGCGGGCATTGTAGAAGATCCCCCGGGACACCAGGTCATAGCCCGGGTCAAACTCCTTCTGGGCTTCCACGTCCAGGATCAGCTTGATCCGCTCCCCTCCCGGCACAATGGCAAAGAAGCGGACGTCAAAGGTGGCTGTCCCCTCCCCCGGTATGCTGCTTTCCTGGGGCATCCCGGTGACCGCACGGCCCGTCAGGCCCGGATACACCGGCACGGAAGCCACCTCCGGTTCGCCCTCAATGGCGGCAATGGTTTCCTCCATGGTGCAGTTTTCAAATTCCTTCACCGTGTATTTCATGATCCAGGCCAGGAGCTGTCTGTCGCTGAGCAGCTTCTTTGCCTGTGCATCGTAGGCGGCTTTGGCATCCGCAGCCGTGACCGCGGACGCCAGGTGCGTGTTTTCCTTCATGCTTCCCCCTTTCCCCTGCCCAGGGCAGACAGGACGGACTCTGCCTTTTCCTTTCATAACAGGACAGGAGAGGAACTGTTAATGATAAAAATATCATACCACAGAAGGAGGTGTTATGCCAGCGTGTTTGAAAAAAGTCTCCCTGTATCAGTATTCCTGTATTTCACCGGAAGCTTCCGGCGGGGATCAGAGGGGAACTGTGCCGGCATCCGGAACCCGTTCTTTTCTGTCCGGCATACAGGCGGTGCTGGATACAGAATAATAATTCTGTAACTTATCAGGACAACTGCCGGCAGTCTGACGTATTGCGTTTCTGCGTCTGCAGGATCACTGAAAAAACGGACAGCCTTTTTATGGCTGTTCCGGCATAAAACAGCCCACGCCGGAAACGGAATTCCGGTAAGTTATCTCATTCAAGGAGGAATTGAAAATGAGAATTCAGCACAACATTGCAGCATTAAACTCGTATCGTAATTTAACCAACAACAACAGCGCAGTATCCAAGAACCTGGAGAAGCTGTCCTCCGGTTACAGAATCAACCGCGCAGGCGATGATGCGGCTGGTCTGGCTATTTCCGAGAAGATGCGTGCGCAGATCACCGGCCTGAACACCGCTCAGAAGAACGCACAGGACGGCGTATCCCTGGTACAGACCGCTGAGGGCGCTCTGACCGAGGTTCACTCCATGCTGAACCGTATGGTGGAGCTGGCTGACCAGTCTGCTAACGGAACTTATGACAATGAAGTAGACCGCGCGAATCTGCAGAAGGAAATCGCTTCCCTGAAGGATGAGATCAACCGTATCGCAGATTCCACTAACTTCAACGGGATTAATCTGCTGGATGGTTCCCTGGCTACAAAAGAAACCCTTCCTGTATTCACAGGTCTGGACGAGCTGTTAGGTGATGCAGCGAAGAAAGAAATTGATGCAACCGGTAATAAAACAGAATTTACCATTGCACCTGGTGCTACAACTATTACAGCAGGCAAGGATTACAGCCTCACCTTAAATTATAAGGATGAAAGCGGAGCTGCTGTTGAAAAAACCATCACACTGAAGGCAAAGGATGATCAAACCCTTGTAGATGCAAGCGGAAAGGAATATAAAGTTACACAGGGCAATGCTACTGCCGCTGATCTGGAGAAGGCATTTGCAGGTGCTATCAGTTCTGATAAAGATCTGGGTGAATTATTTACGGTTGAGTCCGATGGCGCTGGTAAATTCACATTCACTTCAAAAACAACAGGTGCTGTTGGAGGGGCAGAGGTTCTTTCTGCTAAAACCACCTTTGATACCACAAAGGCCACTTTAGCTCTTACTCAGACAGCCGGTGAGAATGCAAAGGTAACGTACGACTTTGCGACACTGTTGGAAAAGAATACGGTATTCACCATTAACGGCGAGAAATTTGCATTTGGTGAAGACGGCGCTAAATTTGATTCTGACGTAAATGTTCTGGAAGTAAAGGATCCTTTGAAGCCTACAGCAGATGAAATCGGCCAGATGGTAGGCATGATTCAGAATAAGCTTGGCTTATCTGATGATATGATTGAGCAGAGTGCAGATATTGCAACTCCCGGACAAAATACATCTATTACCTTTACATTCTCCAAAGAAGAAGGAAAGGGCTTAACCCTGCAGATCGGCGATACCTCTGATCCCTTCAATCAGATGGAGGTTTCTGTTGGAGATATGCACGCAGAAGCTCTTGGAATTGCTGATATTGACATCAGCACACAGAAGGGTGCACAGGATGCAGTTGATCTGATTAAGAATGCAATCAACACCGTATCCTCAACGCGTGGCGATCTGGGCGCTATCCAGAACCGTCTGGAGCACACCATCAACAACCTGAGCGTAACCGCTGAGAACATGACTGCCGCTGAGAGCCGTATCCGCGACGTTGACATGGCCAACGAGATGATGGCTTACACCAAGAACAACATTCTGGTTCAGTCCTCCCAGGCTATGCTGGCTCAGGCAAACCAGATCCCTCAGGGCGTTCTGCAGCTGTTACAGTAATCACAGCTGCTACAGGGTTATTCCTTCTGATCGTTTCAGAAAATTGCCCAAAAGCGGAGGCCGTGCATGTGAAAGTACATGCACGGCCCTCTTTTTATAGCTCCTGCTTATTAACAGGATTTCAGCAGGACTGCCATATGCGCCAGTGTGCTGCTGTCATTTTTTTCAAATATTTCAACAAACCGTGCGGCCAGCTCTCCGCTGTGCACCCACCTTCGCATCAATGGAATGCACAGGTCGACCAGTTCCTCCTGGGAATGAATATCCCCGGCACAGACCGTCAGTACAAGCTTCAGACTGCTGTAAATCCAGCACAGATAAACATAATTCCCCCAGATACCTCCCAGCCCGTTCCAGGCAAAAGGGATGTTTTTGCAGGTCAGAATCGACAGCAGAAGGTTTTCCATGAAAAAGGGCCTGTCTGCCATCAGCTCCCCAAACCCTTTTTTCAGTTCCTCATAATGGGAAAGAACAGCCGCAGAGGCAGTCTGAGCCCCGCTGTCCGTCTGGTAAGAGATCTGGAGCCGTTCTTTCACCCGGTCTATGATCCTGCCGTAGTCCGAGCCGCTTCCTTCAGGCTCAAAATCCGCCATGAGAAAATTATTGAACAGTGCAGGCAGACTAGGGGGAAAAGAAGGGATCAGCAGTGAAACATCCTCTAATGCCCCCAGCTGTGAAATATAATTTTCTACATATCCGGGAATGGAATCCCACTGTTGTTCCTCCCCTAACCGGAGAATATTCTCTAATCCAAGGCCAAGCAGAATCATCCTGTCCTCCAGGGAAACGTCCTGGGCCTGCAGAATAAGGATACACATACTGTGGATGTCCTGGAAATAAGCGGCGTACCGGTAATTTTTTTCCATGTATCTCTGCTGCAGGGGAACGGCAGGAGGAAAACCACCGTCTAAGAACTGTTCCTTCACCTCAAAGACAAGACTGCGGTCTGTGGGAAGCATTTCCATAACCCTTTCGCAGGCAGGAGTGAGTGTCGCACAGGTCAGGCCGTGATTGTCCGCTGCAGATCTGGGAAACCAGATACAGGTGTCAGGCAGGATCTCTGCTCCAAAGGTTTTCTGCAGGGTGCACAGTTTTTCACTGCTTAGAAACGGACAGTATTTTTCTTCATTCAGCACGATCTGTGCATACACAGCCTCTGTTCTTTTTTCGGGCGGAAGCAGTTCAAAATATTTTTCACCGGGAAAATCCCCGCATCCGCGGATGCAGTTCCTGATTTTCCGGCATTCCGGCTTGGAAGCAGTAATGGACCACTCCCGGCAGCATGTCTGTCTGCAGGCGGATGCCTTGCAGGTGAAGGAATCATAATATTCCGGTTTGAAAACAAACGCCTTTTTCATACTGGTTCTCTCCGTTCTTATGAGCAGATAAAATGCTTTGTTCCTGTCTTGTATTTCAAAAATTCCATATGATGATAAAAAATGAATTTCTGCATGGTTTCCACAAAAAGCAGGGGGACAGTCTCCCCCTGCTCACTGCATTACAAAATATGGATTGTCCTGAAAACGATTACTGGAGTAACTGCAGAACGCCCTGAGGGATCTGGTTAGCCTGGGCCAGCATAGCCTGGGAGGACTGAACCAGAATGTTGTTCTTGGTGTAAGCCATCATCTCGTTGGCCATGTCAACGTCGCGGATACGGCTCTCAGCGGCAGTCATGTTCTCAGCGGTTACGCTCAGGTTGTTGATGGTGTGCTCCAGACGGTTCTGGATAGCGCCCAGGTCACCGCGGGTGGAGGACACAGAGTTGATGGCGGCTTTGATCTTGTCTACTGCCGTCTGCGCACCAGCCTGTGTGCTGATGTCAATGCCTGCGATACCAAGAGCATCCGTGTGCATATCGCCTACAGAAACAGTCATCTGATTGAAATCTTCAGATGTATCACCAATCTGGAGCGTCAGTCCCTTGCCATTCTTTGTTGATGAGAACACAAGCTGATTGGCAGTTGCAGATTTGCTTACCTCAATTCCCTCATTCTTGAGAGCCTGATTTAGATTAGCAAGTGTTGCATTCTGGTCTGCCCCAACAAGAATAGCTGTTGCACCTTCTGTCTTAGGCTTTGCACTAGCATCTGCAACAAACTCATATGTTTTGCCGTTCAGAACAATTGTATTACCAGCGGCAATATCACCAGCAGCACCTACTGTTTCTACCTTGGCATTAGATCCAGTAGTTACTGCACCAGCTTTTACAATGTCCTGAGTTGTAGTATCTGTTGTGGATATACCGGTCAGCTTAGCACCATCTTCTCCTGCTACTTTAGAGGTGAGAGTAAACTTTCCTCCTGCTTCTGTCACATCGAAAACAGAAGACAGCTCCCCGTTATTCTTAATGGCATCAACAATAGCTTTCTGATTCTTTGCAGCATCCGTATTACTTGTATATTTTATATCGACGGAATGAAGTTTTCCTTTTGTATCAGCATATTCGACAGTCAAAGTATGCTCGACTCCGTCAGCACCAGCAACGTTACCTACAGAAAACCCAGACGTTGTTCCAGTTGCTGCAATTTGTTTTGCAGTAATAGCACCTCCACCAATGCTTCCGCCAGTAAGATCAAGCTTGGTGGCAGACAGGGAACCATCCAGCAGATTGATTCCATTGAAGTTGGTAGAGTCTGCAATACGGTCGATCTCATCCTTCAGGGAAGCGATCTCCTTCTGCAGGTTTGCACGGTCAACTTCATTGTCATAGGTTCCGTTAGCAGACTGGTCAGCCAGCTCCACCATACGGTTCAGCATGGAGTG
>CAUWLJ010000128.1:0-6188 GCA_963559585.1 uncultured Eisenbergiella sp. | reverse complement strand
TTCTGTCAGATTCCATCTTTCTATCCTCACTGTTCAAAACAAGCCGAGAGCATCGCTGTCAGATGCTCTCGGCTCTGTTTTCTTATGTTCAATCTTTTCGCCGCTGATCAATAACCACGTTCGTCAATCATCCCCTGAAGTATTTCATTATACTTATTCAATGTTTCCTTGATATCAGCTCCTCCCAGGAATATCTCTTCCATTGCAGGAAAAAGAATATCGTTCTGCACCAAAGATTGTCCTGTTTTCTTTAACTCAACATGACCATACTCATTAGGAGCTGCCAGAATTTCAATCAATTCCCTGGTATCCTCCGGAAGGCTCGCAATCGCGGCAGTATTATAGCAGGGAGATCCTGCCTCCAGATACCATCTCTGACTTACCTCCACAGAATTCCAATAGGCAAGCACCTCATATATTGCATCCAAAACCTTCTCATCCGTTGTTGTTGTGGGAATTGCAAAACCACACATTGAATAGTAAGCATCCTGCTCCATCCCCTCCGCTGCCGGTACCGTTGTAATTCCAAAATTGATTTCATTCTCCTTGAGTCCGTTGATTATCCAGGAAGAATTGATAAACTGACCGCACTGGCCGCTGATAAAAGTATTGTCATCCACATCCTGAGGCGTGCAGCCGGACTGCCACAAATCATTCATTGCCGTGAAGGCACGAACCATATTCTCATCATTAAAGGTTGCCTGTGTCTCATCTTCATTGGTATAATCTGCGCCATATGCCAGGATCGTCATTGTAGCTGGCTGCATACCATTTGTGGGCAGGACAAAACCATATTGATTTTTACCAGGATCTGTCAGAAGCTTGGCATATTCCACCACCTCCTCAAATGTCTGCGGTGGCTGTTCCGGATCCAGCCCTGCGGCTGCAAATAAATCCTTGTCCCAGAAATAATAATAGGACTGTACCTGAATCGGTACGCCTATTACAGTATCATTCCATGTAAACAGATTCTTAATATTATCCGGTATATTCTGAGCCACATCAGGATACTTCTCCCAGAAATCAGACAGATCACGGAACACCCCAGCCTGTCCGTAATTCTTATATCTTGACGGAGGACAAGCCACAAAATCAGGCGCTTCCCCTGCAGCAATGGCTGCCGGCAGCTTTTCGTCTATAGTGTCCCAGGACATAATACCCATCTCAATTTTGATTCCCTGACCATTTTCCTCGTTAAATTTGTTAAAAATATCTGTCATTATGTCCCCATCCGTGCTTGTAAAGCCCGCCCACACTTCTAACGTAATTTCCTCCCCTCTTTGGGCTGCTATATCCGAAACCATGCCTTCTACCTCTCCGCTGTTATTCAGGATCTCTGTACTTTCCGGAGCATTTTCACTCTTCTCCCCGCATCCTCCCATCAAAACTGCCATTAAAGCCACTGAAGCAACAAATTGTAATCTTTTTCTCATATCCTTTCCTCCCTTTCGTATGGATTGATTGCACTGATATCATAAAGTATTTTTTCACTCACAACAAATATATTTTATGCAATATGTCCATAGGAAAGGCCTATATAGCCGGTAAAAATGCGTATATTTCCCTCTTACGCTCTCTCTATTCGATTTTGCTTTTCCAACATCCCCAATTCTGTCAGGATACACTTTATAAACAAGCTTTCTACTCCTCCCCCCCCCGCTCCAATTCAGACCAGATAGCATAGATATGAAAATCAGGAAATGAAAGCCCTGATGGTTTAAAAATATAGTTTCGCGGAACACAACCCGGAATACACGAACGTGGACAAAACGTATATCCCTTTGATGCACATACCATCCTGATTGCTGTATAGGGGCTGTTTGTTGTCAAAAAAATATTAGCATTCAGTTGTATCCCTGCTTTTCTGAATCCCTTTTCAACAAAATCACAATAATAATTCTCATCCTCATACCGAATATATGGATATCCTTTCACTTCTGCGGGATCAATTTCCCGAAATGGCTCCCCTTCGTCTCCGGTTATACTTTGAAAATGGCAGAGATCCGCATTTACGATTAAAACAGGAAAATCTTCCTGAATCAGATGAAAACAGAAATCATCGGACAGATCAGAGGCATGGGCATGAAGCACCGCCATATAAAGTTCTCCATCTTCCAGCTTCTGCAAAACGGAATGGACTGAGTCCTCCCAAATATGAACTCTGACCTGCGGATGTTTTTTCCAGAATTTCGGACAGATATTTTCAAAAAGAAAGTTGCTTAATATAGTAGTTGTCCCCACCTTGATCCGTTCAACTCCTTCTATATTTCTCCCTATCTCCTCCATCAGGCCGTTATAAGTGCGCAAAATATGGTTCGCTGCCTCATAATATTTCATTCCGTCTCTGGTAGGCTGCAGCCCCTGGGAAGTGCGTACAAACGAGCGAATTCCAAGGGAAGCTTCAATTTTTTGTATCGCCTGTGACAATGAAGGCTGGGCAATGTATAACTTTGCCGCAGCTCTAGTGACGCTACTCTCCTCAATTATAGTTTTTACATACAGCAATTCCTTATCTGTCATTTTTTCCACACTTTCTGGTTGTCCTGCTTTTATTGTCTGCAAATTATTGTCAATAAAGAGCTGTATCCATGTCAATCATTCCAATTATAAATATGCACATACATAAAAGTCAATGATAATCCTATAATTGTATTAATAAATAAATCGAGCTGTATCGAATACAATCTTATTATGCTTGATAAAGGAAGGGAAGGAAATTGGATGGAAAAACCGATGATAAAATAAGAGAAATTGCTTTTCGACTGCGGAAGATCCGGGAATTAAAGGGCCTAACACGGGAAGAATTCTGTAAACCGCTCTATGTGAACAGCGAATATTGGGGAATGATTGAACGAGGAGAACAGTCCATCAGCCTTGTAAAGCTGCTACAGGTCTGCGAGGTTTACCATATTCCCGTTGAACAGCTGATCAACATGGAAACCTCTTCTCAGGATGATACGTTGCTCCGAGAGGAAATTAAATCCCTTTTACACCAATGTAAAGGCAGGCAGCTGGAAGTAATAAAAAAATTCATTGAAGAAGTGGCTGTAATCCTATAAACAGAACAGCCCATACAGTGGCTAAATCCGCTGTATAGGCTGTCCTGCTATTTGTTTTAAAAATCAGAACGGCTCTGCGTCATCCACATCTATGCGGTAACACATAAATCCGCCTTTACCCCCTTTTTTTCAGCACTTTATCAAATACATATCCTATTCGGAATTTTGTCAATTCTGTCATGCAGTTCTCATACCTTCCGATATATTTCTCTCCCAGAAACAGGATGAAAGGCTCCTCCCGGTCGGCGGATTTCCACTCCGGAAGCCTGCTGCCGTCCTGATCCGTTCCGTTGGGATCTCCGGTTCTTGCAAAATTCGTCCAGTAATTGCAGATTTTTCTGGCCAGGTCGTAATGCTCCCCCGTAAAGGGTCTCCAGCATTTTGCCAGCGTCTCAAACACAAACCAAAGCTCTGAGGAATGGAATGCGCCCGGATGATCCCAACCGGGAATCTCAGGATTGAAATAATACATATAATTACCCGTATGCCCGGCCTGCACCCTTTGCCAGAGAAACAGGATATTGTTCATAAATCGTCCCTTGAATGCGTCGTCCCTATAGCACAGTTCCTTTACCTGTCCGTCCGTCTGCACCCGGCACAGCTTCAGGAAGGCATCTGCGTCCTCCCGAAATTTTTCCCGGGCAAACTGCCGCAGCTCCTCCATGGTTTCCGGGGCAGGCTTGCCATGAAGTTCGTATTCTCCTCCAGTGCAGCCGAACAGGAGCGGGATATCAGGGTACCGACCGTAAGCAAGGGCATCGGAGGGATCTTCTGTCAGGAATCTTCCGTCCACCGTAGGGGCCCACACGGCCATGGAGCCGAACTCCTTTCCCATCCGGCACAGGGTCTGCGCATCCAGCTGTCTGGCCTGCCGCAGATTCTCAATCCCGTTCTCACTGAAAAAATTGATCCCATTCTGCTTCGCCGCCTCCAGCTTCACCATAGCGTTTCCCTGTCCATAGGCCCGCAGCCCGCCTCCGCTTTGAAAAATTGCCTTCTGGAACAGCCTCAGATCTGCGTTCATCGGAGAGGTCAGCTGGTTGATTACGCTCCCCGCACCCGCCGACTGCCCGAAAATCGTTACATTCTCAGGATCTCCGCCGAAACGCGCAATGTTTCTATGTACCCATTCCAGCCCGGCCCGTTGATCCAGCATACCATAATTGCCGTAGCAGCCCTCCGGCTCCTCCTCCATCAACTCTGGGTGGGTCAGAAATCCGAACACGCCCACCCGGTAGTTGACCGATACCAGAATCACGTTTCTTCTGGCAATCCGTTCCCCATCAAATTCCATTTCAGCTGTGTAGCCGCAGTTAAATCCTCCTCCAAAGAACCATACCATGACCGGATATTTTTCTTCACCCGTTCTGGCGGGTGTCCACACGTTGAGGTAGAGACAATCCTCGCTCATCTCAATCTCCGGGTCCACATGCCATTCCCTGTCATACAAATTGGCCGGATTTCCGCCCGGCCTCTCCTGCATGGAAATAGGAGCAAACCTGCTGCAGTCGCGAATCCCCTCCCAGCTCTCCGCCGGCTCCGGCGCCCTCCATCTCCGATCTCCCACAGGCGGTCTGGCAAAAGGGATTCCCTTAAAGGCCGTGATCCTTGGATCAGCAGCCGGAATCCCCCACACTATTCCGTTTTCTGTCTGCACAGTCCTTAGCATTTTCCCCTCCTTCTGAAGCGTTTCCTGCCCGTCCGAGGCGGAAGAACGTCCCTGGGTTTTTCCGCCTGCGGCACGGCAGCTTTGCGGCGCTCCGAACCAAACTGCTGAATAAATATTCACTATCAAGTTTACTATACCCGACCTGAAGAGTTCCTTCAATCTGTATAGGGAAAAAGTATCCTGAAATAGGTATGATTTTTAATCCCGCTCCCCTACCTCATCACCAGCTCCCCATCGGAGGGCAGTTCAAAGGGAAGGGCGGAGGGGTAATCCAGATACCAGTATGCCGTTGAGGTATAATCATCGTAGCGCGGCCCGGTCCATCCCAGATTGTCCATTGTCATCCTGAAGGAAGTTTCAAAATAAATCTCATCCTTCACATGCCATCTGTACAGCATGAATCGCTTCTGCCCATTGTACTGTTCACCGCTCTCTCCCAGGATGGCATAAAGTCCCACATACGGTGCGCTGAAGGTCTGATAGCGTTTGACGGCAATATCATTGCCAAAGGCATAGGAACCGCAGAAATAGTCCTCAGTCCCCGTATAATTCATAGAAGGATAAGTCTCCCCATCCAGATACATCTTGGCTTCCCCTTCTACCCAGCAGGTGTTATGGCCATTCATCCCGGAGCTAAAGGTGAGCCCCATAAATCTACCTCTGCCGCTTATCCGATCCAGCACCACATACGATCTTCCCTTCTGTACCGGATGCTCCTGACGGTATACAGCATGAAAATATCCGATATCTTCGGGAAGCTCTCCCTTCCAGCCGGAAATCATATAATAAAGAGAGCGGGGTTCATCGCTTCTGTTTTCCATCGTAATACGGCATTTTTTCCGGAAGGGCATTTCAAAATAGCTGTTGCAGCCTCTTCCTGGCGCCAAAAGAAGCAGGGCTGAGTTCAGCAGAGGATAATTCCCATCCCTGTCTGTGAAATTCTCATCATAAGCACAGCCAAAAAAAGCAGAAAGCGGAGCCTCCACAGAAGGCTGCGGACTGTCCTCCCAGTAAATCCTTAAGATAAACGAATGCCCCACATAACCGGTAAACCACATATGAGTCACCATTCCAGGGCCGTCCGTTTCGCACAGTACAGCGGTCTCCCCCGGCTGGATATCAATAAACGCACGCAGCTTTTCACAGTCCGCTCCCCTTGTTCCTCCATTTCGTGTCCCTGTCGGGTTTTCTGCCGAAAAACCAAAAGTGTTTCTTTTTTGCAAGCGATACATAGTCTCTCCCTTCTGCCTCCCCACGGCCGGCCCCAGTCCCAAGGCTGTCCGTCAGAGACACCAAATCTGATTCCAGTATGCTCTCCATCCCCTGATTTTTCAAGATATTTCTATTCTTTTGTCTGTCCGTCTTTCAAAACCCTTCCGCCCGATACACCTCCACCCCGTCAATCATGGTGCACATGGTTCTGGTAAAGGTTTCCATGGGGTTGCCGTCAAAAATGGCGA
>CAUWLJ010000127.1:0-6625 GCA_963559585.1 uncultured Eisenbergiella sp. | reverse complement strand
GTCTGTTTGAATCCAATATCAGACCTACCCGCCTGGGCTAGAGCGTGTTTGAAAACTGCGAAAATTGAATTTTTAATTCTGCATTAAGCCGGCAGACAGTGAGAAATACCCGGGCACAGAGAATCCACAACCCACAGGAGGGCCTATGGAAATCAGGAAAAACGACATTTTTACAATCGAAATCACAGATACCGGAACCGATGGAGAGGGGATTGGCCGTGTGGAGATCCCGTTCCGGCAGAAGGACGGCTCTGCGGGTACATCCTCAGTGGTTCTTTTCGTCAAAGATGCGGTCATCGGGGACACCGTTCAGGTGAAGATCATGAAAGCGAAGAAAAACTATGCCTATGCAAAGCTGGAGAAGGTTTTGAAGCCTTCTCCTTTTCGCGTAGCACCCCGGTGCCCCATCAGCCGCCAGTGCGGCGGCTGCCAGCTTCAGGCCATTTCTTATGAAAAACAGCTGGAATTCAAGGAACAGAAGATCCGCAGCAGCCTGATCCGCATTGGCGGCTTTGATCCCGGCCTGATCGACAGGCTCAAAGAACCCATTATCGGCATGGAGGATCCCTGGCGCTACCGCAACAAGGCCCAGTTCCCCTTCGGAACCGACCGGGAGGGCAATGTGGTTACCGGATTTTATGCGGGACGCACCCATACCATCATTCCAAACACCGACTGTGTCCTGGGTGTACCCGAAAACCGTGAAGTACTGGAACGGATTCTTGCCCATATGAAAAAATACAGCATTACTGCCTACGACGAGACGGCCGGAACCGGCCTGGTGCGCCATGCCCTGATCCGAAAAGGCTTTGCCACCGGACAGATCATGGTCTGCCTGATCCTGAACGGTACGAAGCTGCCCGCTGAGGACGAGCTGGCCCGGCTGCTCTGGGAGATCCCCGGCATGACCAGCCTGACGGTGAACGTAAACACAGAACGAACCAACGTGATCATGGGAAGTAAGCTGCGCCTTCTGCGAGGCCAGGGCTGGATCGAGGACCGCATCGGAGACATTACCTTCCGCATTTCCCCCTTGTCCTTTTACCAGGTGAACCCGGTTCAGACCAACCGCCTGTACAGCCAGGCCCTCCAGTATGCCGGGCTCACCGGCCGGGAGACGGTGTGGGATCTCTACTGCGGTATCGGAACCATCTCCCTTTTCCTGGCCCGGAAGGCAAAGAAGGTTTACGGTGTGGAGATCGTGCCTGAGGCCATTCAGGATGCAAAGGAGAATGCGGAGCGCAACGGCATCGTCAACGCAGAATTCTATGTGGGACGGGCGGAGGAGGTGCTTCCCCGGATGTATGAGGAGAGCGGCGTGTCCGCGGACGTGATCGTGGTGGATCCGCCCCGCAGGGGCTGCGATGAGAAGTGCCTGGAAACCATGGTGAAAATGCAGCCGGAGAAGATCGTGTATGTGAGCTGCGATCCTGCCACCCTGGCCAGAGATCTGAAGTACCTGGGAGAAAACGGGTATGGGCTGGAGAAGTGGCGGGGGTGTGATATGTTTGCGGGGACGGGGCACGTTGAGTCAGTGGTTCTGATGCAGTATTGTGGAAAAGAGAAGAAATAGACGGGTTCAACCACAAGATGTTGTGGTTTGAGGGCAAAAATTGGAGCGAAAATCGACCAGTTTTTGCCCGATTTTTTTGCCCATTTTTATAGATGCATAGGGGCAAAAAAGAGATTTTGGGGTGATTTGAGGAAAAAAAGAGAGGAGGAAATAAAAGTAAATTGCAGATGAATATGTGAGGCGGTACTTATTTTAGAAATGAAATAGGTGCCGCCTTTTTTTATTGTCAAAAGAACAGGAGGAAGAAAAATGTCGGGATTATTTTGTAGCAGTCCGCAGCTTTGCATACTGGAAAGACAAATGCAGCAGCCACCGGGCTATCGTCCGAGAGGACAGGGAATCTGTATCATGAATGTAGAAGAATGGAAAAGCCGGGGGAATTATACCGAGCTTGTGGATTGTGTGATCAGCAGTATGCAAATGGAACATCTGAAAAAGAGGATAAGTGAAATTTTTGAAAAAGTAGATAAGGAAATGATTTTCGGAAGTATGAAACATCGAAAAGATTTCTATTTCCTACTGACAGGCAGAAGGGGGAAAAACCTATGCATATATCCGAATTATGCGGTTGCAGTTTTTTTGTTGTCTGCGGATGAGGAACTCTGCGGATGTTTATGCGGGAGATTATATCGTATCAGAGAAATTGTCCGAGGAACCGGCGGCAGAGAATAAATATTTGTACAGCTTGAATGGGGAAAAACAGGCCATGTCCATCACCATCAGTTCATTTGCGGAAGGACTGTCCGGTAAGTTAAAGAGCGGTGACATTGTTTCCGTCATTGCACCGGACTATCTCGGCAGCGGAGAAAACGTCATTCCGGCAGAATTAAAATTCGTAGAGGTCATCGCCGTGACTGCCAAATCCGGCTACGATGCCAATACGGGGGAACAGTCAGAGGAAGAAAAGGAACTTCCTTCCACCGTTACGGTACTGGTACGCCCGGAGCAGAGCAGACTCCTTGTAAGACTGGAAGCCGAGGGAGAAATCCATCTGGCACTGGTGTACCGGGGAGAGAGTGAAAAGGCAGCGAAGTTCATTGAGGCACAGGATCAGGTGCTAGATGAAATGTTTAAGGATGAATCCGCAGAGGAGGAAGAAGTATCCGTTGTAAAAAATGACGTGCCTATGTCCGGAGGTGAGACTGATCTGGACTGTCATACCGAAGAGGAGTCCGGACAGACAAAAGAATCAGAAACGACAGACAGGGAGGAATAGGGTGTGAATTTTACCAGAAATTCTTTGTTCCAGAGAAATTTGGAACCGGAAGAAGATAACAGAAGTGAGCCGGAAGGCGGTGTTCTGGCGGTATGGGGCAGTCCGGCATCAGGAAAGACTGTGGTGTCTGTGAAACTGGCTGAATACCTGGCCAGAAAGAAACACAATGTACTGCTTATTTTTGCTGACATGACTACTCCGCCTCTGCCCTGTATCTGTGCATCCACAGACCTTGAAGGGGAAAAGTCCCTGGGCAGCATCCTTGCAGCGACACATGTGACGGAGAATCTCATCAAGAAGAACTGTATGTTCTACAAAAAGAATGATTACCTGTCGATGGTGGGGATGTTAAAGGGAGAGAACGTGTTCACCTATCCGCCCTACGAGCAGACACAGGCTGCAGAACTGATTGATACTGTGTGTGTCTGGTGGACTATGGTATGGTTCACCATGACCCATGCAGGGAACTTAACACTTTAAGGATTAAGACAGAGAAAGAATAATTATATTATATAAACGAAGTTGCACATAGAAGTTGTGGTCGGAATATGAGAATGGAAGCATGTTCGATGAGTGGAGGTTATTCCTTACCATCAATCAGATAATCGCATGAAACCCCGAACACATGGGCAAAAGCAGGGATTTCAATATCGGTCACATACTGCTTCTGTTAGATGAACCGACAAGCAATCTGGATAGTTTAAATGAAGCAGTCATATTGAAGGCACTTAAGGATGAAAAGGAAAACAAAACAGTGATGCTTGTGTCTCACAGAAAGTCTACCATGTGCATTGCCGAGAAAGTCTATTCGGTGGAATATGGGAGGGTGAGCTGATGAAAAAAGATACCATGACCAAACGTGAAAGAGAAAAAGAAATTGTTTCGCAGATGATAGCCCTATATTGCAAGAAGAAACATGGAAGTAAAAATGGACTATGTGCGCAATGTGAAGAATTGGAGATTTATGCAAAAATGCGCAGTGACAAATGCCCTTTTATGGAGACAAAAACATTTTGTTCCAACTGCAGGGTGCATTGTTATCAGCCTGCCATGAAGGAAAAAATCAGAGAAGTAATGAGGTTTTCGGGACCAAGGATGATATTTGTTCATCCGATTATTGCCATGAAACATGTGATGGAAACGAAAAAAGAGAAGAAACGATTGGAGAAGTAATCATGACAATAAAGAAGATAATTTATATCGTACTTGGATGTATAGGTGTAGGACTTGGCGCAGTGGGGGCAGTTTTACCACTTTTACCGGCATTTCCGTTTTTGATGCTTGCTGCATTCTGTTTTGCCAGAAGCTCTGAAAAGCTGAATAACTGGTTTATTCATACAAAACTTTACAAAAACAATTTGGAAATCTTTGTAAAGGGACAGGGAATGACTTGGAGAACTAAAATTAAAATTATGGTAATGGTTACAGTCCTGATGTCTATCGGTTGTATTATGATGAACCAGGTGCCGATAGGAAGAATTGTATTGGGCTTTGTCTGGCTGTTCCATATTTTATATTTTACCTTTGGTGTAAAGAATTACAACACCGATACGCATTAGTAAACCAGCAAGTATAGTGTGCCGTTCTAATACATCTTCGGCTCGTTGCCTGCCGGTTTCGGTTAGTGTGATGTATCCGGTGTTGTCCATTGTTATGTATTCTTTTTCACGAAGGTTCTTCATGGCAACGCTGACGTTTGGTTTAGTGAAATTCATTTCATTTGCGATATCTATGGAACGAACCTGTCCCCTGCTTTTTTGCAGCATAAGGATTGTCTCTAAATAATCTTCCAACGACTCGTCTGCACGATGTTTAATATAACTCATTATGGTATCTCCAATCTTTTTTCACATCATATTATTTTTGAATGAAAAAGACAAATAGAAAAAGCACAGAGCTTATTGAGAAACTCTCTCTTTTTGAACGCTTGAATATAAAAAGCGTATATGATATTCTTTTTGCAGTTAGAAATAGCTAACCAAATGCAAGGAGGTTTATTATGGATAAAATTTATGTTGTTTATTGGTCTCAGTCTGGAAATACACAGGCAATGGCAGAAGCAGTCGGAAAAGGACTTGTTGATGCAGGCAAAGAAGCGGCAGTAGTTTATGTAGGAGATGCTTCTATTGAAGATTTAAAGAATGCAAAGTGTTTTGCACTTGGATGCCCGGCTATGGGCGCCGAGGTTCTGGAAGAATCAGAAATGGAGCCTTTTGTAAGTGAAGTAGAAGGTTTTGCATCTGGAAAGACTATTGCCTTGTTTGGCTCTTATGGTTGGGGCGATGGTCAGTGGATGCGTGACTGGGAAGAGAGAATGATAAGCAGTGGTGCAACAGTTTTGAATGGCGAGGGTCTGATTTGTCACGAAACACCAGACGAGGGAATTATTTCAGAATGTGAATCGCTTGGAAAACTGCTCGCGGCAGTATAGGATTCAATGAAAAGAGAAGAAGCCTTTCTTACTCTGAAAAAGTATAAGAGGCTTCTTTTTCATTTTTATTGAAATGATGCATGTCAGGAGGTGATTGAATGAGTGTGGTGATAATAGGTGGAAATGAATGTATGGTTCGAAAGTATAAGGTGTTATGTGAGGAGTATCAATGCAAAGCTAAAGTATATCCTAAATTCACTGGATCCTTGAAAGGGTTTGGCAATCCGGATTTACTTGTGCTTTTTACAGGAACAGTATCACATAAAATGGTACGAAATGCACTTAAGGAAATTAGGGGGCAGAACACTAAAATTGTTCGTTCGCATACAAGTTCAATGACTGCTTTGAAAAATATTCTTGAAAAAAATATATGAATATAAATAGTGAAGTGAGCAGATAGTAATATTTGTTAAATAAAAAAGAAGTAGAGGTTTACAATGGCTGAAAAATGTATGGAAAAAAGACTTATTGAACATTGTGCTCCAACGCTGGCAGGCATGAAATCTGCAAGTCTCTTTAACTATTTCCATAACGGAGAACAGATTGTAAGGGAAGAACTTGTGGAAATCAATCAGTTACTGAATGCTAAAGGGGTTTATGTAGATGTTCTGATTTGGCGGGAAAAATCAGCTTTAATATATGTATATCGTGTGAAAATGTTGGAAAATGAATTAAAACAGCCAGGGATTTTAGAGTTACTTGAAAGATATGGCTATCAAAATTCCGATATCGAGTCCTGCATAAATCATTTGAAATGTCGACTCTTGAGATGTACCTGTTTTCCACATGAAATAGGGGTTTTTCTTGGCTATCCGATTGAAGATGTGAAAGGATTTATTGATAACAAAGGAAATAATTGCGAGAGTTGTGGAGTGTGGAAAGTGTATTGCAACCGGGAGGAAAAAGAGAAGCTGTTTCAGAAATTTAAAAAATGCAGGGATGTGTATCTGCAAGTCTTTTACGAGGGCAGAGAACTCTCGAAAATGACTGTGTGTACATAAAAAGTGATGATGTTTGTAAAAACATTCTCTCTTTTTATTTATGTGAGCATGTATTTCCAGAATTTGCTAATGAGAAAATATATCAATAATGAAATTTAATGAGAAAATATGTTGACAAGAGCAGTTAGTCATATTAAACTCAACATGGTTAGAAAAAGCTAACCTATTTGATGCTGCATTGATAAACAGCATATTACGGAGTGGAAAGGTCTGGAAGAAGATTATGAATTTAGCAGATGCAATGATTGGAGAAGAATATATAGTGAAAGAAATTCAAACAGAAGATGAAGAATTAAAGTCATTTTTATTTTCTCTGGGATGCTATAGCGGAGAACCTATTACTGTAATTTCCCATATTAAAGGTGGCTGTGTTGTTTCTATCAAGGATGCCAGATATAACATTG
>CAUWLJ010000126.1:0-6940 GCA_963559585.1 uncultured Eisenbergiella sp. | reverse complement strand
TAAATTTTTCAACACAAAATATATTTCTAACCAATCCGAGGCCGCTAAGGACACCAACGCCTGAACCACCGCATTTATTTTTTCACTATTTACGGATGACGGAAGCCAGCCCTGGGGGGCGAGGTGTCTCCCCTCTATACCTATGGCCGGCTGTATCGGTGACAGGATTCTTTGCAGGGCCGTCTCAAAAACGCCGGCACTTGGCGAGGTCTTTTCGAGCCTAGTGACCGCTGCGTTTTTGACGAGCGAAAGCGCGCCCTGCAAAGAACCTGTCACCGATACAGCCCCAATACGTAAAGCAGTGGGGAGACGCCTCCCCCTCAGGGCGTCCTCCCATCACCCATAAATCTCCTCACAGGTTTTGAGCACCCAGATGCCATCGATCTGCTTCACGCACCCCTGCGCCGGGTAGCTTGGCATTTCCTGGTATTCCTTGGTCTTTTTGATGGCCTCCTCCGTCTCCGGCTCCACATGGGGCATTTCTACGCCAATATAGATTCTCATGTAGTTCTGGCGCACGCCGCTGGTGAGCAGGCCGTCCTCCCTGGCCACGCCGGAGAGGTCGTCGAAGCGGTCTCCGTCTATGGCGTAGTCTCCCAGCAGATCCGGGGTGTCGGTAAGGCCGTACTCTCCGATCACGATAAAGGGGTCTCCGTGCCGGTAGCCTTCCGTCTCCTCGATGCGGGCCATCAGGCGGTTGTAGTAGGCCTGGGCGCGTCCGTTGGCAATATCCATGCGGAAGTAGGCCTGGTTGGTCACCACAAAATTCTGGCAGGCCACCAGGAAAAGAAGGAGGCTTACCGCTCCGCCCAGGATCCGTCCCGCCGTTTTCCGGTTTATGGGGAAGGCGGCCTCTTTTCCAAGAAAGCCCTTTTCCAGGAGGGCGGCAAGGAAAACGTAGAGCAGGCAGTATTGATACAGCATCAGCATGCTCAGGCTGGCGTCCGGGGCCATGATGATGATGGAGCCCATGGCAAGAGGGATGGACGCCGCCAGGAAGAGATAGAGCAGAGCGGAAAGGGGCTTTTTATACATTTTTTTATGGAAAAAACCCCAGACCACCCCTGCTGCCGCCAGCAGGCAGGAAAGCAGGTTCAGTCCCCAGGCAAAGGGAGTTACAAAGGAGTAGGGATCCAGGATAAAATATTCTGCCACCCGCTTGTAAGCGCGCAGGATCAGCCTGGGCAGGCGGGCAGGGTCGATCCTTCCCATCTGATTCAGGCCGTTGTAGGCATCCAGCTCGGGGAAAATCATCCGGGAGACCAGGGTGTATGCGGCAGCCGACGCCAGAAGGAGCAGCAGGGTCAAAAAACCTCTGCGGAAGGTTTTCTTCACGTCCTCCTCTCTGATGAAATCCAGAAAAAGGCCGATCACAAGAAGCCCCAGCGCCAGACACAGGTAGGCCTGGTAGATTCCCATACCGAGCACCAGAAGCACGCCAGCCGGAAGGAAGCCGTACCGGAACCGGCGGAGCAGCCACACCGCCGTACAGGAAAAAAGGATGGCCACCGCATAGCAGTCCGCCGTGAACATGAAGGTGAACAGGCTGCACATGCTGGGGAAGGAAAGCATCATCAGAGGCACCAGAACCGCGCTGGTGATGCTGGTCAGCTCCAGCGCCGCCACCACCATGCAGGCGGCCAGGGAGATCAGCACAATGGCAAAAATCCCGCTCAGCCAGGGCACGCTCCAGGTGCCGTCCAGATGGTGTACATATTTTAAAAACCAGCGTCCGAACTCTCCCCCCACTCCGTAGCTGCCCATATTATTAATATCATCCCAGTTAGGAAGCTTGTTGGTGAGCATATAGGCGTGGATCAGGATTCCTGAAAAAAGGCCTGTGAGAAAACAGCATTTCAGATTGAGGGGAATCCTTTTCCAGAAATCCCGGAGCGTATCTGTGGTATGTTCCGTCATATCCGATTCTTTCCTTTCCTGGACGTGTTTGAAAACTGCGCCGTCGCGGACGGGCCGGAGAACCGGCATCCGGGCGCTCATCTTCTGAGTGTTATCTGATCAGGCTTGTCTGCCGGCTGTGGTCTCCGCTTACTTCGCGGTTCCTACAATCAGGCCGTCCACCTCCGTATACTCCATATCCGGGTTTACGCACATTGCCCGGTCTGATTCTTTATAGATATACAGCGTATCCTCCTGCACGTCTGTGAGGATGGGAAGCAGATCCTCCGCTGCCTCAAGGCGCATGGTCTGGCAGGCGCTTCCAAAATCGTTTACCGACATGTGGTTTTGTGCCGCATAGGCCGACAGATCGTTGATCAGATCCACGTCATCCACCATATAGGATACGAAAACCATATGCTTCATATTCCCATCCTGCGCCCATTCCTCCCATTTTTCATCCTGGAGCGGGCTGTAGTAGACGTATTCGGTGCTGAACTGCACCTGCCTCTGCATCAGCTGCCATTTGCCGTCGGACACCTGAAATACTGCCACCGCCACCAGAAGCACTGCCGTCATGGCCTCCCAGGGCATTTCCTTTTCCATGAAAACCACGCTGCCCAGGATGATCAGATACACAACCGGCCAGATAAAACGGCCGCAGAGCCCCACCCGGCTCCACAGCTCCTCCATCCACAGAGGCGGCTCCCACTGGGCTACAACGGCAGAATCATAGGTGACGATGGGAGATAACGCCACCGCCACACACGCCGCCACCAGGATCAGGTACGCCGCACTGTTCTCCTTTTTTTCCGATCCGGAATGAAACGGCCTGCGCTCCTTCTTCACCGCCGCCCGGTAAACCAGGCGGATCAGCCAGGTAACTGCGCCCACAGCCAGGACGAACAGTACGCCGGTTCCGGGAAAGGCCAGCCCTTCCTCCGCTTTGGCCCCGTACACAGGAAGGGTGTCGATCACCTGCGACCAGCCCTGGGCATTGAACAGGCCGTTCAGATTGAAGCTGGCCTGCCCCAGAATGGAAGCATTGGGAATATGATCATGGGCAAAACCGCCCAGCAGCGCCACCATTAAGACCGCGGCCGCCAGAAAGGATATAAGCCCCGCCAGCATACTTTTATAGTTGAACCGGCGCAGAATGTCAGACAGGAGGAAGCTTATCAGGATCAGAGCGCAGATGGGGATAAAATAAAGCTGGATCCCCGCCGCCAGCACCCCGAGAAGCGCCCAGCCTGCCGCGCTTTTTTTCCAGCCAAGCGCGCGCCTGCGAAGCCCCAGCCAGAAGGCCGCCAGGATCAGCCACTGTGCCCCCAGCGCCGGGTGCATGGAAATCTGCACCAGCATCACCGGAGTGATAATAAAAAACAGGCTTCCCACCACCGACTCCGCGGTTCTTTTCACATAATGATGGATCAGAAGGGAGCCGAAAATCCCCTGAACGGCAAAGCACAGAAGCCCCCAGAGCCCGAAATACTGAAATTGTTCGGGAAGGATCCCCCGAAACAGCTTGAAAAACACCGCCATCAGCGGAACCGAATCCGTGAAGATCACAGAGGCCTCATTCGGATATACGATCTGATCCATCTGGCCGATGGGAAACGCCCAGCCGCTGTTTCTGAAAAAACACCAGCCCAGATAGTTCTGAGTCAGATCCCCGCCCCCCAGAAGCCAGTCCGTGTAGGTCACATTGAGGATATGTACGCCATATATGCACAGGAAAGTGACGATCCCCACCAGCGCTCCCAGGATCGCCACCATATGATTTCTGAAAAAAGAAGCCGCCGCCTCTTTGGTTATTTTCTGCACCTGATGTATCCTCCGTTTTATTACAAAAACCCGGTTTATGCAGAAACCGTTTCTTACAAAACCCGTTTTTTGCAGAAAAATATCAAAACTGAGGAAAGTATATCACTTTTTTAAGTGACAGGCAAGGACGGCAGAAGCTCCTGTCAGAGTAAACGCATGAACCAAAATTCACCAGTTTTTTTGAAATAACTGTACAAATTGAGCAGGTCTGTTTTCCAATCCCCTCTTCCCCATCCGGATATACAGGTGTATACTTCTGCCTGAGACAAATCAAAGCATCCAGAAGAACAGGGGAGGACAGCCATGCCGAAGAAAGACACCAGGCTCCAGCAGTTATCAGAAAGCATTTTAAAGACGCTTGAAGAAATAAGAGGGCTGGAGATGGAAGATCTGGACAGGATGTTCATGGAAGAATACCTGGAACAGGCCGGGCAGCTTACCGATACCCGCCAGCAGACCAAAGTCTGGCATTCTGTAAAAGATATAACGGGTATTGTGTTCTTTGCTGTTCTGGCTGGTAATGACGAATGGACAGAAATCGCAGATTTCGCGCAGGACGAGAGGGAAACTCTGAAAAAATATCTGGAACTGCCAAACGGGATTCCTTCCCACGATACCATACAGAGAGTTTTCTGCATCCTGCGCCCGGAGGAGCTGCAGAGGATGCTGGTAAATATCCTGGTCCAGTTTGTAACGGCAGCCGGGAGAGGCCTGGATGAATACCTGTACCGCAATGATGCGCTGGGCTGCTGCATCCGGGATATCATCACAGCAGACGGAAAGGAAATCCGCGGTACGGCCGGGAAGAAGCATACAGACGGACAGAGCGGGCATAATCTGAATGAATTTAATGTGATGTCGACCGAGTGGGGCATCTGCCTGTCCAGTACAAGGATTGATGAAAAAAGTAATGAAATCCCTGAAATGCAGAGGGTGGTCAAACAGATCGACTGCCGTGGTTGCATTGTGACAGCGGATGCCATGAACACCCAGAAGGAAACCGCCAGGGCAGTGGTGAAAGAGGCCCGTGGAGACTACTGCCTGGCCTTAAAGGAAAACCAGAAGACTGCATACCTGGAAATAAAGGAATACTTTTCCAGCGAAGATTTCCGGAAGAGGATCCAGCAGCAGGAAGACCGGTATTTAAAGGAAATGGAACACACCTCCAGCCGGACCACCGCCAGGGAATACTTTATAACCGATGACGTCAGGTGGTTTGAAGACAGGAAGGAATGGGAAAAGCTGTCCAGCATCGGTTATGAACGCAAAACCATAACAGAAAAAGAAACCGGAAGGATCCACATAGAAGAAAGGTATTATCTGTGCAGCATCCCTCCGGCTGCGGAGCTGTCTGCGACAGCTGTAAGAAGGCACTGGCATATAGAGAACTGCCTGCACTGGAGCCTGGATGTGGTTTTCTGCGGGGATCGTCTGCGTTCCAAAGAGAATAACGGGATCCACAGCCTGGGCCTGGTCAGAAGGTTTGTCATGTTCATCATAAAGCTGCTGAAGGTCTATTATAACCGGAGCATGAAGCGCGTGCGCAGCAGGATAGGAAGAAACCTGGAATCAGAGATCCCTGTGATCCTTGCTGTGCTGAAAGTATTATATGATAATGATATGCTGGACACAATTGATGAATCAGCCAAAGGATGAGTGAAAAAATCTCTCATTTTAGTTCATGCGTTTATTCTGCAGGAAATGAAAAAAGCCTGTTATATTGAAACTCTTATTCAATTCTATTTTACCATCCCCCCTTCTCTTCAACCCAATCATTCCGGACAGAAAATTATGTCACAAACGATATAATATAGTTTCTTGCTAAGAATATATATTTGTTATATAATAACACAAAAACGGAGATTTTTTTATCAAAAATGAATGCACAAATAAAGATTATTAGTGGTTTAGAAGAACCATACGTTGAAATATACACATCAGATATTACTGACGATATACAAAATTTGCTCTCTCTTATCAAAGCGTCAAGTAATATCGTGACCGCGCAACAAGATGAAAGAACGATCGTTCTAAAAGAGCATGATATTTATATGATAAGGATTGAAAACGAAAAAACGATAATATATTGTAAAGAAAAAAAATATTACAGCAAAAAGAGATTATATGAACTGGAAAATATATTAAAACATAGTTTCATGAAAATATCAAAAACTACGCTGATAAATTTACAGTATATTGATGGTGTAGAAGCTTCTTTTGGTGGAACAATGCTATTGATATTGAAGAATGGTTGTAAAGATTACGTTTCTCGAAAATACCTTCCTGGTTTCAAAGAATATCTTGGATTATAAAGGAGTATATTATGCAAAGGGTATTTAGTTTACTAATTAAAGGGATCGGGTCCGCTCTTGTTTGTTTTTCACTTGGTGGAATTATTTGGGATACCATAAACAGCGGCAATTACACTTTAACGAATTGGGCATATACAAAAATGGTAGTTGGATGTATCATTGTCGGCACTGGATTTTCTCTTCCTGCCCTGATATATTATAATCCAACAATACCATATCCTATAAAGGTAATTATGCACATGGGAATTGGGTCTGCAATTTTTTTGATTATAGCCTTCACTGTTGGATGGATACCTGTTCAGATGGAAACATGGAAATGCATCCTTATAGTTATAGCGGAACTGTCTTTATCTCTAGTGCTTTGGATTATCTTTGTGGTTTACTATAAAAAAGTGGCAAAGAAAATGGATGAGAAAATAAAGGATCTCAATAAGAATGCTACCGAAGATCATGAAGTCCTTTAACTTTTCTACTAACATAAATGATATTATTTGGGGTTGTCGGGAAACAGATAACCTATCGGGTAGGAGGTAGATAATTATTTTATCTACCGACCTCCCACGCCACCGTGCGTACCGCTCGGTACACGGCGGTTCTTTAGTTTTCACAAACTACTAGATAATAGTCAAGCATGGATGTATATCCCAGCCTGGCTATTATTTTATTTGTGATTACTGAATTTAACACCTGAGCCATCCTCCAGTAACCTTTTCTACTACAGGCAAGTTCCTTTGCTTTCCAATGTTCCATTCCCAATGCTTTCAGCATTCGGTACTTCGTTTTGATTTTCTTCCATTGTTTCCAATAGACCGCCCGGATTCTTCGCCTTGCCCATTCATCCGTTGCTTTGAGCAGTCCTTTCATATCTGCAAGTCTAAAGTATTCCACCCATCCCCGCACATACTCTT
>CAUWLJ010000125.1:0-7075 GCA_963559585.1 uncultured Eisenbergiella sp. | reverse complement strand
ACGGATGCGGCTGCTGAAGCGGGCGAAGAAAGCGCTGCGGGAGACAATACTTCCGGGGAGAGCGTTTCCGGAGAGGTCAGATATGCGTTCTGGGATGCGGCGCAGCAGGCGTATCTGGAGAAGTGCGTGGAGGAGTTCAATAAGATTTATCCTGATATCAAGGTGACGCTGGAGCCCAGCGTATGGGATGAGTATTGGACCAAGCTGGAGGCGGGAGCCACCGGCGGAAGCATTGCGGACGTATTCTGGATGAACGGGCCGAATATTACCAAATATGCAAAGGGAGATATCCTGATGCCCATTGACGACCTGTTAAAGAGCTCCGAACTGGACCCGGCCAATTATCCGGAAGGTCTGGTGAAGCTGTATAACATTGATGGAAAGCAGTATGCTCTGCCCAAGGATTTCGATACGATCGGAGTATGGTACAACAAGAAAATTTTTGACGAGGCCGGCGTTCCCTATCCCACGAACGACTGGACCTGGGAGGATATGACGGAGACTGCAAAGCAGCTGACCAGGAGCGATGGAAGCATATACGGAATCGGCGCTCCCTATGACACCCAGGTGGGTATCTACAACACGATCTACGCAGCAGGCGGAGAGGTGATTTCAGAGGATAAGAAATCCTCAGGCTACGACAAGCCGGAAACACAGGCAGGCATTCAGTGCTGGATCGATCTGCAGGAAGCGGGCGTATCTCCCAGCGAAGCGTCCCTGGAGGAGACGGCGGGAAATATCCAGTTCCTGTCAGGCCGTCTGGGAATGTACTGGGGCGGCTCCTGGATGCTGGCTCAGGTTCAGGATTCCGATTTGAAGGATGACATTGATGTGGTGGAGCTTCCGTCTCTGAACGGCAAAAAGGCGACCATCATCCACGGACTTGGAAACTGTATTTATAAAAATACCAAATATCCTGAGGCAGCATGGAAATGGGTAGAATTT
Organism: uncultured Eisenbergiella sp.; assembly: GCA_963559585.1. Classification (GTDB taxonomy): domain Bacteria; phylum Bacillota; class Clostridia; order Lachnospirales; family Lachnospiraceae; genus Eisenbergiella. The sequence continues at coordinate 6,130 of CAUWLJ010000125.1, read as the reverse complement.
CTGTCCGGCGAGACGGCTAACAGGCTTTCCGCAGAAATGGGAGCGGCGATTCCGGCGTTGAAGGGCACTGCGCAGGAATGGATCGACAAGAATCCCACCTATAACCTGAAATCCTTCATCACTTCTTCAGAAAACTATTCCTACCCGTATCCGGCTTCCGTGAATACGGCGGAATGGGAGCAGTACCAGGCGGATAATCTGAAAAAGGCCTTCAGCTTGGAAATCAGCGTGGAGGAGGCGTGCAAAACTCTCGCAGAACAGATGAACGAAGTGCTTGCAAACGAGTAAACAGCGGAGAGGGGGCCTGAAAACAGGCGTCCTCTCTCCTTTTATGGAGGTGAAGATATGGGAAAAAGGAGTGGAAAGGGCCGGAAAAAGGAGTATGCATGGGGGTTTTTGATGATCTCTCCGCTGGTGCTGGGCCTGGGTATTTTTTACTTTTATCCGGTATTCAAGGTATTCTTTGACAGCTTTCATGAGGTGGGAGCATTCAATCAGAGAAAATGGATCGGACTGGCCAATTACGAGAAGATGTTTCAGGACCCGGTTATGTGGCAGGCGCTGGGAAATACGGTAAAATATGTGCTGATCATTGTTCCAAGCACCATTATACTGGCGCTGATCCTTGCCGCCTTTCTGAATATGGGGATTAAGGGCCGTTCCTTCTTCCGGGTGGTTTATTTTATTCCCGCAGTCACCATGGGGGCGGCGGTGGCCATGATCTGGCGCTGGATGTATAACGGAGATTATGGGATCATCAATTTTATTCTGAACAAGCTGGGAATGGAGTCGGTGCAGTTTCTCAGCAATCCCTCCACGGCCCTGACGGCGATCAGTGTGGTAAGCATATGGAGCACGGTGGGATACAATATGATCATTCTGCTGGCAGGGATTCAGGGGATTTCCAAAAGCTATTACGAGGCCGCGGCCATTGACGGTGCGGGCGGGCTGAAGCAGTTCTTCCATATAACGGTCCCTCTGGTAACGCCCACTCTGTTTTTTGTGATGATTACCACCCTGATCAGTACGTTCCAGACCTTCGACACGATTTATATGATGGTAAACAAGAAGAGCCTTGCAATGGAAGCGACCCAGAGTATGGTGGTATATTTTTACCGGAATGCCTTTGAATATTCCAAGAAGGGTTATGCGTCGGCGCTTGCCGTGTTCCTGTTCCTGATTATTATGGCGATTACGGCCATTCAGATGAAAATGCAGAAAAAATGGGTAAATTACGAATAAAGGAGGGGAAGCTATGAAATCAAAAAAAGGAAACTGGGCGTACATCCCTGTGTATGTGATTCTGCTGCTGGGTATTTTCATTACGGTTCTTCCCTTCGCGTGGATGATCCTGACTTCCCTGAAGGGGCAGACAGAGGCCGTGAGGATTCCTCCTGTGATCTTTCCTGAAACGCCGCTGTTTGGCAATTATCCCAAGGTATTTGAAAAGATTCCCTTCGGGAAGATGTATCTGAATACGATTATTTCCGCCGGAGTGACCGTGGCGGTGCAGCTGTTTCTCTGCTCCATGGCGGCTTATGCATTTGGAAGAATCGAGTTTCCCGGCAGAAATGTGATTTTTGGAACCCTGCTGGCAGTATTGATGATTCCGGCCTCTTTCTTTATTCTGCCGCAGTATCTGCTGATTCAGAAGATGGGGCTTTTGAATACCATTCCGGCGCTGTTTATTCCGAATCTGTTCAGCGCCTTTGGAACTTTTTTGATGAGGCAGTTTTTTATGGCCCTTCCTGACGAACTGGAGGACGCCGCCCGCCTGGACGGATGCAATCATTTCATGATTTATTCCCGGATCATGCTTCCGCTGGTGAAATCGGGCCTGGTGGCATTGGGGATTCTTACGCTGCGCTTTGCCTGGAACGATCTGATGTGGCCGCTGATCGTCAATACCTCCACAGAAAAAATGACCCTTTCAGCCGGGCTTTCCTTCCTGCAGGGGCAGTATGCCACAGATTATCCCACCATGATGGCAGGCGCGATGATGGCGGTGCTTCCGCTGCTGATTCTGTTCGCCATCTTCCAAAAACAGTTCATTGAGGGAGTGGCAATGTCCGGTATTAAGGGCTGATCCGCACTTACCGTTCACAGCGCCTCAAACGACTACCGTTTAAGGCGGCTGTGAACAGTAACGGGTATTCCACAGGCGGGGCAAGGCTTTCCACACACAGACGGAGCAAGGCTTTCCACAGGCACTTGACGTATTTTCGCTTTTGTGTTAAATTTGATTTATCTTATCAGAAAGGAAGTTGCACGATGTCCTGGAAAAACGTAAACGTAAGACTGCAAAAAGGAACCATTCTGCGCGTTTACGGGGATAGTGCGCTTATTTTCAGGTAAATACAGCCCGGAAGGCGCGGCGGATTGTGTACTGCTGCTTTCCGGTATGGACTCGGGATCATAGGTCTGGCGGTTTACGGCATCGCCGCGCCCCGGACAGCTGCGCCTGTCTGCCGCCCAGGCAGAAGGCTGTTCTTTATTTTTTATCTGTGCATTATCTCCTTTTCAACTCAGGTTCAACGAAACGAACAGAAAGCTTATTGACGATTGAAAAGGAGTTGTCTAATGAAACATTTCTTTCCTAATTTTTACAATACAAAGCATACGGGAAAACAGATAGGTCTGATCCATTTGAACACCGCCCTGACGGCCCTGCCCATCGCGGGAGCCTCCTGGGTGGCCCTGCTTGCCTCCAGGGGGGGTTCCCTGGTGGAGATCGGGTTTGCAGAGAGCGTATTCCATATGGCAAGCCTGCTGTTTGAGGTGCCGTCGGGAGTGATCGCCGATGTGTTCGGCAGGCGAAGATCCATGCTGGTAAGCCAGATTATGATGGCTGCAGCCGCGCTTCTCATGTTTGCTTCCCGGGAGCTGCCGGGTGTTCTGATTGGCATGGTATTTTCCGCCCTAGGCTACAATTTCGCATCCGGGGCCAGGGAGGCGCTGGCCTATGAGACGTTGAAGGCGGCGGGAGAGGAAGGAAAGTACGACCACTTCTGCGCTGCGGACAATCTGGTCTACCGCATCTGCCGGACAGCGGCCACTCTGTGCGCGGGGCTGGCGCTGTTTATGGGTTACAGGAGGGCGTATCTGCTGGATGCTTTGATGAGTATGGGCTGCTTCCTGCTCACACTGGGCCTTCAGGAGGTGACGGCTCCGCAGTGCCGGGAGCCGGAACCGGCAGACGATCCTTCGGACGGGAGAAAAAAGAACCGTTGGGGGGAGAGCGTGGACTGCCTTGTGAGGAGCCTTGTTTTTATCCGGGAAAACGGGAAGGTTCTGCGTCTGATCCTGTTTAACGCTTTTGTGGGCGCTGTGGCCACCCTGATCGGCTTCTTTCTGCAGGCCAGGCTTCCCCAGTGCGGCCTTCAGGAAAGCCTGCTTGGGCCGGCGCTGTTTGTCATCGGTCTCGGGGGCGTGGCCGGAGCCTGGCTGGTGATGCGGCTAAGAGGATGGAGATACAGGCGGGTGTGCATCGTTTCCGTGGCACTGGTACTGCTCTGCCTGCTGGGCACATTCGCGAAAAACTCCTGGCTGATGATTCTGTGCGGCTTCGGCTCAGCCATGGCCGACGATTTCCTTCAGATCCGGTCGGATGTGAAGCTGAATGAAATGGTTCCCTCCAGGGAGAGGGCAACGCTGCTGTCCGTCTCATCGCTGTGCTTTTCCCTGGTGATGGCGGCACTGTCCCCGGTGCTTGGAATGCTGTTCTCACGGTAACAGTTCGGCCATATCGGTTTGAACGGTCAAAACATGCTTGCATGATTTTGACCGTTCATGCCGATATGAGCTGATGCGCCCCCAAGTTACTCGCAATAGCGAGTAACTTGAGCAAAAGGAGCTGCGCAGCAGCGGAAAGCCCCAAAGGGGCGTTTTGCGAATGGGCGCGGCTGAACGGTGCAACTGCGCCGCATCCGGCTTGACGAAGGCAGAGCCATTGTATATACTGAAATACAATCAGTGTATACAAAATACACGCTGCAGCCTCCACGACAGTGAGGGGCTGCATGCTTCAGCATAGGATGCACAGATGGGGTATTGTTTGCGGCTATACCGGCAGACAGGAATCAGACAGGAGGGGCGTATGGATAAATGTACTTTAAAAGCAATGGCCAAGATCAATCTGGGCCTGGACGTGATAAGGCGCAGGGCGGATGGGTATCATGAGGTGAGGATGATCATGCAGACCATCGACCTGTACGATGAACTCACCTTTGAAAGGCTCCCTGAGAATGAACTGCGCATGACCGCCAATCTGCGTATGCTTCCCACCGACAGAAACAACCTGATCATAAGGACGGCGGAGCTTCTCCGGGAGGAATTTGGGATTCGTGAGGGGCTTGCCGTGCATTTGAAAAAAAATATCCCCGTGGCTGCCGGGATGGCCGGAGGGAGCACGGACGCCGCCGCAGTGTTTGTGGCCATGAACAGGATGTTCGGCCTGGGGCTTGGCATGGAGGAGCTTCAGAAGCGGGCGGTGAGGATCGGAGCGGATGTGCCCTATTGTATCCAGGGCGGCACGGCTCTTTCCGAGGGGATCGGCGAGATCCTGACTGCCCTTCCCCCTGCGCCCAGGTGCAGCGTGGTGGTGGCTAAGCCTGGCATCCACGTATCTACAAAATTTGTATATCAGAATCTGCGTCTGGACAGACTTCCGGGGCATCCTGATATAGACGGAATGATAGAGAGTATCCGTGCCGGGAGCCTTAAAGGAGTGGCCGGGAGGCTGGAAAATGTGCTGGAGACGGTGACCGCGGAGGAATATCCGGTGATTGAGCAGATCAAGGGATTTCTGATGGAGCAGGGAGCTCTGGGCGCGCTGATGAGCGGCAGCGGCCCCACCGTTTTTGGGCTGTATGGAGACAGGAGGGAGGCAAGGCGCGCCTGCGAGGAGCTGAAAAAGGCAGGGCTGGCAAAGCAGGTATATCAGGCTTCCTTTACAAACCGGACCTGTATCGAATAAAGGAGGGAGCGCAACGATCCTTTTGCGGGATCCATTCCCGCCGGATGTGCGTAAGGAGTGCATACATGAAAACGGAAGCGAATACAAATGAATATCTGCCCCTTCGGGATGTGGTGTTCAACACGCTACGGGAGAGCATCCTGAAGGGGGAAATGAAGCCGGGAGAGCGTCTGATGGAGATTCATCTGGCCTCCCGCCTGGGCGTGAGCCGCACTCCCATCCGGGAAGCCATCCGCATGCTGGAGCTGGAGGGGCTGGTGACCATGATCCCGCGCCGGGGAGCCGAGGTGGCCCAGATCTCTGCAAAAGGGCTGAAGGATGTGCTGGAGGTGCGTCAGGCTTTGGACGCTCTGGCTATGGAGCTGGCCTGCGAACGTATTACCGATGGAGAGATCCGGGAGCTGCGCCGGGCCTGCGATCATTTTATTGAGATGACGAAAACACGGGATGCCATACAGATTGCGGAGGCGGATGTGATTCTACATGACATTATCGTGAAAGCCAGCGGCAATGACAGGCTGGTCCAGATGGTGAACAACCTGTCCCAGCAGATGTACCGTTACCGCCTGGAATATATTAAGGACATCAGCCAGCATGGCCGCCTGATTGAGGAGCACGAGGAAATCTACCGGTGTATCAGCAGCCGGGACAAGGAAGCGGGGGCCAGGGCCATTAAAATGCACATATACAATCAGGAGCAGTCCATCACCAATCAGATCCAGCAAAAAAAAGCCAGGGCAGAATAGTATAAAGCCGCCCTGCCTGTCAATACTTTCCAACAGAAGGATGCTTTGGAAAATAACGGTTCAGGCACGCAGACCAGGAGAACTGAGCTGTTAAGGCAACGGTGCGGTCGGGCACAGACAGGAGCGGCAATGGGAAAGAGAAGCAATGGACTGGTACAGAAGGCGGGATGGAAGGAGTATGCGGCGGCAATGCTTCTGACCCTTGGTTTTTTCAGTATTTTTTATCCCGAATTCACGCTGGCGGGGGACACCTACAGCCGGGTGGGGCAGCCTGAGGGAGAGGGACAGATTGGTGCGGATTACCGCCGGATCCTGAATGCGCAGGAGGGAGAGGTGGAAGTCAGACTGAGCTTTCTTGACCGCGCCGCCGAAAGCCCTCGCAGAGAAATGTCCCCAGGGGATAATATCC
>CAUWLJ010000124.1:0-7127 GCA_963559585.1 uncultured Eisenbergiella sp. | reverse complement strand
AATGGAGCCAAAAAAGGCTCCATTTTGTATCTGCAAGTGGCAAACTCGGGTCATAGCACCCTGTCCCGTATTCGTCAACGAATTTTTCCTTTATCCCAATATTTTATCCGTTTTTCACAGTTATTAGATGCTGATTTTATTTATTTTCCCCAAAAAATATTTCTTTTTTTGAAACTTCACGAAACAATATGATCCGGCGTTACGATCTCCATTGCATTCCTGCTCTTTTTCTAATATAATGAGTGAAATCATTGGGAGGCAGGAAGCAGCTTCCTATGATTTTATCCGTCACGCATGGAACTGCTGAAAGCATTGCGCAGGAAAAGCAGGCGTCCGGCTTAACCGGCATATTAATCTCCATTCCGGAGCGTAAGTGACGGGGCGAAGAAAAATTGCGGATGCAATTTTTCTTCTGCCATCAGGGCTATTTGTGACGCTCCGGCACAAATAACCGTGTGAAAAATAAGCCATCAGGCTTATTTTTCACACTATAACCTCCAGGCCGTACCCGGAAAGGCCGGGCCCGCAGTCTGTGGGAAAACGGTATGATTTATGAAGAAAGGAGCCTGAAAATGGCGACATTACAGGATATTGCAAATGAACTGAACATTTCCAAAGGCACCGTCTCCAAAGCGTTAAACGGTGCTGCGGACATCAGCGGGACTTTGCAGAAAAAAGTTCTTGAAACAGCGGTGGCAATGGGATACACCAAAATCCGCCGTCAGAAAGATACGCAGAAAAAGCTCTGCATCCTCATCGAAAATATGGACTATAGAGAGCCTCACCAGTTCGGATATGAAATCATACTGGGATTTCGGCAGCTTGCCGAGCCGGCCGGCTGCCTGGTTGAGATTGTGGATGTGACAGAAGCGATGCAGAAAAAGACTCCCTATGATGTTTTCATGCTGGGCAGCCACTACCATGGCGCTTTTGTCGTGGGCTTTTCCCTGAACGATCCGTGGATGAAGGATTTTAAGACAAGCCAGATCCCCACGGTTCTGTACGATAATTACATCATTGCCAACCCAAACATGGCCTCCATCGGAATTGACAACAACGAAGGAATGGAGCTTGCCGTTTCCCATTTGAAAAGGCTGGGGCACAAGCGGATCGGATACTTGAGCAGTGCCCTCGGCTCCCACATCATGCAGGTGCGGCACAAGGCTTTTTTTCAGGCTCTGCGCCAAAGCGGGCTGAAATCCGATCCCACCTGCGCCGGAAGCTCCTATTATATTACTCAATGTATGGAAAAGCATCTGCCGCGGCTGCTGGAGCTGGGAGTCACCGCCATCATCTGCAGCCATGACCAGCTGGCCAATGCCACCATGGTGCAATGCCAGCAGCTAGGCTACAGCGTTCCCGGGGATATCAGCGTCATCGGGTTTGACGACCTTCCCATCTGCGCCTATACCTCTCCTCCGCTTACCACCATCCGCCAGGATCGGATCCAGCTGGGCAAAAGCGCCTATTTTGCCCTGTCCACTCTCATGGATAAGGTCAGCATCGGTATGCTGCTGCTCCATGCCCAGTTGATTGAGCGTGGCTCTACCGGAGAGCGAAAGGCCTTTGGCACATAATTTCAGGTCTGCCGCAAAGGTCATGCAAAAAACACCCTGCGCAACAGATAAAGCAGGCTCAGATGGACGGGATAAAAGGCATAGAACGCGTACCTGTGCCTCTTCCTTCTCACCGGAACGCTGAAAAAAATCAGCACAAAGGAAAGGCAGATGGTCACATGCTGGAAAAAAACCGACAGAGCATAATCTGCCGTATACCCTCCGAGGAGCAAAGACAGATACTCTGCTCCCAGATACAGGGCCGGGGTGAGCATGCACTGAGCCGGACGGTTTTCCCGCAGAAAATAGATCAGGGCAATCAGCAGGATCCCTTTCCAGCTATAATCCGTATGCAGCAGGACGGCGGCCCCCATGGCGGCACCCATTATGGCCGCCGCTGCCAGAATACGCGGCAGGGGCAGGACAGAAAAGGGCCGGGAGACATTGGCAAGGCTCCTCACCGCCCACAGGGTCAGCACGCCCAGCAGAAGCGTCCAGAAAATGTTCTGGTGCAGTCCCGTAGGCCTTTGGAAGAAAAGAAGGTCAAAGGGCAGCTCGGAGATCAGGGCAAAAACGAAGAGCCGGAGGGCATACCGGGGCAGGCTCCCCGTATGCAGCACTCCCTGTACCAGCAGATAGGCAAACAGAGGAAAAGAGACCCTGCCAAGCATACGCAGGATCAGGTCGATGTCGGAAAGCCACAGCGCCAGCTCAGGATTGGGTATCCCTTCCGACAAAAGGATCTCCAGAATGCCTCCTCCAATGTGGTCTAGAAGCATGGCGGCGCAGGCAGTCAGCTTCAGGGCATCCTGAGAGGGGCGGAGAGCGTCTCCCAGCCTTCCTCCTGCCCCGTTTTCCGTCCGCATCCCCGCATTTTCCCCGGCGCCGGGGCGCATCGGGAAAGGCGAAATACGTCCATCGCCTTTCCTTCGGGACGGATCCCCTGTGCTTTTCCCTCCCTTTTTCCTCATCTGGTCCTTCGTCATCTCTCTGTCTCCTGTTTTTCCCAAAATGCGCATCCACGCACAAGGTTCCTTTCCTATTGTATAAAAAAGTGTGCGTCTTGACGCACACCCGCGCCGAGCGCGATTGCCGTCAGGCAATATCTGCCTCTCGCGCGAGTGCGCATCCACAGCGGAGCGTTCTTTTTCATACAATAGGAAGGAAACTTTCCTATTGTATGAAAAAGGAACGGGGCCTTTAAGGCCCCGTCGCACAACGCTTCGTTTTAATCAGACAAGCGGATATTTATCGGTAAGCTCCTTCACGATGGCGCGGGCCGCAGGAATGCTCTCCTCTCTGCCCTTCAGAACCATGGCGATGGCCTCCGCTATCCTGTCCATGTCCGCCGTATTCATTCCTCTGGAGGTGACCGCCGGAGTGCCCAGACGGATTCCGCTGGTCACAAAGGGAGATTTGGGATCGTTGGGAATGGTGTTCTTGTTACAGGTGATATGGGCCTCGTCCAGAAGCTTCTCCACCGCTTTCCCGGTCAGATCAAAATTGGTCAGATCCACCAGCATCAGGTGGTTGTCCGTCCCGCCGGAAACGATCTTCACGCCTCTGTCCATCAGGCCGTGGCAGAGCGCCTGGGCGTTGTCCACGATGCCCTGCTGATATTTCTTAAAGTCATCACTGAGAGCCTCCTTAAAGCAGACCGCCTTTGCCGCGATCACATGCATCAGAGGGCCTCCCTGAGTGCCGGGGAAAATAGCCTTGTTAAAATTGTACTTCTCCGCAGCCTCCCTGTTGCAGAGGATCATGCCGCCTCTGGGGCCGCGCAGAGTCTTGTGGGTGGTGGTGGTAACCACGTCCGCGTAGGGAATAGGGCTGGGATGCAGACCGGCCGCAACCAGGCCTGCGATATGGGCCATGTCCACCATCAGGCATGCCCCCACCTCGTCCGCTGCTTCACGGAATGCAGCAAAATCAATGGTCCTGGCGTAGGCGGATGCGCCTGCGATGATCATTTTGGGCCTGCACTCTCTGGCGGTCTGTCTCATTTTCTCATAATCCAGGAAACCGTCGTCGTTCACTCCGTAGGGCACAACATGAAAATATTTTCCGGACAGATTTACCGGGCTTCCGTGGGTCAGATGGCCGCCGTGATCCAGATTCATTCCCATGATGGTATCGCCGGGGTTCAGCACCGCAAACTGCACTGCCATGTTGGCCTGTGCGCCGGAATGGGGCTGTACGTTGGCATAGTCGCAGCCAAACAGCTTTTTGGCCCGCTCAATGGCCAGATTCTCCACCACGTCCACGCACTCGCATCCGCCATAGTACCGCTTGGCCGGATACCCCTCCGCGTACTTGTTGGTAAGCACGCTTCCCATCGCTGCCATCACGGCCTTGCTCACCCAGTTCTCGGAAGCGATCAGCTCGATATGACTGTTCTGTCTCTCCTGCTCCTCCACAATCGCTGCCGCAATCTCAGGATCGGCCGCTCTTACTTCGTCCAAAGAATACATCCTGCTACCTCCCGTATCAGTTTTGTCCGCATCAGTTTTATCCGCATCCGGCGCTTCCATTCTTCTGCATCGGCCCGCCGGATGCCTTTTCCAGCCTGATTATAGCATAGATTCCCCTGATTGGAAATAATTTTTAACAGAGGTCAAAACGATAACTTCATTATACTTTTCTTATACTTTTCTTAAACCGCAGCGCGGCCTATTTACTTTTTTATAAATTCTGATAAAATACTGCCTAAGTTGAATGAAGAAGCTTGAGGGGAAGGCTTGGCTGGCATGTATTACTTTTTGGTGAATCCCGCTTCACGCTCGGGGCGGGCCGGGAAGTGCTGGGAACGGATCGAGGAGGTTCTTAAGAAGCGCGGAATATCATACAAAGTACATTTTACGAGGCAGAAGGGAGATATGAAGCGGCTTGCCCGTGAGCTTACCCTTCCGGGAGAACGGGCGGATGAGGTTCACCTGGTGGTGCTGGGCGGGGACGGAACCGTGAATGAGGCGGTTTCCGGCATACAGGATTTTGCGTCCACCCGCTTCAGCTTCATCCCTACCGGATCCGGCAATGATCTGGCAAGAGATATGGGCATCAGCAGGGATCCGGTGAAGGCGCTGGAGCAGCTGCTCCGGGCAGACCGGGCGCGTCCGATGGATGTGGGATCCGTACACTACAACGATGCCCCGCTTCCCGACCAGCTTTTCGTGGACAGCGCCGGAATCGGCTTCGATGCAGGCGTATGCCGGGAGGTACAGCATTCCTCCATCAAGACTCTTTTAAACCGGTTCGGCCTTGGAAAGCTTGCCTATCTGTTCGTAGCGCTCAGGCAGCTTCTGAAAAGCCCCAACGCCCAGGCGGAGCTGGATATGAAAACGGCGGATGGCCGGATGCGGCATGTGCGTTTTTCCCGTCTGATGTTCACAGCCTTCATGTCCCACCGTTTTGAGGGCGGCGGCTTTCAGTTCAGCCCGCAGGCAGACGCCTCGGACGGTCTGCTGGATCTGTGCATCGTCCACGATGTTCCCAGGTGGAAGGTGCTTCTGGTTCTCCCCACCGCCTTCTGGGGCGGCCATTACCGCTTCCGTGAGGTGACCGGACTGCGGGGCTCCTGGTTCCGGATCCGCACCACGCTCCCTCTGTGGGTGCATACCGACGGCGAGGTGGCGGCCAGCTCCTGCGATATTACAGTAACCTGCCACAAAAAGCTGCTGCGCTTTTATTATTAACCTCCATTTCAGAAAGGCGTCCTATATGAAAACATTTTATGCCAAGTACAAGCATCTGCTTCCCTTCGCCCTGTATTTTCTGGTATACCTGACCTGGTTCGCCTGGCTGGAAAAACGGAGTCTGTGGGGAGGCTATCAGATCATCCATATGGGCGTGGATGATTACATCCCCTTCTGCGAGCTGTTCATCATCCCCTATTTCCTGTGGTTTCTCTATATACCGGCGGTGGTGCTGTATCTGGCCGTAACGGATAAGAACGAATACTGGAAAACCGCCATCTTCCTTATGACGGGCATGACCGTATTCCTTCTGGTATCCACCTTTCTTCCCAACGGGCATCAGCTCCGGCCCCGCGTGATGCCAAGAGACAACGTATTTACCCGGATGGTGGCTTCCCTGTACCGTACCGACACAGCCACCAATCTGTGGCCCAGCATCCACGTATACAATTCCCTGGGCGCCCATTTCGCTCTCCTCCACAGCCGGCTTGGGAAGAAAAAGTGGATCCGTCTCTCCTCTCTCGCGCTGTGTGTTTCCATCATCCTGGCTACCGTATTTTTGAAGCAGCATTCCGTTTTTGACGTCATCACGGCTTTCATTCTGGGCGGCGCCATGTACAGGGCAGTCTACTGCTATGATCTGCCAGGCTGTCTGAGACAGCTGCGCGGGCGGGTGCTTGTGATGGGCAGAAGGCTGCGCGGGCGCAAACGGGCAGCGAACCAGGACTGAAAATCAGAATGGTAAGTACTGCAATACAAAAAGAAAGCCGCGTTGTGCAAGGCTTTCTCACTTCCTACTGCGTATCGTCGTTGATACGCCCTTGAAAACATGATTACTGCTCTAGAACCATGCCTCTTTTATCAAGTCTGCTAATGCTGCAGGAGCGTCTATATTTACTTCGTGCCCTGCGCTTTCAACGAAAGATAATTTCGCATTTGGAATGGTATTTGCCAATTTCCTCGCGGCCTTTTGGTTTGCTCTATCTTTTTGACCGCAGACAATGAAAGCCGGACAAGTAACCTCATTCAGCAAAGATATAAAGTCTATCTTCTTCATGGAAGTTGTCAGTGCAATTATATCTCTTTTAGAAAAGCCCATTGAGCCAAACGCCGCTTGGGGTAAAATGCGAAACACAATATTTTGAATATCTAACAATAATTCCGGCATTTTATATTGCGGTGCGATCAACATAAGTGCTTTTACCTTTTGAGGATTGTTTAGTGTGTACTGTAATGCAAGGATAGCGCCAAGCGAAAGGCCGCACAAGCATAAAGGCATTTCCATACAGCTGCATTCGTTTTCAAATGCTTTATAGAGATTTTGGTATGTAATCTGCTCATCTTTTACAAGAGCAGATAGACAGGGACGATAAACCTGCATATCAGCGGGAAGATGTGCTGTCACCTTGTCCCAGCTTGATGAAGTCTGCCCAAGTCCATGTATAAAAACATAGGTCATAATTCCGTTTGTCCCTTTCTAATATTATCGCGGTGCAGCCTAACCAAATCTATCGTAAAACATCCGTAATACTCAAAAATTCACAGTAATGAGACCAGGATAATTTAACAGACACTGTCTGTTGAATTGAGTAAGACTGGTAAAATCGTCTCATAAATTGAATATTAGACACAGAAAAACCTTTTCCAAATTCCCGCGTCAGTTCTTTGGAAAGTTCCCTTAATGTCTGTTTTCCATAGTCTGCACGAATCTGATTTTGTTGTTCATACTCCACGATAATCCAGCCAATGTTCCAGTAGGTTGCCAAAAGCTGTGTATTGACCTGCTGTGCAACATTTTTTCTGGCGTTTTCCAGCAGCTCTCGAGTTTCCAAAATCATGGAGTTGTTTGGCGTTAATTGATTTTCCATACACGCCCTCC
>CAUWLJ010000123.1:0-8195 GCA_963559585.1 uncultured Eisenbergiella sp. | reverse complement strand
ACAGGTTCCTTTTTTATTGTATAAAAAAGGACGCTCCGCTGTGGATGCGCACTCGAGCGGAAGGCAGATATTGCCTGGCGGCAATCGCGTTCGGCGCAGGTGTGCGTCAGGACGCACACTTTTTTATGCGTAGATTTATATACTGCTGCACCTGTGCTTTAAATCTTCAAATTTACTCATTGACATTTCGGCAATTTGAAGTATAATTGGTCTCAGCGCCGCGGTTTAGTAACAGTAAACTTTTAGTTTATAATACTTTCACGGCATAGAATGGAGCAGAATATGAATATAGGAAACAAACTGAAGGAGCTGCGCGTCCAGAAGGGGCTGACCCAGGAGGAGCTGGCCGGCCGGGCAGAGCTGTCCAAGGGCTTCATCTCCCAGCTGGAGAGGGATCTTACCTCGCCCTCCATCGCCACGCTGGTAGACATCCTGCAGGTGCTGGGCACCGATCTTAAGGAATTTTTCAGCGAAAGGACGGAGGAGCAGATCGTTTTCTCCCCCTCGGATTATTTTGAGAAGATCGACGAGGAGTGCGGGAACATGACGGAGTGGATCATTCCCAACGCGCAGAGGAATATCATGGAGCCGATCCGGCTGACGCTGCAGCCCGGTGGCAGCACCTATCCCGACAATCCCCACGAGGGTGAGGAGTTTGGTTATGTGTTAAGCGGAAGCATCACCATCCACCTTGGGAGCAGGGCCATCCGGGCGAAGAAGGGGGAGTCCTTTTATTTCACTCCCAGCTCCACACACTATATATCGGCCGGGTCAAAGACGGGCGCTTCCCTCATCTGGGTGAGCAGCCCTCCCAGCTTTTAACATCTGCACAAGGAGTATACCAATGAGCAACAGACTGATCGACCTACAGCATATCACCAAGTCCTACGGCTCCGCCATGGTGCTGGATGACATGAGCCTTTATATCCGGGAAAATGAATTTCTCACCCTCTTAGGCCCCAGCGGCTGCGGCAAGACCACTACCCTGCGCATCATCGGCGGATTTGAGACGCCGGATAAGGGGCAGGTTTTTTTTGACGGAAAGGACATCACCAGTCTGCCGCCAAACAGGAGGCAGCTGAATACGGTGTTCCAGAAGTACGCCCTTTTCACCCATATGAATATTGCGGAAAACATCGCTTTCGGTTTGAAGATCAAGGGAAAGAGCAGGGCCTATATCGATGACAAGATCAAATATGCCCTGAAGCTGGTGAATCTGGACGGCTATGAGAAAAGGATGCCCGATTCCTTAAGCGGCGGCCAGCAGCAGCGTGTGGCCATTGCACGGGCTATCGTGAACGAGCCCAAGGTGCTGCTTCTGGACGAGCCTCTGGGAGCCCTGGATCTGAAGCTTCGCCAGGATATGCAGTACGAGCTGATCCGTCTGAAAAACGAGCTGGGCATCACCTTCATCTACGTGACCCACGACCAGGAGGAGGCGCTCACCATGTCCGATACCATCGTGGTCATGAACCAGGGCTATATCCAGCAGATCGGCACGCCGGAGGATATTTACAACGAGCCGGAAAATGCCTTTGTGGCGGACTTTATCGGGGACAGCAATATTTTCTCCGCCGTTATGGTGGAGGATAAGCTGGTATCCATCCTGGACGCCCGTTTTGCCTGCGTGGATACGGGCTTTGGAACCAACAAGCCGGTGGACGCGGTGATCCGTCCCGAGGATGTGGAGCTGGTATCTCCCGGAGAAGGGACGCTGGACGGCGTGGTGACCCACCTTATCTTCAAGGGCGTCCACTATGAGATGGAGGTGACTGCCAACGGCTTTGAATGGCTGGTGCACTCCACCAGGCTGTATCCGGTGGGAACCAGGGTGGGAATCCGTGTAGATCCCTTCAATATCCAGATCATGCACAAGCCGGAGTCTGAGGATGAGGAGGCCGCTGCCGTCAATGAATAAGAAGCTTTCCAGAAAAATTTTGGCTGCGCCTTACGTGTTCTGGTCGGCAGCCTTTATCGTGATCCCGCTGTGTATGGTGTTCTTTTACGGGCTGACCGACAAGACCGGGGCTTTTACCCTGGAAAACGTGCTTGCCATTGCCAGTCCCGAGCACCGCAAGGCGTTGTTTCTCTCCATTGGGCTTTCGCTGGCAGGCACGGCCATCTGCCTGCTACTGGCGTATCCCCTGGCAATGATCCTGGCCAGACGCAATACCAGCCGCACCAGCTTTATCGTGCTCATCTTCATCCTGCCCATGTGGATGAACTTCCTGCTACGCACACTGGCCTGGCAGACCCTGCTGGAAAAGACGGGCGTGATCAACTCCGTCCTCTCCTTCCTGCATCTGCCCGCCCTTGACATCATCAACACGCCCTATGCCATCATACTCGGCATGGTTTACAATTTCCTGCCCTTCATGGTGCTGCCCATCTACAATGTACTGGTCAAGATCGATCCCAACGTGATCAATGCGGCCAGGGATCTGGGGGCAAACGGGGTGCAGACCTTTTTCCGGGTGACGTTCCCCTTGAGCCTGCCCGGCGTAATCAGCGGCATTACCATGGTGTTCGTGCCCGCTCTCACCACTTTTGTAATCAGCAACCTGCTGGGAGGAAGCAAGATCCTCCTGATCGGCAACGTGATCGAGCAGGAATTCACCCAGGCCGGCAACTGGCATCTGGGAAGCGGGCTGTCCATTGTGCTGATGATTTTCATTATCCTGAATATCATCGTCACCTCTATTTTTGACAAGGACGGGGAGGGCAGTGCTTTATGAAAAAAACGATCGCACAGAAAATCTATATCGGCCTTATCTTCCTGTTCCTGTATGCGCCCATTGTGACGCTGATGGCGCTCTCCTTCAACGCCAGCAGGACCAGGGCCAAATGGGGCGGCTTTACCCTGAAATGGTATAAAGAGCTTTTTGAGAATCAGGTGATCCTGGACGCGCTCTACAATACGCTCCTGATCGCACTGCTCTCCGCCCTGACTGCCACCCTGATCGGAACCATTGCCTGCCTTTCCATCCAGGGGATGAAGCGGAAAGGCAGGGCTGTGATGATGGGCATTACCAACATTCCCATGCTGAATGCGGAAATCGTGACGGGGATTTCCCTCATGCTTCTTTTCATCAGCCTGGGAATGCGGCTGGGCTTCGGGACGATCCTGCTATCCCACATCACCTTCAACATCCCTTACGTGATCCTGAGCATCATGCCCCGCTTAAAGCAGCTCAACCCCAGCACCTACGAGGCGGCGCTGGATCTGGGCGCGTCCAGAATGAAGGCCTTTTTCAAGGTGGTGTTCCCGGATCTGCTGCCCGGCATCCTTTCCGGCTTCCTGATGGCCTTTACCATGTCCCTGGATGATTTTATTATCACCCACTTTACCAAGGGGCCCGGCATCGATACCCTCTCCACCAAGATCTATACCGAGGTAAAAAAAGGGATCAAGCCGGAGATGTACGCGCTCTCCACCCTGATCTTCCTGGCCGTGCTGGTGCTGCTCCTGCTGGTAAACCATACGCCCAGGAAAGACGCCGGAAAGGCCTGACCGTTCAAACGTTCCTGTTCGCAGGACAGAAAGCTGCGCGGCCGGATAGCGCCGTGTCCGGGGCTGCCCGTCCTGTGTGATGGATAGACATTAACCGCCGCATTACGGCGGCAAATGAGGAGGAAACCTATGAAAAAGAAAGTATCTGTACTGCTCGCCGGCCTTCTTGCCGGCCTGTCCCTGGCCGCCTGCGGCTCCGCTTCCGGAAATGAAGGCGCCGGAGAGGTTGTGGTGTACAACTGGGGCGAATACGTGGATCCCGACACCCTTGCCATGTTCGAGGAGGAAACCGGAATCAAGGTGATCTACGATGAATTTGAGACCAATGAGATCATGTATCCCAAGGTGGAAGCCGGCGCGTCCCCCTATGACGTTGTATGCCCTTCCGATTACATGATCAAGAAGATGATCGAAAACGATCTTCTGGCTGAGCTGAACTTTGATAACATCCCCAACGCCAAGGCCAATATCGGCGCTCAGTACTGGGAGCAGTCCCAGGGCTTTGACCCGGAAAACAAATATTCCGTACCCTACTGCTGGGGAACCGTAGGCATCCTGTACAACAAGACCATGGTGGACGAGCCGGTGGACAGCTGGTCCATTCTCTGGAATGAAAAGTACGCAGACAGCATTCTCATGCAGGATTCCGTAAGAGATGCGTTCATGGTAGCCCTGAAGCTGAACGGCCATTCCATGAACTCCGTGGATCCCGCCGAGCTGGAGGAGGCCAAAAACCTTCTGATCGAGCAGAAGCCTCTGGTGCAGGCCTACGTTATCGACCAGGTGCGTGATAAAATGATCGGCGGAGAGGCAGCCCTCGGCGTGATCTACTCCGGGGAGGCCATCTTCACCCAGAGAGAAAATCCTGATCTGGAATATGTGGTGCCCAAGGAGGGAACCAACGTATGGATCGATTCCTGGGTAATCCCCAAGAATGCGCCCAACATGGAAAACGCCGAGAAGTTCATCGACTTCATGTGCCGTCCCGACATCGCGCTGAAAAACTTTGAGTACATCACCTACTCCACCCCCAACGATGCTGCAAGGGAGCTGATCGAGGATGAGGATATCCGCAATTCCCAGATCGCTTTCCCGGATCTGGCCCAGTACGAAGGGCTGGAGACCTTCTCCTACCTGGGCGAGGAGGCGGACGAGATGTATAATGAGCTTTGGAAGGAAGTGAAGTCCAACTAAGGAGGAGCGGAAGCTTCTATATATAAAAGAGAAGCGCCGGACAGCGGTTTTATTTTGTACGCTGGACGGCGCTCTTTTTTATATTTGAGAGTTTGACAGAGACGGCTGGATCGTGTTTGAAAATTCATTCCCGCCATCTGCACGCCCTAGTTTACCAGTCTCTCCCACTCCTCGTTTCCTTTCAGGAATCCGTAGGTTTCAGCCCGGAAGCTTTTCAGAAGAGCCTCCCGTAACTCTTCCTGAAACGATTCGCTAATCTCCCGGAAATTCATGTGACAGTAAAGCGGGGAGTGGGCAAATGCGCGGATCTGATCCAGGCTGGATAGAAGCTCCTTCAAGAGGGCAAGCGTTTCTTCCGCCCTCCTCTCCTCTGCCGCGGCTTCCAGGCGGGCGGCAATTTCATGATACCGCCCCATCTCAAAGCATCTGGCCAGCTCCTCCTGCTTGTCCGCCAGGAACTGTGCACGCTCCCTGTCATTTTCCTTCCCGGCCAGCAGATACAGGCCGTGGAGCGCGCCGCTGGCATACTGGCAGCAGGAAAAGAGGATCTCCTCATAAAGCCTGCAGGCCTCTTCGTTCTGCCCTCTCTCCCCGCAGAGCTGTGCCTGCATCTGTTTTCCTGCCGGATCCCGCTGGGAGAGACGGTTCAGATATTCCTCCGCCTTCCCATACTCCTTTTTTCTCAGATAAAATCTGAACAGGGAGCCCGCCGCCGCATTCCTGATCTTCTCCTCCCTGCTTTCCAGAGCCCTTACATAAAGGGAGCAGATATATTCCTCATATTTCCCACCATCCTCCGCCGCATCCGTCAGCCGCCTGCCATCCAAAAGGACGGCAAACTGCCAGGCCAGCATCTCACAGTTGGGATAGGTGGACAGGATCTCCTTTACCCATACAAGCATTTCCTCATAGGAGGTTTCTTTCAGTTTCCTGCCTCCCTCCTGGATCAACGCATTGATCTCCTCCGGCTTCAGCTCATCCTGAAAGGATAACAGAGTATCCAAAGAGATCCCCAGCAGCCGGGCAATGGGAGGAAGCAGCGTAATGTCCGGCATTGTGGCCCCGCTCTCCCATTTATTGACGGCCGGAGCTGTCACCCCAAGGCGGGAGGCCATTTCCTCCTGGGTCATATTTTTTGCTTTTCTGTAAGTTCGGATTACCTCGTTGATCTGCATGCGTTCCTCTCTTTCTGCCGCGTAAGCGGCATTCCGATCAAACAGAAATTTGTGCCTTGACACAAATTTCAGAATGAAAAATTTTTTCTGTTGTTCCGCATTGGCCTCTGCTTGTTTTTAAGCATATCAGATCTGAGGAGTTGGGGCAACTGAGCCAGAGTTAAGTATGGGTTAGGAAAATTAACGAGGGCTCATGTTTATAAAACTCCGGCAGAGGTGCAGCAAATCTACGATTAGAGTTTTGTATTATATAAGAAAACGCATGAGCAAGAGCTTCGTTTCTGATCTTAGAATACCCCTCCTTCATACGCTCCAGGGTTTGTCCCATTGGTAATTTCCCAGGAGAAGTAGTTACTGCCCTCAAACAGCAACTCTTTTATCATATACTCGTCAGCAAGGCGAGTGGTTCCAGCTACACGAACATATACACCACCTTCTCTGCCAAGAGCTTTGATATAATATGGACGCTGTCTGCCCTCAGAAACTTCTACCACAATAACAGTCTTGCCATCAATCGTCTGTAAAGTAATATCCGGAATAATTGCCGGTTCACAGCTATCTGATACGGCATTGGAAATGGCATCCATTTTCTTGAGTACATCTTGCTTGTCAAAGCCAACAACTTCTCTTGTTTTGTCAGCAATTCCAAAAATAATCTTTCCTCCGGTTCCATTTGCAAAGGCAACCACAGATTTCATATATTTGATGCTTTTCTCCGGCAGGCTCTCTTTGAATTCCACGTTTTTCGATTCTCCTGCAAGAATTTCTTCTATGGTCATTATAACACCTCGCTCTCAATTCACCACACAGTGCCTCTCTTCAAAAATCAATATGATAGTCTTCGTATAATGAAGTAAAATGTTCAGTTGTAGAGATCATTTCTCTTCCGTCTCCCTGTTTACCGCTTCTTTGTTTTCTTTACTAAGCGGTTTCAAAACGAAATACGAGTTACCCTTCCCGATACTTCTCACTATATTCATCACTCTCCCTGCTTCCGTCGATACTTCCTCTCGATCACCACAGTATAGACTACCATAGCCCCAATGGCCTCTGCCATAACGCCCAGAATGGAGAGCACAGAAAGAGCCGAATTCTGTCCGCTCAGAAACGGCAGCCCCAGAAGGATAAACACCAGTCCAAAAGTGAACCATAGCTTTCCCACAGCCCGGTTGTATCCTCTCACATCCCTTACCTGGAAAATTTCCACATTCGCCCAAAAGCCGAAGGGCACGCTCTTTCCTGACAGGAACATGTAAGCGCCGGTTCCCATAAACATCAGCCCCAGGCAAAGCCATATCAAAAAACCTAAAAGCATGGCGCCGCCTCCTTCATGTATACCATCCGGTCATTAAAACCTCTGCATTCTGATTCAGTACATCCCTTCCTTCTTCCCCATCATACCACGAATCCCCAGCATCGTCATTTCTTTTTTGGCCATCCCAAAGACTTCCCTTTTATGCTGTTACTGTTCACTGGCAAGCCGGTAAACAGTAACATTCGCGGGCTTATTGAAAATTTTGCGCTGCAAAAGAGGCCCGCCCACTCCTGAATCACATTCTTACGCCTCAAACGCTTGCCGTTTGAAGTTGCTGTGAACAGTAGCTTTATGCTATCCTTTTGTTGCTGTTCAGCGGCAAGACAGCGGACAACAATATCTGTTTCCCAAAAGAATCCTTTCCGCCCGGAAGCTCCGCCGAAAGTTTTTTATGAAAAAAGTGTGACCGCCGCTCATTTTTTACGAGTAGATCAATAGAGAAAGGGGGATTCCAGACAGCATGGAGGATGAAAAAATTGTTGCCTTATACTGGGCACGCTCAGAAAACGCCATTGCCGAGACCTGGGCAAAATACGGAAGCTATTGTTATACCATAGCCCGCAATATTCTTTCCGACCCGGAGGACGCCAGGGAATGTGTCAACGATGCCTTTCTTGGCGCATGGAACGCCATTCCGCCCCACAGCCCGTCCGTTCTCTCCGCCTTTCTGGGAAAGCTAACCAGACGGATAGCCATTGACAAAGTAAGAAACAGGAATGCCCAAAAACGGGGACAGGGCGAGCTGGCTCTGGCTCTCGAAGAACTGTCTGAATGTATTCCTTCCGGTCAAAATGTGGAGCAGGAGGTTGAAAGGAAAGAGCTTGCCCGTGCACTCAATGCTTTCATCCGCGCCCTTCCACCGTGGGAAAGGCGGGTGTTCGTCTGCCGTTACTGGTATCTGGACTCCGTTGCTTCCATCTCCCGCCGGTTCGGTTTTTCACAGAGCAAGGTGAAGATGATGCTTCACCGGACGCGCAGAAAACTGTTGTCATTTCTGGAA